>NZ_JAAKZV010000057.1 GCF_011044975.1 Streptomyces coryli | reverse complement strand
CGGTAGCCGTATGCCCGGAAGGCGCCGGCACCCGAACCGCAGGTCCGCCGCGAGGCCCAGACCCGGCTGCCCACCCGGCACGGCGCCTTCCGGGCATACGGCTACCGCGCCGCCGACGGCGTCGAGCACATCGCCCTCACCACGGGCGATCTGACCGTCGGCGACGTCCTCGTACGGGTGCACTCGGAGTGCCTCACCGGCGACGTCTTCGGCTCCCAGCGCTGCGACTGCGGCCCGCAGCTGGACGAGTCGCTGCGCCTCATCGCCGAGGAGGGCCGCGGCGTCGTGGTCTATCTGCGCGGGCACGAGGGCCGCGGCATCGGCCTGCTGTCGAAGCTGCGCGCGTACGAGCTGCAGGAGCGCGGCCGCGACACCCTCGACGCCAACCTGGAGCTCGGCCTCCCCGCCGACGCCCGTGACTACGCGGCCGGCGCCGAGATCCTCACCGATCTGGGGGTCAGCTCCGTCAAGCTGCTGACGAACAACCCCGAGAAGGTCACGGCCCTGGAGAAGCACGGCCTGACCGTCACGGCGCGCGAGCCCATGCCGGTGCGCGCGGGCGAGCACAATCTGCGGTATCTCGTCACCAAGCGGGACCGCATGGGACACGACCTGCCGTGGCTGGACGCCGAGCGCGTCGCGGTCTGCGGCAACCAGTAAGAACCGAAACACTCGAGGGAGAAGCGCGTGAGCGGCAAGGGCGCCCCGGAACTGACCGTCAAGAACTGCGAGGACCTGCGGGTCGCCGTCGTCGCCGCCCAGTGGCACGACAAGGTGATGGACGGCCTCGTCGAGGGCGCCCTGCGCGCCCTGCGCGAGCTCGGCATCGTCGAGCCCACGCTGCTCCGGGTGCCGGGCAGCTTCGAGCTGCCGGTGGTCGCCAAGGCGCTCGCCGACCGCGGCTACGACGCGATCGTCGCCCTCGGCGTCGTCATCCGCGGCGGCACCCCGCACTTCGAGTACGTCTGCCAGGGCGTGACGATGGGCCTCACCCAGGTCTCCGTCGACACCGGCGTCCCGGTCGGCTTCGGCGTCCTGACCTGCGACACCGAGGAGCAGGCGCTGGACCGCGCCGGGCTGCCGGGATCGGCCGAGGACAAGGGCCACGAGGCCGTCACCGCGGCCGTCGCCACCGCCGCCTCGCTCCGCTCCCTGCAGGAGCCCTGGCGCTGAGCCGCCGGCGGCCCGCGTAAACTGAACGGCACCATGGCCAACAAGACGTTCGAGGAGCTCTTCACCGAGCTCCAGAAGAAGGCCGCCGAAGGCGACCCCGCGACCTCCCGCACCGCCCAGCTCGTCGAGCAGGGCGTGCATTCCATCGGCAAGAAGGTCGTGGAGGAGGCGGCCGAGGTGTGGATGGCCGCCGAGCACGAGGGCGCCGACCGCACGGCCGAGGAGATCTCCCAACTCCTCTACCACCTGCAGGTGATGATGGTCGCCAAGGGCCTGTCCCTGGACGACGTCTACGCCCACCTCTGAGCCGTTCCCTCCCCGCACCCACCTCCCGAACGTAAGGAAGCCGACCTCATGCTGCGCATCGCCGTCCCCAACAAGGGTTCACTGTCCGGACCTGCGTCGGAGATGCTGCATGAGGCCGGCTACCAGCAGCGCAAGGAGTCCAAGGAGCTCGTCCTCGTCGACCCGGACAACGAGGTGGAGTTCTTCTACCTGCGGCCGAAGGACATCGCGATCTACGTCGCGACCGGCCGCCTCGACATCGGCATCACCGGCGAGGACCTCCTCGTCGACTCCGCCGCCGACGCCGAGCCGATCCTGCCGCTGGGCTTCGCCCGCTCCACCTTCCGCTTCGCCGCCAAGCCCGGCGTCGCCTCCTCGATCGAGGACCTGAAGGGCAGGACGGTCGCCACCTCGTACGAGGGCATCGTCGCCAAGCACCTCGCCGAGCACGGCGTGGACGCCTCCGTCGTCCACCTGGACGGCGCCGTCGAGACCGCCATCGAGCTGGGCGTCGCCGACGCGATCGCCGATGTGGTCGAGACCGGCACCTCGCTGCGCAACGCGGGCCTGGAGACCTTCGGCGAGCCGATCATGCGCTCCGAGGCCGTGGTCATCCGGCGCACCGGCGCCGACGGCGACGACCCCAAGGTGCAGCAGTTCCTGCGCCGCCTGCAGGGCGTCCTGGTCGCGCGGACCTACGTGATGATGGATTACGACATCCGCGCCGAGCACCTGGAGAAGGCGGTCGCCCTCACCCCGGGCCTGGAGTCGCCGACCGTCTCCCCGCTGCACCACGAGGGCTGGGTGGCCGTCCGCTCCATGGTCCCCACCAAGGACGCACAGCGGGTCATGGACGAGCTCTACGAGCTGGGCGCCCGCGCCATCCTGACCACCCAGATCCACGCCTGCCGCCTGTGACCGGCCCGGATCTCCCCGTCAGCTTCCGCCCCCGGCGCACCCGGGCGGTGCTGGTCACGCTCGGCGCGGTGATGTGCGCGGCCGTGGTCGCCAACGGGCTGGTGCTGGACCTCGGCCCCGGCGAGCGGGCCAGCTTCATCATCACCGGCCTGCTCTTCCTCGGCGGCTCGCTGCTGCTCAGCCGCCCCAAGGTGACGGCCGACGAGGCCGGCGTGACGGTCACCAACCTCACCACCGTGCGCCGCCTGGAATGGCCGGAGATCGTCCGGGTCAACCTGCGCCAGGGCGACCCCTGGGTCCACCTCGACCTCGCCGACGGCACCTCGATGCCCGCCATGGGCATCCAGCCGGGCATCGCCAAACAGCAGGCCATCGCGGACGCCACCCAGCTGCGCGCCCTGGTGGAACGGCACGGTTCGGCCTCCCACTCCGGCTGATTCACTCGCTACTCTGGGGTCAGCAGCCCCCAGCTACTCGAGGAGTGACCCCCGCAAGCCGATGGACGGATCGTCCTGTAGTACCGGCGCCGCCCCTGATCCGGGGGCGGCGAGATGACTGAATCACTGCTTCTGCTCGCGGCCGCGTTCGCGCTCATCCTCGCGAACGGGTTCTTCGTCGCGGCCGAGTTCGGGCTGGTCACCGTCGAGCGTGCGCAGGCCGAGCGGGCCGCCGCCGGCGGCGACCGGCGGGCCCGCCGTGTGGTCGCCTCGCTCCGCCAGCTGTCCTTCCAGCTCTCCGGCACCCAGCTCGGCATCACCATCACCTCGCTGGTCACCGGCATGCTCGCCGAGCCCGCCCTCGGCCGGCTGCTGCGCGGCCCGCTGACCGCCATAGGGCTGCCCGAGGGCGCGGTGCCCGGCATAGCCGTCACCCTCGGTGTGCTGCTCGCCTCCGCCGTGCAGATGGTGATCGGTGAGCTGGTGCCGAAGAACTGGGCGGTCTCGCGGCCGATGGAGGTGGCCCGCTTCGTAGCAGGGCCGCAGGCGCTTTTCGCGCGCTTCTTCAGACCCCTGATCGCCGGTCTCAACGCCGCCGCCAACCGCCTCGTGCGCCTCTTCGGCGTCGAGCCCGCCGACGAGCTGGCCTCCGCCCGCACCCCCGCCGAGCTGGTCTCCCTCGCGCGGCACTCCGCCCGCGCGGGCGCGATCGAGGCGGACACCGCCGACCTCTTCGTCCGCACCCTCTCCCTCGGCCATCTCACCGCACAGCACGTGATGACCCCGCGGGTACGGGTCAACGCGCTGCAGTCCGAGGCCACCGCCCAGGACGTCCTCAATCTCACCCGCGCCACCGGCCTGTCCCGCTTCCCGGTCTACCGCGAGCGCATCGACGAGGTGGTCGGCATGGTGCACCTGAAGGACGCCCTCGCCGTCCCGGTCCACGACCGGCTCCGCGTCCCCGTCGGCCGGATCGCCGTGCAGCCCGTGCTCGTACCGGAGACGCTGCCCGTGCAGCCGCTGCTTGAGCTGCTGCGCAAGTCGCAGCCGATAGCCGTCGTCGTCGACGAATACGGCGGCACCGCCGGTGTCGTCACCCTGGAGGACATCGTGGAGGAGCTCGTCGGCGAGGTCCGCGACGAGCACGACCGCGAGGCCGAGGGCATCCCCGACCTGCGCGCCGCCGCTCCCGACCCGGACGGCTCGCCCGCCTGGGACGCGGACGGCAGCTGCCGCACGGACACGCTGCGGCGGATCGGCCTCGATGTCCCGGAGGGCCCGTACGAGACGGTCGCCGGGCTGGTCGCCGACCTGCTCGGGCGCATTCCGGTGCCGGGCGATATCGCGGGCGTGGACGGCTGGCGGCTCGTGGTGCGGCAGGTCGGGCATCACCGGGCCGAGCTGGTGCGGGTGGTCCGCACCGCGCGGACATTGGAGCGGGTCCGATGAGCGTGCTGCAGTTGATCTTCGCCGGCGTGCTGGTGCTGGCCAACGGATTCTTCGTCGGCGCCGAGTTCGCGCTCGTGTCGGTGCGCCGCAGCCAGATCGAGCCGCGCGCCGCCGCCGGCTCGGCGCGCGCCCGCCGGGTCCTGTACGGGCTGGAGCATCTGCCGCAGATGATGGCGGCCGCGCAGTTCGGCATCACCATCTGCTCGCTGACCCTCGGCGCCGTCGCCGAGCCGACCGTGGCGCACCTGCTGGAGCCGGTCTTCCACGCCGTGCACCTGCCGCACGCGCTGATCCACCCGCTCGGCTACGTCATCGCGCTGGTGGCGGTGGTCTGCCTGCACCTGGTCATCGGCGAGATGGTCCCGAAGAACCTCGCCATGGCCGCGCCGGAGAAGACCGCGGTCTGGCTGGCGCCGGGACTGGTCGCCTTCGCCCGTCTCGTACGGCCCGCGACCGCGGTCTTCTCCGCCTGCTCCACGCTCGTGCTGCGGGTCTTCAGGGTCGAGCCGAAGGACGAGGTGGAGGCCGTCTTCACCCAGGAGCAGCTCACCGACCTCGTCGCCGACTCCCGCGAGGCCGGGCTGCTCAACCCCGGCGAGCAGGAGCGGCTCGAGGACGCCCTGGAGCTGGGCAGCCGCCCGGTGACCGAGGTGCTGCTCGCCCCGGACGCGCTGGTCACCGTAGACCCGTCGGTCACCCCGCGGCAGGTCGAGGAGCTGACGGTGCGCACCGGCTTCTCCCGCTTCCCGGTCCGCGGCCCCGGCGGCGCCTTCATGGGCTATCTGCACGTGAAGGACGTGCTGGAGGCCGAGGACCCCGAACACCCGGTGCCGCAGCACATCTGGCGCCCGATGACCGTGCTCCGCGACGGCGTGCCCCTCGACGACGCCCTCGCCGCGATGCGCGCCTCGGGATCGCATCTGGCGGCGGTGGCCGACGCGGACGGGCGGGTGCGCGGCCTCGTAGCCCTGGAGGACGTGCTGGAGATGCTGGTCGGCGAGGTCAGGGACCCGTCGCACCGCGACGACGCCCGCGCGCTGCCGAAGCAGCCCGCGGCGGAGCGGCCCGCGGAGGACGTCGCGCGGGTCGGCTGACTCAGCCCAGCAGCGGCCCGTCCTCCGGGCCGCGCCCTGAGAGGATCTCGCCGTACGCCTGCATCAGGTCGGGCAGCCGCAGCGTGGCGAGATCGTCGCGGGTGGGGGTGGCGGCGTAGCCGGAGAGGCGGAGGTCGCGGTAGGCGCAGCTCTTCTCGTACAGGGTGCGCAGGAAGCGGCCGTTGCCGAGTTCGTCTATCCAGCCCTGGTCGACGACGTGCGCGCAGATGCTGCGCAGCTCCTCGACCGACTCCTCGTCCCATACGTCGCCGTGGCCGCCGGCCAGCGACTCCCCGATGGCGGCCAGCTCCAGCGGCCGGTAGCTGGGGAAGTCGACGCGGGTGGTGAAGCGGGAGCCGAGCCCCGGGTTGGCGGCGATCAGGCGGTCCATGCCCTCCGGGTAGCCGGCGAGGATGACGACGAGGCGGTCGCGGTTGTCCTCGGCGCGCTTGAGGAGGACCTGCAGGGCCTCGTCGCCGTAGGCGTCGCCCTTGGAGTAGCCGACGCCGGCGAGGGAGTACGCCTCGTCGATGAAGAGGACGCCGCCGAGCGCCGAGTCGATCAGCTCGTTGGCCTTCACGGCCGTCTGGCCGAGGAACTCGCCCACCATGTCGGCTCGTCCCGCCTCCACCAGGTGGTCGCTGCCGAGCAGGCCGAGGGCGTAGAAGACCCGGCCGAGTATCCGGGCGACCGTGGTCTTGCCCGTACCGGAGGGCCCGGAGAAGACGAAGTGCCGCTTCGGCGGCTGCACCGGCAGGCCCTGACCGGCCCGCAGCCGGGCCATGTTGAGCTGCGCGGACAGCGCCTTCACCTGGCGCTTGACCGGCTCCAGGCCCACCATCCGGTCCAGTTCGGCGAGCGCCTCGGCGAGCAGCGCCGGGTCGGAGGGACCGGTCGGCGGCTCGGCGGCGGTGGCGGCGCCGGAGAGCAGGGCGCGTTCGCGTACGGCGTCGGCGTCCACGGGGGCGGCGGCCGGCTCCGGCTCTGGACCCTGGAGGTCGGTGCCGTCGTCGAAGGCCCCCGGGGACTCCGGTATGTCCAGTGCGCCCGGCAGGTCGAGCGGCAGCGCGTCGGCGCCGCCGGCCAGCGAGACCGCGGCGAGCCCGGCCGCCGTGTCGGCGCCGTCGCCGTCGGCGATCGCCGTGATCCGGGCCGCGGTGTCCATGAAGGCCGGGTCGACGCGGTGCACGGCCCGGTACAGCGGCAGCGCGGCGGGGGAGCGGCCTGTGCCTTCGTACGCGCGGGCCAGCCAGTAGCGCAGCTCCTTGCGCTGCGGCTGCTCGCTGCGGCAGCGCATCAGCGCCTGCGCGAGCAGCGGGGCGGCCTGCCCGTACATCTCCAGCCGGACCCGCGCCATGCCGCCGAACAGGCTCGCCTCGATGCCGAGCAGCTGGTCGGAGGTGAGAGGGGAGGTGTGCCGGACCAGCTGCTCCCAGTCCTTGACCAGATAGGCGCGGCAGGCGTGCAGGAAGCGCACCTGCGCGTCCGTGTCGACCGGCGGGCAGTCCGCGAGCGCCCGGTCCAGCTCGGCGACATGGCGGCCGTCGAGCCAGTGCGAGGCGTGCGCGAGCAGCAGGTCGCGCTGGGTGTCGAGCACCGGCTGCACCCACCAGCCCAGCCAGTACCAGGAGTTGAGCGGCCGGTCGTGCCGGGCGCGCTGCTCACCGAAGCGGTCCCGGTGGCGGTACATCCGCAGCAGCGCCGTGGTGGTGTCGGCGCGCAGCGCGTGCAGCCCCAGCCAGGCGTCCGCCATGGCGGGGTCCAGCCGCACCGCGGCGCGGAACTCCTCCTCCGCCCGCGCATACGCCCCGACGGTGTACGCGTCGACGCCGCGCAGCCACGCGAGATCGGCCGGGGCCTGCGAGCCGCCTTGCGGATCGCGATCCATCACCCGAATCCTCCGGGGTACGGGCCCGAGATCACCTGCGGACAGGGGACATCGAGCCGAACAGCCTTGTGGGATGGGGGAGTTGCCCCAAGGCTCCGACTACGTCGCATCGTACCTGCGTCGGCGGCGCGGCCGTAGGGTGCGGTAGCCGCCGGAGCTGCGGTTCTGTCGCCACGGGAGGTGACCCAGGGTGACGAAACCGTGCCGTGGCGCTGCCGCGATACGGCCTGCAGGCAAGACGGAGCCCCCGGTCACGGGGGAACAACCGGGGGCTCCGCGATGTGTGGCGGCCCCGAAAGGCCGCACATTCAGAACGTAAGACCTGTACGGGCCCTCGGTCAAGCCGAGTTGAGACCCTGCTGCGGACATATGTGCGGTGCAACGTGGGTACACAGCACGCCGACAGCGACCGTTCACGCAGAGTGAACTTTGCCGTCCGCTTCAGGCGGCGACCGCCGGGCCCGGCGCGGTCCAGTATCCGGACTCGTCCTGAAAGACCAGGAGATCGGCGTACGGACGGGACGGATCGGCCGCGAAATGTTCCCGCTCGCCGGGCATCCACGCCTCCCAGAACGGGTGTTGCGCGGGGCCGTCGCGCAGGCGGCCGCGCTCCCAGGCGGACTGCTGCTCGTACTCCATCCACAGCAGCAATGCCGTATGAGGCCGCACCGCCCGGCGGCCGGCGCCGACGCCCTCGACGAGGACGACGTCGGCGGCGGGCAGTTCGCGGGTCCCGGTGAAGGCGCGGCGGTGCCAGTCGTACACGCCGTAGCGCGCGGGCTCGCCGCGCCCGAACGGCTCGAGCACCTGGCTCCGCAGCCGCCCGGCCCAGCCGAAGTGCTCCTCATGGGTGGCGAGGTCGTCGAGGTGCAGCACGGGCGCCCCGCCGAGGGCGGCGGCCAGCCCGGCGGCGAAGGTGGACTTGCCTGAGCCGGCGTGCCCGTCCACCGCGACCAGGCGCACCGGGCCGCAGGAGGGCGGTAGTGCGCGGATTGCGCGGGCGAGGCGGGGGAGCGTGTCCCGCCGGTCGTACGGGGCGTCCATCGCCGCCAGCCTACGGGCTGCGGACCTCTGCTGCACCCCAGGTCACGCCACTGGTCCACACCAATATCGATGCCGATTCGCGCCCTTTGGAGGCTGGTTCAACCGCGCCCCGGCGGGCAATAGTTGGTGGCCTGTCGTGCACCTGCCGTTCCCTTGCGCATCAGACTGGAGACTCCCATGGCCCCCGCAGCTCCCCGGCGAGCCTATCCACGGCGTACCGTCCTCGCCGCCGCGCTGGCGGCCGCCGCCGGCGCGGCCACCGCCGCTCCGTCAGCACTCGCCTCCTCCCGGACCAGCGGGACCAGACCCGCCCGCAACCCGCTCGCCGACTACCGCGGCTGGGCGACCGCCCCCGCCTGGTACAGCGGCAAGGCCGACGGCACCAAGGTGGTGACCGGCGCCCGCCCGGGCATCGCCATCGCCAGGCCGGTCGGTACGACGCAGTACAAGGACCCGCACACCAGCAAGAAGGCGGACTACGAGTACGCCGTCTGGACCTCGCCCACGTACAAGCCCGGCGTACCGGCTACGGAGGTCGTCCCCTCCTGGAACGCGCACACGCCCGCCGGCACCTGGCTGCAGGTCGACCTGAAGGGCACCTACAGCGACGGCACCAAGACGCCCTGGTTCGTGATGGGCCGCTGGACGGCGGGCGACGGCGATACGGACATCCGCCGCACCTCGGTCGACGACCAGACCGACGACAAGGCGAGCATCTGGACCGACACCTTCGCCATCGACGATGCCTCGACCGGCCTGCGCCTTGTCGACTACCAGCTGCGGGTGACCCTCTACCGCCGCGTGGGCAGCAAGGCCTCGCCGCTGGTGTGGCGGGTCGGCGCGATGGCCTCCGACGTCCCGGACCGCTTCGAGGTCCCGGCCTCCTCGGCGAAGCTGCTGCGCGAGCTGGCGGTGCCGCGCTATTCGCAGAACATCCACCTGGGCGAGTACCCCGAGTACGACGGCGGCGGCGAAGCCTGGTGCAGTCCGACGTCCACGACGATGGCGCTCGCCTGGTTCGGCCACGTGCCGACGAAGGAGCAGACCTCCTGGGTGGACCCGTCGTACGCCGACCCCGAGGTCGACCACGCGGCCCGCTACACGTTCGACTACCAGTACGAGGGCTGCGGCAACTGGCCGTTCAACACGGCGTACGCCTCGACCTTCGACGGCATGAGCGGGGTGGTCACCCGCCTCGGCTCGCTGACGGACATAGAGATCCTGACGTACGCAGGGCTGCCGGTCATCACGTCCCAGTCCTTCATCGCGGCCGACCTGGACGGCGCGGGCTACGGCACCTCGGGACATCTGATGTGCATCGTCGGCTTCACCAAGGACGGCGACGTCGTCTCCAACGACCCGGCGAGCGACAGCAACGAGGCCGTCCGCAACGTCTACAAGCGCCGCCAGTTCGAGAACGTCTGGCTGCGCACGAAGCGCTACGACGCGGCGGGCGCGGTCAAGTCCGGCACCGGCGGCATCGCCTACGTCCTGTGGCCGGGACGCACCTCCGCCGCCCAGAAGGCCGCGCTGGCGGCGGTCGGCATCCGCTGACGCGATCGGTTTCAGCCACCGGATTCCCTTACGGATGGCTGAAACCATTTCGCACTTTTCCGGCCTCCTTCCGTAAAGCTGGACACCTTTCCTTTACGGGCATTCGGCGCATCGCCGGATCGGGGGGCTCGGCAGATGAGCAGAGGTGCGAACGCGGGGGCGGAAGGCGCGGTGATCTCGCTGCCGCGGGGCGGCGGCGCGGTCGGCGGTCTGGGCGAGACCTTCGCCCCCGATCTGTTCACCGGCACCGGCAACTTCACCGTGCCGATCGCGATACCGCCCGGCCGGGCGGGTCACGGGCCTGAGCTGTCGCTCGGCTACAGCACGGGGAACGGCAACGGGCCCTTCGGGGCGGGCTGGCAGCTGAGCCTGCCGGGGGTGGCCCGTAAGACGGCGCGGGGGATCCCGCGGTACGAGGACGCCGGCACGGCCGATGTGTTCGTCCTGTCCGGGACCGAGGACCTGGTGCCCGTCGCGGGCGGCCCTCCGGGGCGGCAGCGCTACCGGCCGCGCACGGAGGGCCGGTTCGCCCGGATCGAGCATGTCCGCGGCGCCACGGGCGACTTCTGGGAGGTGCGCGGCAGGGACGGGGGATTCACCCGGTTCGGCACCCCGCGTCCGGACGGCGCGGACGCGGCATGGCGCGACCCGGCAGCGGTCGCCGACCCCGAAGACGCGAGCCGGGTCTTCGGCTGGCGGGTCGGCGAGAGCCGGGACGCGGTGGGCAACCTGATCCGGTACGAGTATCTGCGCGACCGGGGCCGCGAGCCCGGCCACGGCTGGGACCAGCCGCTGATCTCCCGTATCCGCTACGGGGACTACGGCGACCGGGCGGCGCCCTCCTTCCTCATCGAGGTGGAGTTCCTGTACGAGTCGCGGCCCGACCCGTTCTCAGGCCACCGGGCCGGGTTCGAGCTGCGCACGACGCTGCGCTGCCGGGCCCTCCGGGTGACCACACACGCCGCCGACGGTGTCGTCCGCCCGGCGCGCGAGTACCGGTTCGGCTATCAGCAGGCCGCGTTCACCGGGGTGTCGCTGCTGACCCGGGTCGACGTGACCGGCATCGACGAGCAGGCGGTGCCGCCCGCCGAGGAGCGGCTGCCGCCGCTGACCTTCGGCTACACCGGATTCGACCCGGCCCGGCGCCGCTTCGAGCCGCTGACCGGGCCCGGCCTGCCGACGGCCGCGCTGAACAGCCCCACCCTCGCGCTGGCCGACCTGCGCGGCAGCGGCCTGCCCGATGTGGTCGAGCTGGGGACGACGGGCGCCCGCGTGTGGCACAACGCCGGCGACGGCCGCTTCGCGCTGCCCCGGCCGCTGCCCGACGCGCCGCCCTGCTCGCTCGCCGACCCCGGCGTGCGGTTCCTGGACGCCGACGGCGACGGCCGCCCGGACCTGGTCGTGCCGGAGCCGGCCGGGCGCGGCGGTCCCGCGGGGCCGCGGAGCGAGGGCGCCATGGCCGGCTACTTCCCGATGACCTTCGCCGGCGGCTGGAGCCGCCGCTCCTTCACCCGGTACCGGCAGTCGCCGTCGGTGGCCCTCGGCAGCACCAACGTACGACTGGTCGATCTGGACGGGGACGGCTTGACCGACGTGCTGCGGTCCGGCACCCGCCTGGAGTGCTGGTTCAACGATCCGGACCCGCGCAAGGCCTGGCAGCGCACCGCGACCGGCGTCGCCCCCGGGCCGCCGGTCGACCTCGCCGACCCGCGGGTGCGGCTCGCCGACATGACCGGCGACGGACTGCCGGACATCGTGCTGCTGAGCAGCGGCAACATCGCGTATCTGCCGAACCTCGGACACGGCCGCTGGGGCGCCCGGGTGGCGATGCGCCGCTCGCCCCGGCTGCCCGACGGCTACGACCCGCGGCGGGTGCTGCTCGGCGACGTGGACGGCGACGGGGCCGCCGACCTGATCTTCGTCGGCGCGGACCGGGTGCAGCTGTGGGGCAATCGGTCCGGCAATGAGTGGACGGACGAGCCGGTCACCGTCCGCGGCACCCCCGATGTGATCGGCACGGACAGCGTGCAGCTGTGCGACCTGTACGGGACGGGCATGGCCGGGCTGCTGTTCAGCCGGGCCGCCGACGGCTCCGGCCGGCCGCATCTGCGCTTCCTGGACTTCAGCGGCGGGGTCAAGCCGCAGCTGCTGGAGCTGATGGACAACCACCTCGGGGCCGTGACCCGGGTGACGTACGCGCCCTCCACCCGGGAGTATCTGCGCGATCAGCGTGACCCGGCGACTCGCTGGCGCACCACGCTGCCCTTCCCCGTCCAGGTGGTCACCCACATCGAGGTCACCGACGCGATATCCGGCGGCCGGAAGAGCACCGCCTACCGCTATCACCACGGGTACTGGGACGGCGTGGAGCGGGAGTTCCGGGGCTTCGCGATGGTCGAGCACCAGGACACCGAGACCTTCGCGGGACAGCGGGACGAGCACTTCTCGCCGCCCACCCTGACCAAGAGCTGGTTCCACCCAGGTCCCGTCGCCGCCGCCGAGGCCGGCGACTGGACCGAACTCGACCTGCGGCACGAGTACTTCGGCGGCGACGCCCCGATGCCGCGCCCGCCGGACCAGTCGGCGCTCCTGGCCGCGCTGCCCCGCGCCGCCCGCCGGTCCGCGCTGCGCGCGCTGCGCGGCCGGCTGCTGCGCACGGAGCTGTACGCCCTGGACGGCAGCGCTCACGAGCGCCGCCCGTACACGGTCACCGAGTCGCTGCCCGGCGTGCGCGAGGAGTCGCCGCCCGGGGCGGACGACGCGCGCGAGCGGATCTTCTTCCCGTTCCCGCTGGGCGGGCGCGTCACGGAGTACGAGCGCGGCACCGAGCCGATGACCCGCTTCACCTTCCCCGCCGGCCACGACCCGTACGGCCAGTCCACCGGGCAACTGGCCGTCGCCGTGCCGCGCGGCCGCGACCCGCTGGTGACCCTGGACGCCGCGCCGCCGCAGCCGTACCTGGCGACGTATTCGACGGTCGAGTACGCCCGCCGCGACGACGCCACCCACTACCTGGTCGACAAAGTCGCCAGGAAGACCGAGCACGAGGTCGTCCACGACGGGCGGCTGCGCGTGCCGGACCTGCGGGACGCGGTGTTCGCGCACACCGGGGCGGGGGTGTCGTTGCGCGTACTCACCGACATCCGCAACCGCTACGACGGGGACGCGTACACCGGCCTCGCGCCGGGTGTGCTCGGCGCCTACGGGATGCTGTCCCGCACCGAGTCACTCGCCTTCACCGACGCGTTCCTCAACTCGCTGTATCCGGCAGGGGATCCGGCGCGCCCGGCCTATCTCGCCCCCGGCGGGGCCCCCGCCTGGAGCGGCGAGTACCCGCAGGAATTCCGCGACCTGCTGCCCTCCCTCGCCGGGTACGTGCACGACGGCGGCGGCTACTACGTCATCACCGCCCGCCACCAGTACGACACCCAGGTCCCCGGCAGGGTGCCGCGCGGCCTGCCGCTCACCTCGCTCGACCCGCTGGGCGCGCTCAGCCGCATCGACTACGACCGGCACGATCTGCTGCCGGTGCGCTGCACCGATCCGGCCGGGCTGACCACCGACGCGGTCGCCGACTACCGGCTGCTGTACCCGCGCGAGGTGACGGACGCCAACGGCGCGGTGACATCCGTCGATTACTCGCCAGCGGGCTTCGTCACCGCCTCCTTCGCGCGCGGCCGGGACGGCGCGGGCGACCGTGCGGCGCCGGGCGTGCGCATGACGTACGACCTGCTGGCCCACGCCGAGGGTCGGGGCCCGGCCTCGGTGCGCACGGTGCGGCGGGTGCACCACGACACGGAGGCCGGAGTGCCGCCCGGCTGGATCGACGACGTGCTGGTGTCGGTGCAGTTCTCCGACGGGTTCGGCCGCATCGTCCAGACCCGGGCGCAGGCCGAGGACACCCTCTTCGGCGATCCCACGTACGGCGGTGGCGTCATCCCGGCGGGCGATCTCGCGCCGGTGGGCGACACCGTCGGGCGCACCCGAGGCCCGTCCGACCCGGACAACGTGATCGTGTCCGGCTGGCAGGTGTACGACAACAAGGGCCGGGTGGTGCGCAGATACGAGCCGTTCTACGCCACGGGATACGGCTACGACCCGCCGACGGAGGCCCAACTGGGCCGCCGCACCACCCTGTTCTACGACCCGCGCGGGCACGTCGTACGCACCGTGAACCCGGACCGCAGCGAACAGCGGGTCCTCTTCGGCGTCCCCGCCGACCTGTCGGACCCGGACACGTACACGCCGACGCCCTGGGAGACGTACACGTACGACGCCAACGACAACGCCGGCCGCACCCACCCCGCCGAGGCGCAGCCGTACACGACCCACTGGAACACCCCGGCGAGCACCGAGACCGACGCGCTCGGCCGCACGGTGCGGGCCGTCGCCCGCACCGGCCTGGCCGCGGGGGACCGGTCGGCCACCCGGTCGGCGTACGACATCCAGGGCAATCTCCTCTCCGTCACCGACGCGCTGGGCCGGGAGGCCTTCCGCTATCTGTACGACGTGGCGCGGCGGCGCTGGCGGGCCGACGGCATCGACAGCGGGCGGCGGGACGCCGTGCCCGACGCGCTGGGCCGCCCGGTCGAATCCCGGGACGGCAAGGGCGCGTTGACGCTGTGCGCGTTCGACGCGCTGCGGCGGCCGGTCCGGGTGTGGGCGCGCGACGAGACGGACGGGCCGGTGACGCTGCGGCAGATCGTCGCGTACGGGGACGGCGGCACGCCCGCGCAGCCGGCCGCCGACCGGGCCGCCGCCCGTGCCCGCAATCTGCTCGGCCGCCCCATGCGCCATCACGACGAGGCGGGGCTCGTGACCGTCGGGGCCGCCGACTTCAAGGGCAACGTCCTGGAGTCGGCGCGCCGGATCATCGCCGACGCCCCGATCCTCGACACGTACCGGAGCGCGGCCGGCAAGGACTGGCAGGTGGTGCCGTTCCAGGTCGACTGGACCCCCGCCCCCGGCCAGTCCCGGGCCGCCCGGGACGCGATGCTGCTGGAGCCGGATGGCTATGCGACGACGTCCGCGTACGACGCGCTCGACCGGGTCGTGCGGCATGTGTTCCCGCAGGACGTGGAAGGGCGCCGCCGGGTGCTCACGCCCGCCTACAACCGGGCGGGCACCCTCGAGCAGGTACGTATCGACGACACGCTGTACGTGCAGCGGATCAGCTACGACGCCAAGGGGCAGCGCACGCTGATCGCTTACGGGAACGGCGTGATGACGCGGTACGCCTACGACCCGGACACCTTCCGGCCGGCCCGGCTGCGCAGCGAGCACTACACCCTCGTCGGCGCCGCCGGCTACCGGCCGGCCGGCGACCCGCTGCAGGACCACGGCTACGACCACGACCTCGTCGGCAATCTGCTGACCCTGCGCGACCGGGCCCCGGGCAGCGGCATCCCGGGCAACCCCGCCGCGCTCGGCGCGGACGACCCGGCGCTGCGCCGCCTGCTCGGCAGCGGCGACGCGCTGGACCGGCACTTCGCCTACGACCCGCTCTACCGGCTGCTGAGCGCGACCGGCCGCGAACACCAGGCCCCGTTCGCCGGGGACCCGTGGAACGCGCCGCCCCGAGGCACGGACGTGACCAGGACGCAGCCGTACACGGAGACCTACCGGTACGACGCGGCCGACAACCTCCTCGCGCTCGCGCACGCGGGCACGGGCGGCTTCACCCGCACCTTCACCCCCGCGCCGGGCAGCAACCGGCTGCGGCGCACGACCACCGGGCAGACACCGTACGACTACGCCTTCGACCGCAACGGCAACATGGTCGCGGAGACCACCGCACGGCACTTCGCCTGGGACCACGGCGACCGGCTCAAGGCGTACGGCACGCAGACCCCGGCCGCGGAACCGTCCATCCACGCCCAGTACTTGTACGACGCGACGGGCCGCCGGATCAAGAAGCTGGTGCGCCGCCAGGGCGGCGGCGTGGAGGTCTTCCACTACGTGGACGACCTCTTCGAGCACCACCGCTGGACCGGGCCCGGCGGCAGCGGCGCCAACCAGCACCTCCACGTCATGGACGACGGCCGGCGGATCGCCCTCGCCCGGATCGGCCCGGCCCACCCGGAGGACCGCGGCCCCGCCGTCGCCTTCCACCTGGGCGACCACCTCGGCAGCAGCACCGCGGTGCTGGATCAGGCCGGGGCGCTCACCAACCGCGAGGAGTACACCCCGTACGGGGAGACCAGCTTCGGCAGCCACACCAGGAAGCGCTACCGCTTCACCGGCGCCGAGCGGGACGAGGAGAGCGGCCTGGGCCACCACGGCGCCCGTCACTACTCGCCGTGGAGCGGCCGCTGGACCAGCTGCGACCCGCTGGGCATCGTCGACGGTCTCAACCTCTACGGGTACGTCCGCGCCAATCCGCTGCGCCTCACCGACCCGGGCGGCAAGCAGAGCGCGCCGACGGTCGGCGATGCCGCGGCCGACGCCATCGACCGGATCGACAGCATGGAGAACCCCTTCTCGGTCCACGGCAAGGCCGGGATGCGGGAGGTGCCCGTCTCCCTCGACATCGACGAGCCGCGTGCCGTGGGGGAGCGGGGGATCTCGGCGGGCGAGGCGCGCGCCAGGGCGCTCGACAGCTCGAACCGCCAGCTGCTCGACCCGGCCACGAACCGCTCCACCAAGTACCTGGGAGCGGAGTCGCGGGCGGCGAACATCAGCCGCGCCGTGCGGTCGGTGGCCGACGACGCGAGCATCCTGCTGACGCATCGCTTCAACGAGATCACCGAGATGCGGACGGTCTTCGCGGAGGCGGTCGCCAAGGTCCGCGATCCCATGGGGATGTCGCCCACCGCGCTCAAGGCCGCGGTCAACACGAAGGTCTGGGAGATCATCAAGCACGGGACCAGCCCGTCGGCGGTGCGGGTGCGGCAGGCGCTCGGCAAGCTCGGCTTCCAGGACGTCCCCGGCGCGGGGTTCCGGGTGCGCGGACCGGTCGCGGGCAGTAGCCCCGCGGCGCCGCGTCCGTCGGCGGCGCCGCCGTCGGCGGCAGCGCCCGCGGAAGCGGCCGCCGCCGAGGGCGTCACGGCCGAGCGGGTGGCGGCCGAGGCGGCGGAGGCCGGTGCCAAGGTCGGCAAGGTGCGGCGGGTGCTCGGCTTCCTCGGCAAGGCCGCCGTCGCCATCCCCGTCGCGTACCACTCCTTCATGGTCGGCACCGAGCTGCGCCAGGGGCACGGCTGGGCGGCCGCCAAGCACGTCGGCTTGATGGTCTGGGACATCTCGCCCATGCCGCTGCTCCTCGCCGGGGCGGAGGGCAGGCAGAAGCTCATCGATGACATCAGGCGCAACCACGACCCGAAGACGGCCGAGCAGATGATCAAGGACTCGTGCCTGTACGCGACGGCCATCTGCCGCCAGTGACCGCACATCCGTGACGCACGAGGGGGAAGCCATGACCACCGAGGAAATGGATGACGCGACACCGTTCGGGCTGCGGGAGCTGGTGGTTCAGCAGATTCCCAAGCCGCCGCCGGACGTTCCGCCGTCGGTGAGCGTCTCGCTGCCCGCGAGCCGGGTCGTGGCGGGCGCGCCCACCACGGTCGCCGTGCGGGAGGACCCCGGCATCCGCTGGGTGTGGGTCCAGGCGGACCTCACCTGGGAGCCCAGGGACGCCGTCATCTTCACGGCGACCCGCGTCACCGTCAACGGCTCGGTGGTGATCAACGACCCCCGGGGAGGCGGCGGCAACTACTCGGTGACGTTCCCGCGGCCAGGGGATCACACGGTCATGGCCGTCGGCGTGGCCGACGGGACCCGGGACATCGTGTCGGCTCCCCGCGCCGTCCACGTGGCGGCCGCCGCGCCGCCCGCCTTCACCCTCACCTCGCCCGCCGACGGCGCGGTGGTGAACCTCGACGAGGGCGGCGGCCAGGTCACCGCGCAATTCACCACGACCGCCGACCAGTTCTTCCCGCTCACGGTGAAGATCACCCGGGACGGGCAGACCACGAGCGAGCAGCTCACCGGCACCTCGTACACGAAGCAGGTGCTGCTCGCCCCGATGCCGCTCGGCGCCCGCTCCCTCTCCGTGACCGTCTCCGATCCGGACGGCGTGGCGACGACGCAGACCCGTACGCTCACCGGCCGCGACATCGCGCCGCCGCGGGTGCGGGTGGCGTCGCCGCAGCCCGGCGCGAACCTCGTCGGCGACGCGAACGGCGCGCTGACCGTACCGGTGCAGGGCACCACGGAGGACGCGCAGAGCGGCATGGTGGGCGCCCCCGCCACCGTCGCCTGGGCGCTCGCCCCCGGCGGCCCCTGGACCACCGCCCGCCCCTCGGCCGCGGGCGACTTCCGCACCTGGAGCGCCGACATCCCCATGACGGGCTTCGGCGCCCACACGATCTATGTACGGGCGAGCGACCAGGCGGGCAACGCGACCCCGGCCCCGCAGCTCTCCGTCCCGGTCGTGGTGATCAGCTCCTACGTCCCCGCCGACCTGGAGCAGCGCCTCAACGAACGGCAGTACCTGTCCGGCCTGTTGTCGTTCGCGCAGGAGCAGGTCACCGTCCCTGGCAGCCCGCCGGCCCCGCTGGACACCGCCACCCTCGTCGCCGCCCTCGGCCAGCCCCTCGGCCGGCTGAGCCAGCCGCTGTCCGCCGCGGCCGACCGCGGCGGCCTCGAGATCAACCAACTCAGGGTCCCCGTCGAGCTGTTACGGGCCCGCATCGCCGCCACCGCCACCCCCACGGCCCCCGGAGCCGCCGCAGAGGCCGCGTACCGCAGCGCCGCCTACACGGGCCTGCTGGCCGCCTTCGGCACCTCCCACGCGGAGCTGCGGCAGATCCGGGGCGCGGACCCGGCGGCCCGCCGCGCCCTCGCCGACCGCCTGGGCATCCGCCTCGCGGCCACCCGGCCCGACGAGCTGGACCGGCTCGTACTGGACGGCAACGCGCTCACCGAGCCGGCCCTGGAGATCCTCTTCGGCCTGCCGTCGTCCGCCGCCGCCGACCCGCTCAGGGCACCCGTCACCCCGCTGATCCGCACCTGGCAGCTGGCCGCCCTGGCGCTTTCCTGGGCCGAGCGGGACCAGCATCCGCCCACGCCGAGGGCGTTCACGGCGCTGGTGGACCCGGATGTCATCGGCGCCCCCGACGTCGTGCCAGGACCCAAGGGCGACCCCATCCGCACCCTGCTGGCCCAGCGCGCCCACACCCTCTCCGACTTCGGCAACCTGCTCAACAGCCTGCGCAACGGCCAGACCGACCCGGTGCAGGGCCTCGCCGCCATGACGGCGCGGGCCCTGCCCGGCGCCGACCTCGCCGACCTGGAGGCCAAGGACGCACGCGGCACCGACATCAGGGCGGCGCTCGCCGCGGTGGGCCTGCCGCGGGGCGGCCTCCTCTACCTGCGGCAGCTCGCCCGCCTCGCGGCCACCGGGCCGCTCACCACCGCCGAGTGGAACGACGCGATCGCCGTCCTCGTCGGCGCCCGCCGCCGCCAGCTGTATCCCGCGTGGCGGGCGCAGGAGACGGCCTTCGTGCTCTCGCCGGACTTCTTCGTGCTCTACGGAGCCGGCCCCCAGGTCAGCCTGTACCGCGCGGACCCCGGGGCACGCGCCGACTGGCAGGCCGTGCTGCGCGGCCGGATCGCCGAGCGGCAGGACGTCCTCGACGGTGGCGCGCGGGCCGTCGCCGCCACCGAGCAGGCGACCCTGCCGGCCCTGCGGGACGCCCTGCTCACCGACCTCGCGGCGCCCACGAACAGCGACCTCACCACCACCGGAGAGGAGCTGTCCGGGCTGTTCCTGGTCGACGTCCTGGCGGGCGGCACGCTGCGTACCACCCGGATCGGGCAGGCCATCGAGAGCGTCCAGTCGCTGCTGTCCGCCAAGCGCTCCGGCGAACTCCCGCCCAACCACCCGGCGGCGGCCTGGACCCTCAACAACTTCGACGCGTTCACCGCCGCCTGGGTGTGGATGGGGGAACACGGCAGCTGGCAGGCCGCCACCACGGCGTTCCTCTTCCCCGAGCGGAATCTCGACCCGACGCTGCTGGTCCCGAACGCCACGCCGCCGTCGCCGTTCGACACCTTCTACGCGAACATCCGCGGCTCGGGCCCGTTCAGCGCCGCGGACGCCCGCCGGCACGCGGCCACGTATCTGAGCCAGCTGGGCCTCACCTTCACCTACCTCGACCCGAACCGGTCGGTGGAGCACCAGAAGGCGCTGCGGGACATCTCCGCCGGGCGGCCCGAGGCGGCCGCCCGGGAGATCTTCTGGGCCGTGCCGCTGCTGCTCGCCGCGCGGCTGCAGTCCGTCGGTGACTATCCGGCGGCCCTCGACTGGTACTGGCTGGTGTACCCGTACGACGTCAGCGACCCGATCTCCGTCTTCCACCGCATCAACCTGGAGGCCCCGGCCCGCCCCGACCTGCGCTTCCCGCCCCAGTGGACGACCCGGCTCGCGCCCGTCACGCTCGCCGGCACCCGGCCCACGCCGTACAGTCGCGCCACCCTGCTCGCTGTCATCCGCTGCCATCTCGACCACGCCGACGCCGAGTTCACCCGCGAGACCGACGAGTCCGTGGCCCACGCCCGCGCCCTGTACGTCACGGCCCGGCGGCTCCTCGACGCTCCGAAGCTGCAGCCGCAGCAGCCCACCAACATCGGTGAGCCGGCCCTGGCCATCCCGGAGATCGACTCGCTACGGGCCCGGGCCCGGGTCCAGCTCGCCAAGCTGCGGCAGGGCCGGAACATCGCCGGGACGCCCCGCAGCCGGGGCGTCGCCACGATGACGACGGTCAGCCAGCCGACGCCGTTCCGGTTCCGCGTGCTGCTGGACCGGGCCCGACAGCTCACCGCCCAGGCGGCGCAGATGGAGGCGGGCTACCTCGCCGCGCTGGAGAAGTACGACGAGCGGAACCTACGGGTGTTCGACGCGCTCAAGGGCATCGACCTGAGCGCGGCCCAGGCCACGCTGGCGGCGGGCCGCGTGACGGAGGCGACCGACGCGGTCACCGCCGCCACGGCGCAGCAGACCAAGGCGGACGTCCTGTCCGGGACGTACCGGGACGCGCTCACGGCGCCCCCCAACAAGTACGAGGCGGACCTGTTGGACGCGTACGAAAAGATGCGCGACATCAAACACGGCATCGTCGCGGTCGACACCGCCATCGGCATCGCCCAGGCGGCGTCCAACGCGGCCAACCTGCTGGACGAGGTCTTCAGCGGCGGCGCCAAGGCGGCCCTCGCGATCGGCATTTCGACGGGCCTCGCCGCCAAAGGTGCGCTCCAGGCATGGCAGAACGACGTCGAGGCGCAGATGCAGGCCGACCAGCTGCACGCCGGGATCGAGCAGCGCAAGGACGAGTGGCGGCGGCAGCTCGTCGCCTCCGAGCAGGACTCCCTCATCGCCGCCGCCCAGGTGACGACCGCCCGGGACCATGTCGCCATCGTCATGCAGGAGCAGGCCATCGCCGCGCTCCAGCACGACCAGGCGGTGGCGACCCTGAAGTTCCTGAACGGCCAGTTCACCAACGCCGATCTGTATCTGTGGCTGAGCAACACCCTCGGCGCGGTCTACCGCTACTTCCTGCAGCAGGCCACCGCCACCGCCCGCCTCGCCCAGGCGCAGCTCTCCTTCGAGCGGGCCGAACCGGCGCAGTCGCTCATCCGCAACGACTACTGGCAGTCGCCCGCCGAGGCCGGCGGCCCCGGCCGCCGCGGCCTGGCAGGCGCCGAGCAGCTCGCCGAGGACCTGACCCGCCTCGACCAGTACGCCCTGGGCTCCGAGCAGCGCCGCCTGAACCTGTCCCAGACGTTCTCACTGGCGCGCCTGATGCCGGTGGAGTTCCTGGGCTTCCGGGAGACGGGCACGCTCGCCTTCGCCACGCCGATGGCCCTGTTCGACGCCGACTTCCCGGGCCACTACCTGCGGATGATCCGCCAGGTGCGCACCAGCGTCGTAGCGCTGATACCGCCGGACCGGGGCATCCGCGCCACCCTGCGCTCCAACGGCATCTCCCGGGTGACCACCGGACAGGACGGCGCCTTCCGCGACATCACGGTGCGGCACGACCCGTCGGTCGTCGCGCTGACGTCCCCGGTCGGCGCCACCGGCGTCTTCGAACTCGACGCCCAGTCCGAGCTCCTGCTGCCCTTCGAGTCCAGCGGCGTCGACACCACCTGGGAGCTGCAGCTCCCGCCGGCCGCCAACCCGTTCGACTTCACCACCATCGTCGACGTCCTGGTCACCATCGAGTACACGGCCCTGCACGACGGCGACTACCGCGACCAGGTCATCACCCGCCTCAACGCCGACCGGCAGCGCGGCGCGGACTGCGTGTTCTCGCTCGCCCGGGATTTCCCCGACCAGTGGTACGACCTCAACAACCCGGCGGACCCGGGCGACCGCGCGGCCACGCTCACCCTCCGCGACGCCGACTTCCCGCTCCAGATCGGCAACCTGTCGACGGCGGCGGTCGCGCTGCGCCTGGTGGGCACCGAGGCGGTGCCGCCCACGGCGGTGACGCTGCACCGCGGCGAGACCGGGGGAGCCGCGACCACCGACGCCGGCCTCGCCTCCACCCGCCGCGGCAACGCCGCCTCCTGGCGCCCGCTCGGCGGCACCACACCGGTCGGCGACTGGCGCCTCGGCTTCACCCCCGAGGCCAAGGCCCTCTTCGACTCCGGCATCCTCACCGACATCCTGCTGGTGGTGAGCTGGACCGGACAGGGCCCGGTATGGACGTCGTAGCCTCGCGTGCGGTCCTACGGCAGTCAGGCAGGCGTGCCGCGCCGGCGCAGCCGGCGGACCGTGGCGGCGAGCGGGATCGCCACCGCGCCCGCGATCTGCAGGGCGCAGCCCGTGCGCAGCAGGGCCGCGCCGCCCGGCGCGTTGAAGGCCCAGGCCATCAGGCAGCCCATGCTGACGCACACCCAGATCAGGGTGATCGCCGCGAGGCGGCCGCGGGGCTTGGGGTACTCGACGCGGGAGACCATCAGCCAGGCGGCGCCCGTGACGGCCAGCAGCGTCGGGATGAAGGGCAGCCGCAGCAGCACGATGGAGACCACCGTCAGCGCCCCGAAGGGCGACGGCATGCCCTGGAAGACCCCCTCCGGCACCGTGGTGGCGGAGAACCGGGCCAGCCGCAGCACCACGGCCAGCATGACCAGCACGGCGGCCACGACCGCGACCCCCGGATTGGCCCCCTCGGTGACCAGGCCGTAGACCAGCACGAAATACGCCGGGGCCAGGCCGAAGCTGATCAGGTCGGACAGGTTGTCCAGCTCGGCGCCCATCGCCGAGCTGCGCAGCCGGCGGGCGACGAGGCCGTCGAACAGATCGAACACCGCCGCCAGCAGGATCAGCATCACCGCCGTGGCCGCGCTCTGCCGGGCCATGCCGTCCTCGTTCGCCGCCTCCGACAGATGCGGCATCAGCACCCCGGTGGTGGTGAAGTACACCGCGAGGAAGCCGCAGGTGGCATTGGCCAGGGTCAGCAGGTCCGCGATCGTCAGCCGGGTGCCCGGTGGCAGGTCGTCGTCCCCGGGCCCCGGTTCCGCGGCAGGGGACGACGTACGGTCACGCTTACTGCCGATCAAGGCGGGCCTCCGGCCGGTGGGCGGTCGTCCGTCAGTGCCGGCCGCGCCCCGCGGTGCGCCCGGTGCGCCGGCCCCGGCCTGATGAAAGGGTATCCGCGCAGCGTGGCGGCCGCAGAGCGGGTCCGGCAGCGGCCGGCCGGAACGGTCCGGCCGGGGCGGTCCCTTGGTGCCTCCGGTATTCGTGTGGCCCGGGGGTGTTGGCGCCGCCGTCCGGCGACGTGATGCGCACCACCATGCGGTGACTGACCTCCTCCGATCGGGCATACTCCATCCGTCCCAGTCGCTTTGCCCGCTTTCCCGTGACCCGGGAAGGGAAGATCGTCCGGGACAGACAACGGCAGGTGCGGCCCCTACCCCGGGCGGTGCCCGCAGACGACGCGCCCGAACAGGGAGAGGAGCGCCGCCATGTCGGACTTCGGCCCGTACGGCCCGCAGCCGGTGGACCGGGAACTGCCCACCGAGGAATCGCGGGATCTGTTCCAACTGGTGCGTGAACTGACGCAGCGCGAGATCGTGCCCGGCGCGAGCGCCGAGGAGGACGCCGGCCGCTTCCCCCGCGAACTCTTCCGCCTGCTCTCCGAATCCGGCCTGCTCGGCCTCCCGTACCCGGAGGAGTTCGGCGGCGGCGAGCAGCCCTACGAGGTGTACCTCCAGGTCCTCGAGGAGCTGGCCGCCGCGCGGCTCACCGTCGGCCTCGGCGTCTCGGTGCACTCGCTCGCCTGCCACGCGCTCGCCGGCTACGGCACCAAGGAGCAGAAGGCCGACCACCTGCCCGACATGCTCGGCGGCGGCCTGCTCGGCGCGTACTGCCTCTCCGAGCCCGCCGCCGGCTCCGACGCCGCCGCCCTGCGCACCAAGGCGGTCAGCGACGGCGACGACTGGGTCATCGAGGGCACCAAGGCCTGGATCACCCACGGCGGCGTCGCCGACTTCTACACCGTCCTCGCCCGTACGGGAGGCCCGGGTGCCCGCGGCATCAGCGCCTTCCTCGTACCGGGAGACGCGCCGGGCGTCTCCGCCGCGGCGCCGGAGCGGAAGATGGGCCTGAAGGGCTCGCCCACCGCCCAGGTGCACTTCGACGGCGTCCGTGTCCCGGACGCCCGCCGGATCGGCGACGAGGGACAGGGCTTCGCCATCGCGCTCTCCGCCCTCGACTCAGGGCGCCTCGGCATCTCGGCCTGCGCCGTCGGCCTCGCCCAGGCGGCGATGGACGAGGCGCTCGCGTACGCGGCCGGGCGCGAGCAGTTCGGGCGGCCGATCGCGGACTTCCAGGGCCTGCGCTTCATGCTCGCCGACATGGCCACGCAGATCGAGGCGGGCCGCGCGCTCTACCTGTCCGCGGCCCGGCGGCGGGACGCCGGCAAGCCGTTCGCCAAGCAGGCCGCCATGGCCAAGCTCTTCTGCACCGACGCCGCCATGCGGATCACCACCGACGCGGTGCAGATCCTCGGCGGCTACGGCTACACCGCCGACTTCCCCGCGGAGCGGTACATGCGCGAGGCGAAGATGCTGCAGATCGTGGAGGGCACGAACCAGATTCAGCGGGTGGTCGTGGCCCGGCACCTGGCCGGCCCCGAAACCCGCTGATCCCGAGCTGAGCGGCGGCGTCACCAGTGCGCCGCCGCCAACCTCTGGTCCCGTAAGGCGGGCTGACGTACCGTCATCGCACACCGCATCGGGACCGCACCCCCGCGCCGGTCCGGGAAGTTCCGTCCGACCAGCCGGAGGCGCACGTGGCAAGCGACCGTCCCGCACCGCTCGACGAATACCCGATCCACCAAGTCCCGCTGTCCATACGGCACGTGGCCACCGGCGACCGCAACGCCTACGACCGCTGCATCTTCCAGGTCTTCGACCACGCGGGCCGCGCCCTGCTCATAGCCGGCCTCGGCGTCTATCCCAACGCCGGCGTCATCGACGCCTTCGCCACCCTCACCACACCCGACGGCAGCCTCCTCGCGGTACGGGCCTCCGACGCCCTCACCGACGACCGGATGCACCTGGCCGTCGGCCCGTTCACCATCACCGTCGACGAGCCGCTCAAGCGCTTCCGCCTCACCTGCGCCGCCGACCCCGACGACCCGGACTCCCTCTCGTACGACCTCACCTGGACGGCCGCCTTCCCCGCCCTCTGGGAGCCGCACCACACCATGCGCACCGGCGACCGGCTCACCCTGGAAGCCACCCGCTTCGTGCAGGCGGGCACCCCGGAAGGCACCATCCGCGCGGGCGGGCAGGACCTCGCCGTCGCCGCCGCCGACTGGACCGGCACCCGCGACCGCAGCTGGGGCATCCGCCCCATCCGCGGCGAGGAGAACGGCCGCGCCGCCGCCGAGCACCTCCCGGAGGGCTTCCACTGGCTGTGGTGCCCGGTGCGCTTCGACGACCGCTTCGTCATGGTCGTCCTGCAGGAGAACCCCGAGGGCTACCGCACCCTCAACCAGGCCGTCGAGATACGGGCCGACGGCCGCCCCGACGCCCAACTCGGCTGGCCGCACGCCGACATCACCTACCGCTCCGGCACCCGCCACCCCGAGCGCGCCGTCCTGCACCTCACCGACACCGCCCGCAAACCGCTCGAGCTGCACGCCGAGACCCTGGTCTCGTCACCGCTCGCCGTCGGCGCCGGCTACCCGCCCGCCGAGGACTGGCAGCACGGCACCTGGCAGGGCCGCGGCTGGACCGACCGCCGCGCCTACGACCTCACCGACCCCGCGGCCAACCCCATGGCCGCCTACGGCGTCACCGACCACGCCGCCCGCTTCACCCTCGACGGCCGGACCGGCTACGGCATCTTCGAGCACGGCAGCTTCGGCCGCCACGACCCCAGCGGATTCACCGGCTACGACTCCGTCGCCCCCTGAAACACCCCTCAAGCGTCCCCAGCGCGCCGCCAGAGAGGATCCACCGCCATGGCCGCCACCCCGGAGGCACCGAAGATCCAGCGCACCACCCGCGACCCCGAGGAGCTCGCCCGCCACCTCGACACCTGGCTCGGAAAGGTGCTGCCCGGCGCGCGCGCCAGAGACGTCGAAGTCCCGGACTCCAACGGGATGTCCAGCGAAACCCTGCTCTTCGGCATCGACCACCCGGAGGCCCCCGCGCGCCGCTGCGCCCTGCGCCTGGCGGCGGACCCGGACGCGTACACGATCTTCCCCGAGTACGACATGGCGCGGCAGCACCGCACGATGCGGCTGGTCGGCGAGCACTCCGACGTGCCGGTGCCGGCCGTGCACTGGCTGGAGACGGATCCCACGCATCTGGGCGCGCCGTTCTTCGTGATGGAGCGGGTCGACGGGCGGGTGCCGCCGGACGTCATGCCGTACACGTACGAGGGCAACTGGCTGCACGCCGCCACCGACGCCGAACGGGAGCGGCTGGAGGCGGACTCGGTGTCGGTCATCGCCCGCATCCACGACCAGGTACCCGCCGCCGAGGCGGAGTTCCTCGCCCGGCCGGGCGGCGGCACGCCGCTGCGGCGGCATGTGGACGCGCTGGACGAGTACTACCTGTGGGTCGTGGGCGGGCGGCCGCGCTCGGCCGCGATCGAGCGCGCCTTCGGGCGGCTCGAGGCGCTCTGGCCGGACGACGAGGGCGAGACGGTGCTCAGCTGGGGCGACTCCCGGATCGGCAACATCATCTACGACGGCTTCGCGCCCGCCGCCGTACTCGACTGGGAAATGGCCTCGGTGGGCCCGCGTGAACTCGACCTCGCGTGGGCGATCTACCTGCACCGCTTCTTCCAGGACCTGACCGTGACGCTGGGCCAGCCGGGGCTGCCCGACTTCTTCCGCCGGGACGCGGTCCTGGAGCGGTACGCCGAGTACACCGGGTACACCCCGCGCGACATGGACTTCCACACGCTCTACGCCTGCCTGCGGCACGCCGTCGTGATGCTCCGGGTCGGCTACCGGCAGATCCACTTCGGGGAGGTGCCGCAGCCCGACGACCCGGACGACCTGATCATGAACCGCGCGGCGCTCGAGGCGATGACCGCCGGGCGGTACTGGTAGCCGCGGCCTAGGCGGTGCGGCGCAGCTGGGCCGGAATGTGCACCCGCACCGGCCTGGCACCACCCGCGTGGCTGAACGGCTGCCGGCGCCAGTCCAGGCCCTCCGGCAGGCTCAGCAGCACGCCCGCTTCCTGCTCCTCCACCTCGCTGCCGTCGTCGGCCGGCCGCGCCTCGGCGACCGGCCGCCCGGCGCCCTCGCAGACGGAGATGCCGAACGGGTTGAACAGCGCCGCCGTGCGGCCGTGGTCAGGAAGCCGGTCCTCACCTTCCAGAAGGGCGATGGGCTGCCCGCAATCAGGGCAAACAACGCGGAAGATGTCGTACGTGTCGAGCGATTCGAGCATGGCGCTCCCCCTCGGATAGGCCGACCAGCCTGAACGTGGTCTCGACCACAGCAAGCATTTCCCGCCTTGTCCAGCGAATAATCCTGGGGCACTGTCCGGAGGCCCACGCAGCGTGTGGTTTTGGTCACACGGGGTCGGGTGGGGATGCGAGGCGTGAGGCGCGATTGTGCCAAGGGTGCCGCGGGGCAGTAAGTTGATCCGCTGTGGAGGAGTTGGATCGGCACATCGTGGAGCTGCTCGTCAGAGACGGGCGGATGAGTTACACCGACCTGGGCAAGGCCACCGGCCTGTCCACCTCGGCGGTGCACCAGCGCGTCCGGCGGCTGGAGCAGCGCGGCGTGATCCGCGGCTACGCGGCCATCGTCGACCCCGAGGCCGTCGGCCTGCCCATGACGGCGTTCATCTCCGTCAAACCCTTCGACCCGAGCGCGCCCGACGACATCGCCGAGCGGCTCGCCGACGTGCCGGAGATCGAGGCCTGCCACAGCGTGGCGGGGGAGGAGAACTACATCCTCAAGGTGCGCGTCGGCGCCCCCTCCGCGCTCGAGGACCTGCTCGCCCGCATCCGCACCCTGGCGGGGGTCTCGACCCGTACGACGGTCGTGCTGTCCACGCCGTACGAGGCCCGGCCGCCGCAGATCTGAGCGCGCCGGAACCCCCGCTGAGCCGCCGCTGAACCGCTTTTCAAGTCCATCGAGGTGACCCCGGTGTCCGACCCGGCCCGCCGTACCGTCCTGTTGCGCGGCGGCGAAGTCCACACGCCCGCCGACCCCTTCGCCACCGCCATGGTCGTCGAGGGCGACTCCGTCGCCTGGGTCGGCTCGGAAGGCGCCGCCGACTCCTTCGCCGACGGCGTGGACGAGGTGATCCACCTCGAAGGCGCCCTGGTCACCCCGGCGTTCACCGACGCCCATGTGCACCTGACGGCCACCGGCCTCGCCCTCACCGGGCTCGACCTCGCCCCGGCCACCTCCCTTGCGGACGCGCTGGAGCGCATCCGCTCGTACGCCGCGTCCCGCCCCGCCGACCGGGTGCTGCTCGGCCAGGGCTGGGACGACTCCCGCTGGCCGGAGGGCCGGCCGCCGTCCCGCGCCGAGCTGGACGCCGCCACCGGCGGCCGCCCGCTGTACGCCTCCCGCGTCGACGTCCACTCCGCGGTCATCACGACGGCGCTCGCGGACCTGGTGACCGACCTCGCGGGCAAGGCGGGCTTCGCGCCCGAGGGCGGCCCGCTGACCGCCGACGCCCACCACGCCGTCCGCGAGGCGGCGTTCGGGACTCTGAGCCCCGTACAGCTCGCCGAGGCCCGGCGCGCAGCCCGCGCCCGCGCCGCCTCGGTCGGCATCGGCGCGCTGCACGAGTGCGGCGGGCCCGGCACCTCCAGCGATGACGACTTCGCGGCGGTGCTGCGGCTGGCCCGGGAGGAGCCCGGGCCGCGCGTCATCGGCTACTGGGCCGAGCTGGTCACCGGCCCCGCGGACGCCCGCCGGGTGCGCGAGATGGGCGCCCGCGGCGCCGGCGGGGACCTGTACGCCGACGGCTCCATCGGCTCCCGTACGGCCCATCTCACGGCGCCGTACGCGGACGGCCCCGGCCACGGCAACCAGTACCTGGACGCGGCCGCCGTGGCCGCGCACGTGCGCGCGTGCACGGAGGCGGGGCTGCAGGCGGGCTTCCACGCCATCGGCGACCACGCCGTGGACAACGTGGTGGCCGGCGTGCGCGCCGCCGCCGAGGAGCTCGGCCTGGACCGCGTACGGGCCCACCGGCACCGCGTCGAGCACGCCGAGATGCTCACGCCCGACACGATCGCGGGCTTCGCCGAGCTCGCCCTCACCGCGTCCGTGCAGCCCGGCTTCGACGCCGCCTGGGGCGGCACGGACGGCATGTACGCGCGGCGGCTGGGCGCGGAGCGGGCGGTCACGATGAACCCGTTCGCGGCGCTGCTGCGGGCCGGCGTGCCGCTGGCCTTCGGCTCGGACGCGCCGGTGGTGCCGCTCGACCCGTGGGGCGCCATCCGCGCCGCCGCCTTCCACCGCACCGCCGAGCACCGGATCTCGGTGCGCGCGGCCTTCGCGGCGCACACCCGCGGCGGCCGGCGGGCCGCGGGGGAGGACGACGCGGGCGTGCTGGTGCCGGGCGCCCCGGCGGACTACGCGGTGTGGGACACCGGCGAGCTGATCGTCCAGGTGCCCGACGACCGGGTGGCGAACTGGTCCACCGATCCGCGCTCCGGCACTCCGGGGCTGCCGGACGTCGGCCCGGAGGTGGCACTGCCGGTGTGCCGCAGGACCGTGCTCGGTGGCGAGACGGTGTTCGACGCGGGCTGAGATGCGGCCCTGACAGGGCGTCACGTCGGCCAAGCGGGTGACTTAATGATCTTCTGTAGGCCGTTCGACGTGCCTTGCTTACCGGGCCCATACGTCGCCGCCTCTTCACTGACCTGGCACTTCGTCAGAACACCCCAGGCGACACGGCTGTTGACACGACAAGGGCGCTGCCGGGTAGTTTCGGCCAGGTCCACCACAGGACGTCCGACCGCGGTCCTTCCACGCAGTCGTCGGAGGCCGCTGGGCCACAGGTGGTGTGCCGCACCGGCATCCCACCACTGGGAGCCAGGTCCAGCGGGTTACGGCACGGGGGCGGGATGGTTCCCGACGGTCGGCAGGTGTGACCCGGGTGGGGCCCGGACGCTCAGTAGACAACGGCCCTCGGTCGATCCGCAGCCAGCGGGTCCCAGGTCGGACCGAAGGGCGCCGGGCCCGACCCGTCGTATTTGCCCCGGGCTGCCACGTGGAGTTATCCACAGGCAGGCAGCCGGCCCCTCACTTTGCGCCTTCCGCGTTATACGGTCCTCTCAGCACCGAAGACCTGCAGGAAGGCCAGCCGACTGTGAGCGTGGGCCACGAAATCACCACCGCCTCCGACGAGGGCGGCTCACGCGCGCCCGGCGTTGAGGCGCCTGCCGCCGCCGACGAGGGGGCCCGTCCAGGGCGCCTGAAGCGCCTCGGCGCCTGCGCCCGGCGGAACGGGCGGCGTACCGGCATCGCGGCCGTCGCGGGCCTCGCGCTCGCCGCCGCCTTCCCGCCGTACGACGTGTGGCCGCTGTCGCTCGTCGCCGTGGCGACGCTGTCGCTGCTGGTCCACGGCCGGACGGCGCGGCAGGGCGCCTGGTACGGGTTCGCGTTCGCGGTGCCGTTCTTCATCGGCCTGCTGAAGTGGCTGCATGTGGTCGGCTGGGACGCCACCATCGGCCTGTCGGTCATCCAGGCCGCCTTCTTCCTGCTCCTGGGCGCGGGTCTGGCCGTGACCTCCCGGCTGCCCGCCTGGCCGCTGTGGGCGGCCTGCCTGTGGGTGGCGGAGGAGTTCGCCCGCGACCGGCAGCCCTTCGGCGGCTTCCCGTGGGGCCGGCTGGCCTTCGCCAACACGGACTCGCCCTTCACCCCGCTCGCGGCCCTCGGCGGCGCCGTCCTGGTCACCTTCGCGGTGGCGCTGTGCGGCGCGCTGCTGGCCGCGGCTGCCCTCGCCGCATGGCGGCTGCGGGACGGCGCTTCCCGTACGCCACGGGGCGCCCTCCCGGCCGCCGTCGCCGTCGTCCTCGCCGCCGTGGTGGCCCTCGTCGGTCTCGCGGTGCCGGTGCCCACCAAGGCCGACGACTCGGCCCGTATCGCCGTCGTCCAGGGCAATGTGCAGCAGCCCGGCATGGACTTCCTCGGCCGCCCGATGAAGATCCTGGAGAACCACGCGGAGGCGACCGAGAAGCTCGCCGACGACATCCGCGCGGGCCGGGAGGAGAAGCCGGACCTCGTCATCTGGCCGGAGAACTCCTCCGACCTCGACCCGTACAAGTGGCCCGAGGCGTACCAGGCGATCGACAAGGCGGTGAAGGACATCGGCGTGCCGGTGCTCGTCGGCGCCCTCGTCGACCACCCGAAGAAGGAGGGCTACGTCGAGAACCAGGGCATCGTCTGGGACCCGAAGACGGGCCCCGGGAAGTCGTACACGAAGCAGCACCCGGTGCCCTTCGGCGAGTACGTGCCCTTCCGCGACCAGCTCAGCAAGGTGATCACGCGGCTGCAGCAGGTCCCGCGGGACTTCTACCCCGGCGACCACGACGGCGTGCTGCAGACCGGTCCGGCGAAGCTCGGCGACGTGATCTGCTTCGAGGTCGCCTACGACGAGATCGTCCGGGACACGGTCAACGGCGGCGCCCGCGCACTGGTCGTGCAGACCAACAACGCCACGTACGGCGAGACCGGCCAGCCGGAGCAGCAGCTGGCCATGTCCAAGCTCCGCGCCATCGAGCACGGCCGGGCCGTCGTGACGGCCGCCACCAGCGGCATCAGCGCGATCGTGCGGCCGGACGGGACGATCGAGCAGCGGACGGCGGAGTTCACGCAGGACGTGCTGACCACGGACCTGCCGCTGCGGGACGACACGACCATCGCCGACCGAGCCGGTGCGGCACCCGAGTGGGTGCTCGCTATGGTGGGGCTGGTCTCCGTCGCCGCCGCTGTGACCATGGGTGCACTCGGCCGGCGGCGCCGGACGAGTGCTGAGACTTCTCAAAGCGTGACGGTGGAAACAAGGGGCAGCAGTGACTGACGGCGGTCGGCGGCAGTACGGGCCGCTGGGCACGGTCCTCGTGATCATCCCGACGTACAACGAGGCGCAGAACATCGGCCCCATCGTCGGCCGGGTCCGGAGCTCCGTCCCGGACGCGCACATCCTCGTGGCGGACGACAACAGCCCGGACGGCACCGGCAAGCTCGCCGACGAGCTGGCGGCCGAGGACGACCAGGTCCACGTCCTGCACCGGCAGGGCAAGGAGGGCCTGGGAGCGGCCTATCTGGCGGGCTTCCGCTGGGGGTTGCAGCGCGGCTACGGCGTGATCGTCGAAATGGACGCCGACGGCTCCCACCAGCCCGAGGAGCTGCCCCGGCTGCTCACCGCGCTCAAGGGCGCCGACCTGGTCCTCGGCTCCCGCTGGGTGCCGGGCGGCCGGGTGGTGAACTGGCCGAAGTCGCGCGAGATCCTCTCCCGCGGCGGCAGCACGTACTCCCGGATCGCCCTGGACGTCCCCATCAGGGACGTCACCGGCGGCTACCGGGCCTTCCGGCGCGAGACCCTGGAGGGCCTCGGCCTCGAGGACGTGGCCTCCCAGGGCTACTGCTTCCAGGTCGACCTGGCCCGGCGCGCGGTCCGCGGCGGCTTCCACGTGGTCGAGGTCCCGATCACCTTCGTGGAGCGGGAGCGCGGCGACTCGAAGATGAGCCGGGACATCGTCATAGAGGCCCTTTGGCGGGTCACGGCGTGGGGCGCGGTCGGCCGGGGGAAGAAACTCCTCGGTCGCAGGCACACTTGATACATGAGCGACCGCGAGCGCACCCCGCTGCCGTACGAAGGCCCCGCCGGCCCACCGCCCGGCGCTGACGGCGCCGTGCCCGGAGGCGGCGGCCCCGGCGCCCAGCGCCCCCGCCGCTCCACCGCACGGCGGGTGACGCCGCTGATCGTGGCGGCCTGGGCGGTGCTGGAGATCTGGCTGCTGATGCTGCTGGGCTCCAAGATCGGCGCCCTGGGCGTCTTCGGCGTGCTGCTCCTCGGCATCATCATCGGTGCCGTGGTCATCAAGCGGGCCGGCCGCCGCGCCTGGCGCGGGCTGGCCGAGTCGCTGCAGCCCGGCGCGGCCCCCGGCGCCCGTACCGACGGCAGCGGCAACGCTCTGACGATGCTGGCGGGCCTGCTGCTGATGTTCCCCGGCCTGGTCTCGGACGCGCTGGGCCTGGTGCTGCTGCTTCCGCCGGTGCGCTCCCTGATCCGGCGCCGGACGAACCGCTTCCTGGAGGCCGCGGCCCCGAAGGCGGGTCTGGACGACCTGAACCAGGCCTTCACGCAGGCCAGAATCCACCGCCCGGACGGCAAGGTCGTCCAGGGCGAGGTGGTGCGGGACGAGGACGAGCCGAAGACCCCGTAGGAGCGGGGCGGTCGGCGCCGGCCCGTAGAAAAACCACGAAGCGGCCGGTTCACCCCCACACCGATGGTGTGAGGCGAACCGGCCGCTTCGCTTTGCTGCTAGGCGGCTATGCCGACTTCTTGCGGGACGAACCGCTCTCCCGCGGGTGCACCGCCAGGTTCATCGCCCCGGACCGGAGCACGGCCAGCCGCTCCGCAAGCACCTCCTCAAGCTCATCACGGGTGCGCCGCTCCATGAGCATGTCCCAGTGCGTACGGGCGGGCTTGAGCTTCTTCTCCTCCGGTCCGTCGCCGTCCACCAGGAGCGCCGGAGCGCCGCAGGTCTTGCATTCCCACTCTTGCGGAATCTCAGCCTCTACCGAGAACGGCATCTCGAAACGGTGTCCGTTCTGGCATGCGTACTCCACGGCCTGGCGCGGAGCCAGGTCGATGCCGCGGTCCGTCTCGTAGCTGGTCACCACGAGGCGCGTGCCGCGAAGAGCTCGCTCACTCATGAATTCGTGCCTCCCGGGCTCATCGCCCACAGGACAGGTGTCGCTGTCGTCGTCATCCGGTCAACGTCCGGTCGGCGATGAAGATTCCCGGTTTCGGGACATGCGTCGCCCGTCGTGCCGCCCCATTGCTTGTACCCATCGGTGTCCGTTATGTCACGCTTCGCGGGAGATGTCACCCTGGGCAGCCATCTCATCGCGCGCTGTAACCGTGAACCCGCCGGGCCAAAGGCGTACCTTACCGGGCCACAGCACCTAGTTCGAAATCCGGGCGTCCTCGGCGGTGTCGCGCGCCGGCCCGGAGGCCACTCGGACCTCGCCGCCGGCGCCGGGGATCTCGAAGAAGCGCAGGAAGAACTGGGCCAGCGGGCCGATCGACACCGCGTACAGGACGGTGCCCACGCCGACGGTGCCGCCGAGGAGGAAGCCGGAGGCGAGGACGGCCAGCTCGATGAGCGTGCGCACCAGCCGGATGGACCAGCCGGTCCGCTTGTTCAGGCCGGTCATCAGGCCGTCGCGCGGCCCGGGGCCGAAGCGGGCGGAGATGTACATGCCGGTGGCGACGCCGTTCAGCACCACACCGGCGACGAGCAGCGGGATCTGGTACGCCAGGCCGTGCGCGTCCGGCACCACGGCCATCGCGCCGTCCATGGACAGGCCCACGACGAAGACATTGGACACCGTCCCGAGCCCCGGGCGCTGCCGTAGCGGCACCCACAGCAGCAGCACGAGTGCGCCGACGATGATCGACACCACGCCGATCGTCAGGCCGGTGTGCCGGGAGATGCCCTGGTGGAAGACGTCCCACGGGTCGACGCCGAGCCCGGCCCGCACCGTGAGGCCGCAGCTCGCGCCGTACAGCGCCAGGCCGGCGTACAGCTGGACCAGCCGCCGGGTGAGATGCGGCGTACGCCGGAATTTCTGCCCGAACCCCATCAAACTGCGCTCCCCTCTGGCCCCGGTGGCCTGACACGTGAAAGCCTGTGGCCTGGATCGGCTGCCGGACCATGGCCAATTCCGGAGAGGTGGACTGGTTTCGATGAGTGAGTGGACTTCCTCCGTGGGGGCGACCCAACTGGCCCGACTGCTGCGCTCGCAGCGCGCGGGCTCCACCGCCACCGACCCCGCGGGCCGCCGCCTGCCCGCCTACCGGGCGCTCGCCGACGGCGTGCGGCTGCTGGTGCTGGAGGGGCGGGTGCCGGTCGCCACGAGGCTGCCCGCCGAGCGCGAGCTGGCCACGGCGCTGTCGGTCAGCCGCACGACGATCGCGGCCGCGTACGAGTATCTGCGCGCCGCCGGTTTCCTCGAGTCCCGCCGCGGCGCCGGCAGCTGGACCTCGGTGCCGGGCGGCCACCCGCTGCCCACGCGCGGTCTCGAGCCGCTGCCGCCCGAGTCGACCGGCTCGATGATCGACCTCGGCTGCGCCGCGCCGACGGCCACCGAGCCGTGGCTGACCCGGGCGATGCAGGGCGCGCTCGAGGAACTCCCGCTCTACGCGCACACCCACGGCGACTATCCGGCGGGGCTGCCGGTGCTGCGCGAGACGATCGCGGCCCGGTACACGGCGCGCGGGGTGCCGACGATGCCCGAGCAGATCATGATCACTACCGGGGCGATGGGCGCGATGGCGGCGCTGGTCCGGCTGTTCGCCGGGCGCGGCGAGCGGGTGGCGGTGGACTCACCGTCGTACGCGAACATCCTGCAGCTGATCCGCGAGGAGGACTGCCGGCTGGTCCCGGTCGCGATGGGCGAGGGGCTTGCCGGGTGGGACCTGCCGGCGTGGCGGCAGGTGCTGCGGGACGCGGCGCCGCGGATGGCGTACGTCATCGCGGACTACCACAACCCGACCGGCGCGCTGGCGAGCGAGGACAAGCGGCGCGAGCTGGTGGAGGCCGCGCGGCGCGCGGGCACGACGCTGATCGCGGACGAGACGATGGGGGAGTTGACGCTGGAGGAGGCGGACCGGGCGTCGCTGCCATGTCCGGTCGCCGCCTTCGATCCGGCGGGGTCGACGGTGATCACCGTTGGGAGCGCGAGCAAGGCCTTCTGGGCCGGGCTGCGGATCGGGTGGGTGCGGGCGGCGCCTGAGGTGGTGCGGTCGCTGGTCTCGGCGCGGGCGTATGCGGACCTGGGGTCGCCGGTGCTGGAGCAGCTGGCGGTCAACTGGCTGATGACGGGGGAGGGCTGGGAGTCCGCGGTGGGGCTGCGCCGGGCGCAGGCGCGGCAGAGCAGGGACGCGCTGGTGGCGGCGCTGGGGGAGCAGCTGCCTGAGTGGGAGTTCGAGGTGCCGCGGGGTGGGCTGACGCTGTGGGTGCGTACGGGCGGGCTGTCCGGGTCGCGGATCGCGGAGGCGGGGGAGCGGTTCGGGGTGCGGGTGCCGTC
>NZ_JAAKZV010000570.1 GCF_011044975.1 Streptomyces coryli | reverse complement strand
CTGTATAAGAGACAGCGGTGGCCTTGCTGGTGGGCGGGGTGGGGGTGGCAAACACGATGGTGATTTCGGTCCTGGAACGCCGCCCGGAAATCGGCCTACGCCGCTCACTGGGCGCGACTAGGGGGCAGATCCGCGTCCAATTCCTGTCGGAGTCGCTGCTGTTGTCGGCGCTGGGCGGCTTGGGCGGGGCGGTACTGGGGACGGCGGTGACGGCGTCGTATGCCCTGTACCAGTCGTGGCCGACGGTGGTCCCGGCTTGGGCGGCGGCGGGTGGAGTGGGCGCGACGCTGCTGATCGGCGCACTGGCGGGCCTGTACCCGGCGCTACGAGCAGCGAGGCTGTCACCTACGGAGGCACTGGCTACGACGTGAGAGGGCTTGGCCTCAACCCCAAATCCACACGACCTCCCAGCTTCTCGGCCTCCCGACCTCTCGCCCTCTCGCCCTCCCGACCTCCCGACCACCCGGTCTCTCGGCCACCCGGCCACCCGGCCACCCGGCCACCCGGCGTGCCGTACCTTCGGCACTCCAACTACCCGGCCCCGGGGAGCCATCCCCCGGCACTCCGGCCACTGGCCCGCCGGGCCACCAGACCACCGGACCACCGGGCCACCGGGCCACCGGGCCACCGGGCCACCCGGGAGGCCGTACCTCCGGGGGCCGCACCTCCTGAGGTACGGGGCCCCCGGGCAGTCCGGGGCCGTCGTCCCCCGGGGCACACGGGGCCCGCCGTCGCCCGGGAAGTCGGCAGACGGCACACGCCACCCAGCCCACGGCAGCCGTCACTCAGCCCCTCCGCCAACCGCCTCTCTGCCTCGGCCCCTCCCGCCACCCGGCAGACCAAGGC
>NZ_JAAKZV010000569.1 GCF_011044975.1 Streptomyces coryli | reverse complement strand
ACGCCGGCGCAGGTTTTGCCCTGGTGTTTGCTGAAGGTGGGGACGAAGTAGGCCTCGCGGAAGGTGACGCCGGGCAGTTTCAGGGCGTTGAGGCGGTCGCTGTAGTGGTAGTCCAGGTAGGGGCCGCCGATGAGTTCGAAGGGGCGGGTGGTGCCGCGGCCTTCGGAGAGGTTGGTGCCCTCGAAGTAGCCGGTGCCGGCGTAGACGCCAGCCGTGTCGGGGGTAGGCATGTTCGGGGACGGGGGCACCCAGGGCAGGCCGGCGTCCTGGGCGAAGGTGCGGGGGTCCCAGCCGCGGACGGGCACGACGTCCAGCTTGACCTTGCCGCCGTCGCCTTCCTTGGGGAGCAGCTCGCCGTTGAAGTAGCGGGCCAGTTCGCCGACGGACATGCCGTGCTGCTGGATGATCAGTTCCTGGCCGACGCCGGAGGTGAACTCCGCTGTCATCAGGGCCCCGTCGGCGCGGCGGCCGATCGGGTTGGGGCGGTCCAGGACCAGGAAGGAGGCGCCGATGCTGCGGGCGGCGACCATCGCGTTGTACATGGTCCAGATGTAGGTGTAGAAGCGCACGCCGACGTCCTGGATGTCGAAGACGATCGTGTCGGCGCCGGCCTTGGTGAACAGTTGCGCCAGTTTGGCCGCGTCCGCGCCGTAGGCGTCGTAGACGGTCAGGCCGGTGCGTGGGTCGATGGTTTCCGGTTCGGCCTCGCCGGCTTGGGCGCTGCCGCGGAAGCCGTGTTCGGGGCCGAAGACGCCGACGATGTTCAGCTCCTTTTGGGCCGCCATCGAGTCGACCACGTGCGCGGTGGAGCGCAGCACGCCGGTCGGGTTGGAGACCACGCCGACCTTGCGGCCGCG
>NZ_JAAKZV010000568.1 GCF_011044975.1 Streptomyces coryli | reverse complement strand
GTGGGCGGGTGGGCGCAACCCTCGACCCCGAGACCGCGCTCACCCTCCTCACCTCCCCCCTCGGCGGTCTCGACGCCACCGACATCCGCCGACTCGGTCGCGCCCTCCGCGAGGAGGCCCGCACCGCCGGCGCGCAAGTCCCGCCCCCCTCCGATCACCTCATCGCCGAGGCCCTCGCGGAGCCGGCAAGGCTCGCCGCCCACGACCCCGCCTACGCCCGCGGCGCCCAGCGCCTCGGCAATCTCCTCGCCAAGGCCCGTAAGAGCCTCGCCGCAGGCGGGACAGCAGAAGACGCCCTCTGGCTCCTCTGGGACGGCACCCCCTGGCCGCAGCGGCTCCAGCGCGCTGCCCGCCGAGGCGGCCCCGCGGGGCGTAACGCCGATCGCGATCTCGATGCCGTCGTCGCGCTCTTCGAGACCGCCGCCCGCGCCGAGGAGCGCAGCGGCGGGCGCGGTGCGCTCAACTTTCTCGAGGAGATCGACGCCCAGGACATCGCCGCCGACGTCCTCACCCGCCGCGCCGTCCGCCCGGACGCCGTACGCCTGATGACCGCCCACCGCGCCAAGGGCCTGCAGTGGAAGCTCGTCGTCGTCGCCCAGGTCCAGGAAGGCCTCTGGCCCGACCTCCGCCGCCGCGGCTCCCTCCTCGAAGCGGATCGCATCGGCCCCGACCGCCTCGAGGACCCCCTCACCCCGGGCGCCCTCCTGGCCGAAGAGCGCAGGCTCTTCTACGTGGCGGCCACCCGCGCCCGCGACCGCCTCGTCGTCACCGCCGTCCAGGCCCCGGCCGAGGACGGCGACCAGCCCTCCCGCTTCCTCAACGAACTCGGCGTCGAGCCCAAGGACATCCGCACCCGCCCCCACCGCCCCCTCTC
>NZ_JAAKZV010000567.1 GCF_011044975.1 Streptomyces coryli | reverse complement strand
CCCAACTACCCCCCGACCAATCCGCGATGCCCGACGAGGTCTACCTCCTCAACACCCTCGCCCTCACCCGCGACCCACGCATCATCGGCCTCTGGGAGCAGATAGCCGCCCGCCTGGACGTCACCCCCGACTCCCTCCGCGACGGCGCCGCCGGGACCTTCTACTGGGTCGACACCGTCGCCGCCGGTGCCGAACGCCTCGGCGACCCGGCCGCCCTGCCCGCCCTGGAGCGCCTCCACGCCAGCCCGGCCCTGCACGCCCAGCACCGCCCCGGCGGCGTCGAACCGGACGACTTCCAGGAGCGCCGCGCCATGCTCGAACTCGGCCTCGCCCGCGCCCTCGCACACTGCGGCAGCCGCCGCGGCGTCGACGTCCTCATCGCGTACCTGGACGACTCCCGCAAGCCCCTCGCCGCCCAGGCCCACCGACGCCTCTGCGCGGTCTACGACCTGCCGCCCGAGTCCGCCCCGGACCACCGCGACACACCGGCCTGGCGGGCACTCCACACCCCACCACCGCGCCCGCTCCCGTGGCGGCACGACCCCCACCGGGCAGACCTCCCGGAGGAATTCCGCCCCGGAAGGCCGACCGCCGAATGACCACACAACGAACCACCCCCGAGCCCCTCTTCGCCGCCATAGACGCCGGCAGCACCCACTGCAAAGCCCTCCTCTGCACCGCCACCGGCACCGTCGTGGCCCGCGCCCAGGCCCCCACCGACACCGCCGACCTCGCCGCCACCGCCCGTACCGTCCTCGCCGCCTGCATCCGCTCCGCCGGCGGCCGCGCCCCCGAGTCCGTCGGCATCACCGGCATGGCCGAGTCCGGCGTCCCCCTCGACCGCGACGGCCGCCCGCTCGGCCCCCTCCTCATGTGGTCCGACCCGGCCCCCGC
>NZ_JAAKZV010000566.1 GCF_011044975.1 Streptomyces coryli | reverse complement strand
CAGCAGCACCCTCAGGTGTCGCCCCACCGACCCCAACCCCTGCCCCGTCAGTGCCACCAGCTGTGTCGTGCTCAGTGGCGTGGCCAGTCGTACGAGGACGCCCGCCCGCGCCTCGCCCAGCAGGCGTCCCAGCGCCTCCGGTACCGGGTCCGGGGCCGCGGCCAAGGCGCCCGCGCAGGGGTAGACGATCGCGTATTCGCCCTCGTGAGCTCGCCACGACACCCAGCCCGTCGCCGGGGTTACCGGCACGAAGTACAGCTGTGCCCCCGACAGATCGCGGGGCGGGTAGTCGTGGGCGTTGATCTGCAGGCGGCTGTCGCCGAGCCAGCGCATGCCTGGGCGGAGGGTGTCCAGTGCCGCTGCCCAGCCGCCTTCGGTCAACTGCCGCGTTCGCGCGACCACATCGGCCTCCAGGACGCGGCGGCGGCGCGGCCAGTACGGGCGCACCGTCTCCTCCCACACCCACTCGAGCAGGTCCGCCATCCGTATCGCCAGGTCGGTGCGGTCGTCCAGCGTCGCCGGCAGCGGGGCCCGCAGCGAGATCATCAGGTTCGCCCGGGCCCGCTCCGGCGATGTCGCCCGGATCTCCGCCAGCCCCGCCTCCAGGTCGTCCGATGCGGCACTGCCCGGCGAGGGCGTCGGCGTTACGAAGTCCGCGACCCAGTGGTGCCGTTCGCCCAGTGCCGCCGGCACCAGTCGCGCCGTCACCGGGTCGGCGGCCAGCCTCGCCCGGTAGGCGGGGCCGTGCGCGTCCAGCCACGCTCGCGCGCCGGGGTGTTCCGCCGTGGAGTTCTGCAGCGCGAAGAGGCTCGCGTTCACCTCCGCCATCTGTGAGATCACGAAGCGGCTGCCCGCCAGCGTGTCCGCGCTGAACTGCCACCACCCCATACCGAT
>NZ_JAAKZV010000056.1 GCF_011044975.1 Streptomyces coryli | reverse complement strand
CACTTCGGGTGGGCGTGGTCGGGGAAGCCGGTGGGGATCACGTTCCCCGGGGTGGTGACGTCGGGCACGGTGCGTACCGCCGCGAACGTCGACAAGGGCTGGGTCGACCTCGACGCGGCCGCGCTGCTCGGCGACCGGCTCGGCTGCCCGGTCACCGTCATCAACGACGCGGACGCGGCGGGCATCGCCGAGATGACCTTCGGCGCGGGCCGCGGCCGCACCGGCACGGTGATGATGCTGACCTTCGGCACGGGCATCGGCAGCGCCCTCTTCACGGACGGCCGCCTGGTGCCGAACACCGAGCTCGGCCACCTCGAGCTGCACGGCCACGACGCGGAGAAGCACGCCTCGTCGAAGGCCAAGGAGGACGAGGACCTGAGCTGGGCGCACTGGGCGAAGCGGGTGCAGAAGTACCTCGCCCACGTGGAGATGCTCTTCTCGCCCGACCTGTTCATCATCGGCGGCGGCGTGAGCCGCAAGTCGGAGAAGTTCCTCCCCCTGATCGAGGACATCCGCGCCGAAATCGTCCCGGCCGAACTCCAGAACAACGCCGGCATCGTCGGCGCAGCGATGGCGGCCTCCGCCGCATCGAGCTGAACAGCGCCTGAAGAGCAGCTCCACGAGTGATCTGTGGAGCTGCTCTTCCTTGACACGCTTGCGTCGGATCCGAGCCCTTAGGCCCGGGGGTACTTGCCGCTGGCCGTCTTCACAAAGCCCAAGTACTTCCAGCGGCCGTACTCGGGATCCTTGTCCATGTAGACAAGGATCTTGACGCGGTGACCTTCCTTGAAGGAGTAGTTGGAGCTGTGCCCGCTCCCGTCGCTCCATGTCGTGCCGTGGTACTTGTCCGGAGACGTGCTCGAGTCATAGACCTTGGCATAGATCTTGCTGCCGTCACTGAGCTGGTCCTTGACGTAGACGTGCTCGCCGCCGTCCTCGAACCTGACCGTGGCCCGCAACCTGGCCACCTGGTCATAGCCGCAATAACACCTGAAGTTGGTTGCCGTACGGTCTCCCGCACTGGCGGTGCCGACTCCCGCGGTCAACGTGATGCCGACAGTGATCCCGAGTACGCCGACGGCGCGTGCCGCGTGCTTGACGGCGCTCCTCATACAGTTCCCCTCTCGTCCTGAGCCACCTCTCCGGTGGGCCCAGTTCAGCGTCCGGACATGGTCGTTGTGCAGCGTTGCCGGACGCGGAACGGGGGTGAGGGTACCTGGTCTGGAGGGTGAGACAGTCCGCCCATCGGGCTCTCGGCGAGCACCACGAGCTCGTTAAAGGGCGAGTGACTTCCGGTACGTGGTGCCGGGCTGGCCGTCTAGCACCGTCTTGCCGATGGGGGCGAAGCCTGCGCGGGTCAGGACTGTGGCTGAGGCGGTGTTGTCCAGGGTGGTGGCGGCGCGGAGTTCGGTCAGGCCGTAGTCCGTGGCCGCCACCTCGCACAGGTGCTGTACGGCGCGGGTTGCCAGGCCGCGGCCGGTGGCCTTTTCGGCTATGCGGTAGCCGAGTTCGGCGGAGCCGGCCGACACGTCTACCAGGTTGAGGCGGCCGAGTATCTCGGCGCCGGCCACCAGCACGTGGAAGTAGCACGCGCCGGTGGCCTGCTCCGTCAGGAGTGCCTCGTGCCGGGCGGTGAAGTCCGCGAAGTACGCGTCGCCGCGGTCCGGGATCGCGGCCGCGAAGTACGCGCGGTTCTCCTGCTCGAAGGCGAGCAACGCCGGGGCGTGGTCCCGGCGCAGCAGCTCCAGTCGCGGCTCTGGCATCCGCGTACTGTCTCAGCCGCCGAGCCGCACGTCCACGCCCTCGATGGCGAAGTCACTGCCCCCATCGGGGACCACCGGCACCGACACCGGCTCGTAGCCGCTGGCCACCACCGTGTAGCGGGCCCGCGGCAGGCCCTCGAAGGCGAAGCCGCCGGTGGCGTCCGTGGTGCCGCTGGCGACCACTTCGCCGGACCCGTCGACCAGCGAGACCCGCGCGCCCGGCAAGGCGACCCCGCCCGGACCGCGGACGGTGCCGCGCACCGAGCCCTCGGGCGCCGCGAGCAGCAGGTCCTGCACCAGCTGCCGGTCCTCGGCGAGGCGCACCGGCGTGGCGTGCGGCTGGTGGGAGTCGGCGGCGGCGATCAGCGTCGCGGTGCCGCTCGCGGCGGCGGCGATGCGGTAGCCGCCGTCGGCGTCGCTGACCGCGCGGCCGAGCTGACGGCCCGCCGGGTCGATGAGCGTCACCGCGGCACCGGCCAGCGGCGCACCGCCCGGACCCGCGACGCGGCCGCGGATGCCGGGGGAGGACACCGGGGCGGGCGCCTGCGGCGTCTCTTCGGCGGTCGCGGAGTCCGCACGCGCAGCCTCCCCGCTCGTCGAGTCCGCGCTCGTCGCCACCGGCCCCGAAGGCCGCTGCAGCTTCGGCAGGAACATCGCGATCAGCAGCCCGATCACCGCCGCCCCGCTCGCCACCCCGAAAGCGATGCGGAAGCCGTCCATGTTCGGCACCTCGACCGCGCCTATGCGGGTCGTGGAGTGCGCCAGGATCACCGCCACCACCGCGGACGAGGTGGACATGCCGATCGACCGCATCAGGGTGTTGAGGCCGTTGGCCGCGCCGGTCTCGCCGGCCGGCACCGAGCCGATGATCAGCGTCGGCATGGCCGAGTACGCGATGCCGACACCCGCGCCGATGACGGTCGCGACGACCGCGGTCTGCCACGGCGCGTTCAGCAGCGCGATACCGCCGCCGTAACCGGCCGCGATCACCAGCAGGCCCAGCATCAGCGAGACCTTCGGTCCTGCACTCGCGTTGATGCGTGCCGACAGCGGCGATACGAGCATCATCGCCACGCCCATCGGCGCGACGAACAGACCCGCCGCCACCATGGACTGGCCGAGTCCGTAACCGGTCGCCTCAGGCAACTGCAGGACCTGCGGAAGCACCAGCGTCATCGCGTAGAAGGAGAAGCCGACCAGGATCGACGCCATGTTGGTCAGCAGCACCGGCCGCCGCGCCGTCGTGCGCAGGTCGACCAGCGGGCGCTTGGTGCGCAGCTCCATGAAGCCCCAGGCCACGAGGATGACGACCGCGGCGCCGAAGAGACCCAGCGTGGTGGAGCTGGACCAGCCCCAGTCGCCGCCCTTGGTGATCGGCAGCAGCAGACAGACCAGACCCGCGGTGAGTCCGATGGCGCCCGGGAAGTCGAAGCGGTCGGGCGCGCGGACGGCGGACTCCGGGACGCCGGACAGGACCAGCACGATCGACAGCACCCCGAGCCCGGCGGCGCTGTAGAAGAGTGTGTGCCAGTCGGCGTGCTGGGCGAGGAACGCCGCCGCCGGCAGGCCGAGCGCGCCGCCGATGCCCAGCGACGAGCTCATCAGCGCCATCGCGGAGCCCAGCTTCTGCGGCGGCAGCTCGTCGCGCATGATGCTGATGCCGAGCGGGATCGCGCCCATGGCGCCGCCCTGGATCGCCCGGCCGACCACCATCAGCGCGACATCGGAGGTGACGGCGCACACGAGCGAGCCGATCACCAGCAGGCTGAGGGCGACGATCAGCATCTTCCGCTTGCCGAACATATCGCCCAGCCGCCCCATCACCGGGGTGGAGACCGCGCCCGCGAGCAGCGTGGCGGTGATCACCCAGGAGGCGTTGGAGGCGGTGGTCGACAGCAGCTTCGGCAGGTCCGTCACCAGCGGCACGACGAGCGTCTGCATCACGGAGACGGTGATGCCGCAGAAGGCGAGGATCGCAACGAACCCGCCGCCGGCCTGGCGCCTCTCCGTGGATGGTGGTGCGGTTATCCGGTTCTGGGGGAGGCGTGTGGCGGGCTGAGACATAGCTGCATCCTACACTTGCATGCACCCTGCAAGTTTCCACGGGGTGATCACAAGGCGACGATCACCTGGATACAAGCGATCTTGACCAGGATGGCGAGCGCGAACAGCGTCGCGTACCCGGTGTTGACCCGGCTGTCGTGCACCCGCCCGTTGGCGTACGCCAGCAGCGCCGGATTCCCGACGTACCCGGCGAGCAGCCCGGTGGTCCGCTCCCGGCTCTGCCCGAGCAGCTTGGCGGCGAGGCTGAAGAGCCCGTAGCTGAGCAGGGCGGTCACCGTGAGCAGCAGCACCAGCTTGCCGCCGAGGGCGGTGAAGGCGTACTTGCGGAACGCGTCGCCGGACGTGATGCCGACGACGGCGAGGAAGAGCAGCAGGCCGATCTGGCGCAGGGTCAGGTTGGCGCGGGTGGGCAGCGTCCACACGATCGGTCCGGTGCGCCGCAGCCGGCCGAGCACCATGCCGGCGATCAGCGGCCCGGCCGCGGTGCCGAGCGCGAAGGCGGAGCCGCCGAGCGTGACGGACGGGATGCCGATCAGGAAGCCGAGGGTGAGACCGAGGCCCAGGCTGACCGCGCTGACCTGGCTGACCCGCGCCTCCACATCGCCGAGGTAGGCGGTCACCTCGCGGGTCCGCTCCCGCGGCATCGCCACCCGGATCCGGTCGTCGAGCTGCACGACCAGGTCGTCGTGGGCGAGCAGATCCTGGTCGCCGCGGCGCAGCCGGGTGGCCATCGCGCCGTACTTCTCGGCGAGCCGCAGGTCGCCCAGCGTGTGCCCGGCGAGGTCCGGGTTGGTCAGCAGGATGCGGCGGTAGTCGACCTGGGAGCGGTCGTCCAGCAGATGCGCGGAGTCCAGGGCGCCGAGCCGCTCCGTGGCGGCGGCCACGGCCTCCTCGCCGCCGACGAGCACCATGCGGTCCCCGGCCGCGGTGGTACGGGCGTCGAGGGCCACCTCGCTCGCCGCCCCGGCGGGCTGCATCACGCTGATCAGCACGCGGCCGTCGGCGATCTCGGGCACGTCCCGCAGCTGGGCGGCGCGGTCGACCCGGATCGTACGGGCGATGAGCCGGCGCGGCAGCGGGCTGCCCGGGTCCTTGGCAGAGCCCCAGCTGCTCCGGCCGGCGATGAACGCGATGGCCAGGATGGCCAGCACGACGGCGAGCGGATAGCCGATCGCGTACCCGACGGCGGGCTGCTCCGGCTTCTCGGCGGCGGCCTGCGCGGCGGCCAGGCCGGGGGTCGTGGTGCCGATGCCCGCGTAGCCGCCGGCGAGGTAGCCGCCCGGGATGCCGAGCAGGCCGCTGCCGAGCCAGCCGACCGCCGCGGCGGTGACCACCAGTGCGGCCACCGCCCCCGCCATCACCGTGAGCTGCGGGCGCAGCTCGCGGAAGAAGGCGGGGCCCGACTCGAGGCCCACGGTGTAGACGTAGAAGGCCAGGCCGACGGCGCCGAGCGCCGCCGGCGCCGCCTTGCCGATGGCGGGGTCGAGCGCACCCACCAGCAGCCCGACGAACAGCACCCCGGCGGGTCCGAGCACCACCGGGCCGAAGCGCACGAGGCCGAGAAGGCTGCCCGCCGTGATGACGGCGAAGAGCGTGACGTATGGATTGTCCGCTAGAAAACCCCACATAACGGACATGATCGCGTGCGGTGCACACGCGGGGCCGCAGCTCCGGAGCAGGCAGCGTGTCGGCCCGGCGGCGCCCGGCGGCCGTCAGTCTCCCGGGCGTCGCACCCACACGTCTTGGGGGCCCGCGGTGTCGTCCGGCCGGAACGGCCCGTGTGCCGTCCACCCCCACGTCTCGAAGGCCGTGCGTACCGGATCGTTGTCCGGGTCCGTGACGGCGACCGCGGGGCTGCCGGCGGAGCGGGCCAGCAGATGCGCCTGCATGCGCGTGGCCAGGTGCCGGCGGCGCTGGGCGGGCAGCACCATCAGCTCGGCGAGCAGAAAGACCTGGCCGGAGCCGGTGACTTCCTCGAGGCCGCTCAGCAGTGTCCCGGGCAGCTCCGGAGGCCCGCCGCCGGCGCGTTCGGCCCGGAAGCCGTACGCGCAGCCGGCCAGGCTCACCGCGCCGGCGATCACCATCTCGAATCCCGGCCGCTGCACCTGCGTGGCGAAGCGGCGCAGGAACTCCTCCCGGTCCCCGGACTTCGCGCCCGGCACCGAGTCGTAGGCCCGTACGTACAGATCGGCGACCGCGTCGCGCTGCGTATCGGCCTGCCAGCGGGACAGGCCGCGCAAGAACACCTCCGCCATGGGCCCCCTCGTCACATCGTCAGAGCTTGTGCATCCGCGCGTACGGGCTCGTGATGCGGAGCTGCCGGTCGCCGAAGTCGACGTGCAGCGCGATGTCGTACTCGGCGGCGACGATGCGGCCGAGCCCGTATTGATCGTGGCAGACCCGGTCGCCGACGACGAAGTCCTCGATGCGGGGGGTGGCCTTGGCTTTGAAGGGGCTGTTGGGCAAATGGCGTCGGGGCGCTGTTGATTTCGGCATTACTGCCAGTATGCGGTGCCGCCGCGGCAATGCGGGCAAGTCTGTTCGGAAAGCAACGGCCTTGTGATCTGAACGCGGCCGGGCCCGCACCCCTGGAGGGGTGCGGGCCCGGCCGTGGCGTGTCCGGATCAGGCCGGGACGATGTTCTCCGCCTGCGGGCCCTTCTGGCCCTGCGTGACGTCGAAGCTGACCTTCTGGCCCTCCTGGAGCTCACGGAAGCCCTGCGCCTGGATGTTCGAGTAGTGCGCGAAGACGTCGGCGCCGCCGCCGTCCTGCTCGATGAAGCCGAAGCCCTTTTCGGCGTTGAACCACTTGACGGTCCCTGTTGCCATGTAAATCTCCTCCATAGCGCACCCGGAAACCAAAAATGCGCCCGCGGCCACAGGCCGTCAGGCGCACCTAGAATTCATGGGTACCAAAACTGCAACTGCCCCGAACGTAGCACACATTCGCCGCGCGGGGCGGGGTCTGTGCGTCAGGTCTCCCGATCGGGTACGACCACGACCGGGCACGGCGCGTGGTGCACCACCGCATGGCTGACCTCGCCGAGCAGCATGCCCTGCCCGTTCCCGGCGGGGCGCGGGCGGGCGCCCACCACCAGCAGGTCGGCCGTGGCGCCCTCGGCCAGCAGCGCGTCCCGGGCCCGGCCCTCCAGGACGGTCTGCCGCACCTGGATCTGCGGGTGGGCGGCGGTGAGCCCGCGGATCGCCCGGTCCAGGGTCCACTGCGCGTCCCTGAGGTGCGGGTCGGCGGCGCCGCCGATGGTGTGCGGGTGGACGGGCAGCGCGCGCTCCGGGCAGCGCCAGGCGTGCACGGCGTCCAGCCGCCGGTCGCGCACCTCCGCCTCCTCGAAGGCGAACACCGCCGCCTGCGCGCTGCCCTTGGTGTCGCCGATGCCGACCACCACGCGGCCGTGCCGGCCCCGCACCTGCGGCTGCCCGCCCCGTACGACGACGACCGGGCAGCGCGCGCGGGCGGCCACCGCGAGGACGGTCGTGCCCAGCAGCAGCCCGGGCATCGAGCCGCGGCCGCGGTGGCCGAGCACCAGCAGCGAGGCGCCCTCGGACTCGCGCAGCAGCGCGGGCACCGTGTCGGCGGTCAGCACGGAGGCGGTGAACTTCACGTCCTGGGTCCGGGCGCGGACCCGCTCGCCGGCCGCCGCGAGGATCCGTTCGGCCAGCTCGCGGCCGGGCGGCGGGGGAGCGGGGATCGCGGGCGGGGCCTCGTACGCCTCCCACAGCGACGCGTACACGAGATGCAGATGCGCGCCGCGGCGGACGGCCTCGGCCACCGCCCAGTCCAGCGCCGTGAAGGAGCCTTCGGAGCCGTCGATGCCTACAACGAGGGGGAGTTCCACCGTTCGCCACCGCCTTCCGCCGCGCCCGTCGCCGGAGCCGCTGCACCGAGCGTGCCACCTCCGGCGCGTCCCGGGGAGTGGGCGGGACTGGCCCAAGCGCCCCGGTACGGGTGAGGATGGGCCTCGACATGACTGATCGGACCCTCCGGCCACCGGCCCCCACCAGCGCCGACGTCGCCCGCCGCGCGGGCGTCTCGCGGGCGACCGTGTCGTACGCGCTCAACGACAACACCACCGCCCGGGTCAGCGAGGCCACCCGCGCGCGGGTGCGCGCGGCGGCGGAGGAGCTCGGCTACGTGCCGAACTTCGCGGCGCGCACGCTGCGCGCGGGGAGCAATCGCACCGTGCTGCTGCCCACCCCCGACATCCCTGTCGGGCCGCTGTTCAGCCGCTTCCTCATAGAGCTGCAGCGCGGTCTCGTGCGGCGCGGCTATGCCGTCGTGCAGTACGGCGCGGGGGACCGGGCCCCCGGCGGGGTGGAGCAGGCGCGGGCGTGGGCGGAGTTGCGGCCGGCGGCGGTGTTCGGCGCGAACGGGCTCAGCGACGAGGCGGTGCGGGTGCTGCGCGGGGCCGGGGTGCGGGCACTGGTCGCCGTCGCCTCGGCACCGGTGCCGGGGCTGCACACGCTCGTCCTCGACCACAGCCGGGTCGGCGCGGCGGCGGTCGCGCACCTGGCGCAGCGCGGCTGTCGCCGGATCGGCGTCGTGGTGCCGGCGGAGCCGGAGCTCGCGGTCTTCGCCGGGCCCCGGCTGCGCGGCGCGCGCGAGGCCGCGGCGGCGGGCGGGGCGCACGCCGAGCCGGTGGACCTGGCGTATACGGAGGAGTCGGCCGCCGAACTGGCCGGGCGCTGGCGGGAGCTGGGGCTCGACGGCGTGTTCGCGTACAACGACGAGTACGCGATGCTGCTGCAGCGGGCTCTGCAGGACGCCGGGCTGGAGGTGCCGGCGGACGTGGCGGTGATCGGCGCCGATGACCTGCTGCTGGGCCGGCTGCTGCGGCCGCGGCTGTCCACCGTCCGTATCGAATTGCCGGGCGGGGCGCCGCTGTCGGAGGCCATCGACCGGCTGGTCCGGGGGCCCGGCGAGGAGCCGGAGGTGGTGGGCGAGGTGGCCGTCGAGGTGGAGTGGCGGGAATCGACCGGTCGCGGGTAAAACGCGTGGACGGGTTGTCAGTGGCCTCGGCCATGCTTGCTGCTCATGAAACGCTTATGGCCGAAGAGGCGCGGGCGCCCGCAGATCCCCGTATCCGAGACCGAGAAGACGCTCTTCGGGGGCGCGCTCCGCTACGACAAGCCATATGTGCAGCATGAACTGCCGCTGCTGCGGCTGTCGTTCTGGGCCATGGCGCGGGAGCTGCCGCGCATGATCGGCCTCGTGGTGCGGGCCGCCTGGGCGGTAGACCGGCCCGCGCTGCTCGCCGTGGTCGGTGCGGAGGTGGGCATCGGCCTCAGCGGCGCCTTCGGCCTCCTCGCCACGAACCGGGTGCTCGTAGCGCTCTTCGCCGACGGGCCGACCCCGGACCGGCTGCGGCAGGCGCTGCCCGCGCTGCTGGCCATCACGGTCGTGACGGCCCTGTCCGCGGTGCTCGCGGCGGTCTCGGTCGCGGCCGCGGCGCGGCTGGAGCCGCAAGTGGAGCGGGAGGCCACCGCGCGCTATTACCGGCTGGCGGCGCGGGTGGAGCTGTCGGCGCTGGAGGACAAGGACTTCCATCGCAAGCTCGACGCGGGCCGGTTCGGGACGGATTCCGTACGCCGCATGATCGGCAACTCGGTGGCGGTGATCAACGCCATGATCGGGCTGATAGCCGCGGGCAGCGTGCTCACGCTGCTGCATCCGGCGCTGCTGCCGATGCTCGCGCTCATCGCCGCGCCGAAGGGCTGGGGCGCGGTGCGCACGGCCCGGCGCCGGCACGAGTCGATCCACCTGTGGATCGAGCACCGCCGCGCCATCGGCGTGCTCACCCACGACCTCACCGCCCAGCACACCGCCGCCGAGATCCGCGCGCACGGCGCGGGGCGGCTGTTGAACCGCGCGTACGCCGACATGTCGGCCACGCTGGAGGTGGAGCAGAAGCGCCTCGCCCACGCCAAGGGCGGGACACTGCTGGTGGCTTCGGGCCTGTCGGGAATCGCCGCCCTCGGCACATACGGCACGCTGTGGGCGCTGCTCACCGCGGGCGGCATGCCGCTGGCGGTGGGCGGCACGGCGGTGATCGCGATCCGCACCGCGTCGGCGGACCTGACCTCGCTGGTGCTGCAGGTCAACCGGCTGTACGAGGAGGCCCTCTACCTGCACGATCTGGACGTCTCCTGCCGCGAGTCGGCGAAGCACGCCATCCCGGCCGGCGGGCTGCCGCTGCCGGAGCCGACCCGGGAGATACGGGTGGAGCGGCTGACGTTCACGTATCCGGGCAATCCCGCGCCGTCGCTTGAGGACGTGAGCCTGACCATCCCTGCCGGGCGCGTCGTCGCCCTGGTCGGCGACAACGGCTCCGGGAAGACGACGCTGTCGAAGCTGGTCACCGGCCTGCTGCTGCCCACGTCCGGGCAGGTGCTGTGGGACGGCGTCGACACCCGCGAGGCCGACCGGGACGCGCTCTTCGACCGGGTCGCCATCCTCACCCAGGACTTCCCGCACTGGGCGATGACGGCCCGCGCCAACATCTACATCGGCCGCGCGGACGGCGTCCCGGACGCCGGGCGACTGGACCGGGCCGCCGCCGAGTCCGGCGCGGACGAGGTCGTCGCGGCGCTGCCGCACGGCTGGGACAGCCTGGTCATCAAGGGCTACGAGCGCGGCACCCAGGTCTCCGGCGGCCAGTGGCAGAAGCTGGCCAACGCCCGCACCCGCTACCGGGAGGCACCCCTGGTCGTCGTCGACGAACCGACCTCGGCCCTCGACCCGATCGCGGAGATAGCCGCCTTCCAGGCGCTGCGCGAGATGACCGCGGACGGCACCACCGTCCTGCTCATCACGCACCGGCTGGCGGCGACCGCGACGGCGGATGTCATCTACGTACTCGACGAGGGGCGGCTGATCGAGCAGGGCGACCATGCCGCGCTGATGCGGCTGCCCGGCGGGCACTACCGGGAGATGTACGAGGCGCAGGCGGCGCAGTACGGGATCAGGGATCCGGCGTCCGCGGCCTAGCGGCCCACCGCCCCCAGCAGCGTCCGCGCGCACAGCTCCCGCACCTGTTCGCGCGGGAGGTCGGGCCGGTCGAGCCAGTCCAGGGTGACGGTGATGAAGAACGACAGCCAGCCGCGCACGGCCAGGCGCAGCTCCGCCGGCGGCAGATCCTCGGCGGGGCCCGCGGCCAGGGCGTCGGTCATGCGCTGCTCCTGCGCGGCCAGGAGCTCCTCGTAGATGCGGGCGATGTCCGGATCGGAGGCCGCGGCGGCCCGGTGGACGGCCCTGAACCCCTGCGGGTGTTCCTCGGCGAAGCGCAGATAGACGTCGAGCGCGGTGGTGAGGCGCTCCTCGACCGGCACCTCGGGGCCGTACGCCGTCTGCTCCATCAGCTTCCGGCCCTCGTGGGCGACGACCGCGGCGAAGAAGTCCCGCTTGTTCGGGAAGTAGTGGTACAGCAGGCCGCGCGAGACCCCCGCGATCTCCGCGACCCGGCCGATCCAGACGTCGTCGTAGGGCTGCTCGGCGAAGAGCTCGGCGCCCACCGCGAGCAACTGCTCCCGGCGCTCGACCGTGCCCAAGCGTCTCCGGGTCCGCGTTCGAGTCATCCCCACAGCCTACTTGACACGGGTTCAATAGCCGCGCACGCTGTCTGTTGAACCGAGTTCAATAGGGAGTTGGCGGCATGGGGTACTCGGCAGCCCGCAGGCACAACCGGCTCTGGCCGGAACTGGAACGCATCCCGCATCCGCCGCGGCGGCTGCCGGTGGGGGGCGACCTGCTCGGCGTCTCCATAACGAGCCCGGTCCAGGACTCGCTGCGGATGGCGCAGGAGCTCGGCCCGATCTTCCGCCGGAAGGTCTTCGGCCTGGAGATCGTCTTCGTCACCGGCGCCGACCTGGTCGCCGAGCTGGTCGACGAGTCCCGCTTCGAGAAGCGCGTGGTGCTGGCCGTGAACAGCCTCCGGCAGCTGGCCGGCGACGGCCTGTTCACCGCGCACAACCACGAGCCCAACTGGCGCCGCGCGCACGACATCCTGGCCCCGGCCTTCACCCGCGAGGCCATGGAGCGCTATCACCCGACCATGCTCACCACCGCCCACCAGGTGCTCGACGCCTGGGACCGGCACGCCGAACAGGGCACCCCGGCCGATGTCTCCGGCGACATGACCAAGATGACCCTGGAGACCATCGCCCGCACCGGCTTCGGCTACGACTTCGGGTCCTTCGAACGCACCGAGCCGCACCCCTTCGTCACCCACATGGTGGCCGGGCTGCGCGGCGCCCAGCGCCGCAACATCCCCTTCCCGGTCGTCGGCCCGATGCTCAACCGGCGCGCGGACAAGAAGGGCGCCGAGCACAACCAGTACCTGAACGACGTCGTCGACGAGGTCATCCGTGAGCGCCTGGCCAGTGGCGACACGCGTACCGACGATCTCCTCGGCCTGATGCTCGGCACCGCCCAGGAAGCCACCGGCGAACGGCTCGACGCCACCAACATCCGCCGCCAGATCATCACGTTCCTGGTCGCCGGCCACGAGACCACCTCGGGCGCCCTGTCCTTCGCGCTGTACTACCTCTCCCGCAACCCGGAGGCGCTGGCCCGCGCCCAGGCCGAGGTCGACCAGGTCTGGGGGAGTACAGGGGACCCGGCGTACGGCCAGGTCAGCAAGCTCCGCTACGTGCGCAGGGCGCTGAACGAGTCGCTGCGCCTGTGGCCCACCGCCCCCGGCTTCACCCGCGCCGCCCGCACCGACACGGTCCTCGGCGGCAAGCACCCGATGCGCAAGGGCGCCTGGGCGCTGGTCCTCATCCCCGGCCTGCACCGCGACAAGGAGATCTGGGGCCAGGACGCGGACGACTTCGACCCGGACCGCTTCCTGCCCGACCGGGTACGGGCCCGCCCGGGCCATGTCTTCAAGCCCTTCGGCACCGGCGAACGGGCCTGCATCGGCATGCAGTTCGCGCTGCACGAGGCCACCCTCGTGCTCGGCCTGCTGCTGCGCCGCTACGAGCTGATCCCCGACCCGCGCTACCAGCTGAAGATCACCGAGCGGCTGACCCTGATGCCCGAGGACTTCACCCTCACCCTGCGCCGGCGCGACCGGCCGGTCAGCGGTCCCGCGGACCCGTCCGGGACGGCTGCTGCGGCCGGGGCGGCTGCGTCGGCAGGACGCCCTGGGTAGCCAGCACCGCGGCCTGGATGCGGCGCTCGACGCCCAGCTTCGCCAGCAGCCGGGAGATGTGGTTCTTGACCGTCTTTTCTGACAGGTAGAGGCGCTTGCCGATCTGCCGGTTGGTGAGCCCCTCGCCGATCAGCGCGAGGATCTCCCGCTCCCGCGGGGAGAGCGCGGCGAGCGGCGCGTCGGGCGCCACCGCGTGCGGGTCGCCGTCGGTGTCGTCGGTGCCGCGCAGGCTGGTCATCAGCCGGGCGGTGGTCGAGGGGTCGAGCATCGACTGGCCCGAGGCCACCGTGCGTACGGCCGCGAGCAGGTCGGACCCCTTGATCTGCTTCAGCACGTAGCCCGACGCGCCCGCCATGATCGAATCCAGCAGCGCGTCGTCGTCGTCGAACGACGTCAGCATCAGGCAGGCCAGCTCCGGCATCCGCGACCGCAGCTCGCGGCAGACCGTGATCCCGTCCCCGTCCGGCAGCCGCACGTCCAGGACCGCCACGTGCGGGCGCAGCGCGGTCCCGCGGGTCAGCGCCTGCGCGAGCGTGGCGGCCTCGCCGACCACCTCTATGTCGGGTTCGGCGCCCAGCAGATCGGTGAGCCCGCGGCGCACGACCTCGTGGTCGTCCACCAGGAAGACCCGGATAGGTGTGTCAGCCGAGAATTCCCGTGTGTCGCCCATTGCGCGCCTCCTGGCGGGGCAGTTGATCCAGTGCTCTCCGTGATCGTGCACCGTCGAGCGTCCGCGCGCCAGGGCCGAACGGACCCACCACGGCGAACGGGCCCAGGACAGCAGGGAAACGCGGCAGGCCGGCCCGACATCCCCCGATGCCCTGCTCGGATGCGCCACCGGCCCTCGCCGTCGCCGCGTTCCCCGCTGTCTGTATCCAGCATCGGACACCGATGCCGCTCAGCGGATGGGCCGAAAGGCCCGTAGAAAAGGGGCGGTTGGGCTCACTCAGGCGTGCCCTGCTCGCACTTACGTTTGCTCGGTCCGCGTCTTGAGGCTGCTGAGTTCCGTCTCGACGTACCGCCGCGTGCGGGCGCCGGAGATCAGCGCGATCAGCGGGGCGAGCGGACCGGACTGCTCGACCCACAGCGTGACATGCGCGCCGTCCCCTTCGGCCCGTACGGCATGCCCGCCGACGGTGGTGACACCCGGCGACTTCGTCCGCCAGACGAAGGACTCGCCGTCCTCGAACTCGGTGACTTCCCACACCATCTTCGGCATGCCCGGCTGCTCCACGCGCGCCTTGCTGCCGACGCCGAAGTCGCCGTCGTCCAGCCGCTCGACCCGCTTCATCACCGGATTGAACTCCGGCCATTGGGTGATGCCGGCCATCGCCTGCCAGACGTCCCCGGGCTTCGCCGCTATCGCCGCGCCTGTTTCGAACCGCATGAATACGCCTCCGTTGTCAAGGCCTCGACGGCCGTCCGTGGAGCCTATCCAGCTCGCGGCGCTCGCGTTTCGTCGGCCGGCCGGCGCCGCGCTCGCGGACCGCGACGACCGGCACCTCGGCCTTGGGCGGGGGCGGCGGGCTCTTGTCCACGTAGCACTCGACGGCGACCGGCGCGCCGACCCGCTTGCGGATCAGCCGCTTCACCTCGACGATCCACTCCCGGCCGGCCCGGAATATCCGCACCTCGTCCCCGGGCTTCACGGGCTGCGCCGCCTTGACCCGCTCGCCGTTCACCTTCACATGCCCGGCCTTGCAGGCGGCCGCGGCCTGGGAGCGCGTCTTCGTCAGCCGCACGGCCCAGATCCAGCTGTCGACCCGCACGCCCTTCGATTCCGGTCCCTCGTCAGCAGCCATGCCCCGACTCTAGACGGCGCCACCGACAGCCGGGACATGCCGGCGACGCGGCCTTACGTCCAGGCCGCCCGCATCTCCGCCACCAGGCGCTTCGTGACCCGCGGATACCGTCCGGCCACGTTCGTCCGCTCGCCCGGGTCCGAGGCCAGGTGGTACAGCTCGACCTCCCACTGCTCGTCCGGCACCGTCCGGTCCCGCCCCGGCGCGAACCGCACCGCCTTGAAGTCCCCGGACCTCGCCGCCTCCGCGAGCCGCAGGATGCGCCCGTCGTCGGCCTCGTTCGCGCGCGGCGTCGAGCCCGGGTCGTTGCGGTACCAGTACAGCGACCGGTGCTCGGGCGCGGGACCCGTACCGGTGAGGAGGGGTGCCACCGAGCGGCCGTCGATGCCGGCGGGTGCCGTGCCGCCCGCGAGGTCGGCGAAGGTCGGGAGGAGGTCGATGAGCGGCGTCGGGCGCGCCGACGTGCCGGGGGAGACGCGGCCGGGGGACCAGGCGAGGAGCGGGACGCGGATGCCGCCCTCGTAGAGGTTGCGCTTGTAGCCGCGCAGCGGGCCGTTCGCGTCGAAGCGGTCCGGGTTGAAGCCGCCCTCCTCGTGCGGGCCGTTGTCGCTGGTCACCAGCAGGACCGTGTCGCGCTCCAGGCCCAGCTCGCGCAGCCGGTCCACGATGGCGCCCACCGTGCGGTCGAGATACGAGACCTGCTCGGCATGCCCCTTGTCCGCCTCCGGCCAGGGCTGATCGTCGTACGCACCGGTGCGCGGGGCATCGCTCGGGGCATGCGGGACATTCGGCGTGAGCAGCAGCAGGAAGGGGTCCTGGTCCGCGCCCTCGATGAAGTCCAGGGCGCGGGAGGTGAAGAGATCGGGGGCGTAGGTGCTCTTCTTGCCGTCCGCGTTCTCCGGCAGCTCGACGCGGTCGCCGTTGTGCCAGAGATACTCCGGGTAATAGTCGTGCGCGTGCCCGTGCGTGATGTAGCCGAAGAACTCGTCGAAGCCGCGGGCGTTCGGATGGCTCTCCTGCCCGGCCTCCTCGGGCCCGAAGCCCCACTTCCCGAAGCAGCCCGTGCGATAGCCGCGTGCCGCCAGCACCTCCGCGAAGGTGGTGTCATCGGCGGTGAGCGAACCCTGCGGCCCACCGAAGGGGTTCTCCCGCACGGTCGCGTGCCCGCCGTGCAGCCCCGTCAGCAGCGACGCACGGGACGGCGCGCACACCGCGGCGGCCGCGTAGGCGCTGGTGAAGCGCAGCCCTTCGGCGGCGAGCCGGTCCAGCCGCGGCGTGCGGATCTGCCACTGCCCGTACGACCCCAGCTCGCCGTATCCGAGATCGTCCGCGAGGACGAGCACGACATTCGGGCGCCGCTCCCGCCCCGCCGCCCCGGCAGGGCGGGACGGTAGCGCGGCGAGGCCGAGCGCGGCGGCTGAACCGGCGAGGAACTGGCGGCGGTTGGGCACCTTGGGGCTCCCGGGGTCGGTGGGGCATCGGGCATGAGTCATCGTCACGCCGTACGCCCCGCAAGGCCATGTACGCCGCATGAAAATCCTGTGGCACCGCACCACACCTCCGCCCCGGCAACTGTGTGCGCCGCTCCCCATGGCGGCCGCCGCACTCCGCTCTACGGTTCCCGGAACCCACCAACCCCCTTTACGGGAGGACCGCACCGGATGACCAGGCCTCGCACAGCCGCTTTCCTCGCCATCGCCGCCCTCATCGCGGCGGCGGCGCCCGCCGGGGCCGCACCCACCACGACCGGATGCGCGGGCGTCGGCAGACCCGAAGTGCCGGGCGCCGCCCACCAGACGACCGCCTGCCTGGACGACCTCACCTCAGCCGCCCTCGCCGGCACCGCCCATACCGACCCGGCGGACTGGGCCGGCCTCACCGCCAGGGGCACGGCCAACCCCAGCGGCGTGCCGGGCGTCCAGGTAGACGGCTATTTCCCGGACACCTCCCGCACCAACACCCACCACCGCTGGGACCACGACTCCCAGTTCGTGCTGCGCCTGCCCGCCCGCTGGAACGGCGGCCTCGTCGTCACCGGCGCCCCGGGCAACCGCCGCCAGTACGCCCTCGACCCCCTGATCTCCGACTGGGCCCTCGCCCGCGGCTACGCCTTCGCCGCCACCGACAAGGGCAATACGGGCCCGAACTTCTACGCCGACGGCCGCCGCCCCGGCGACGCCGTCGCCGAGTGGAACCACCGCACCACCCAGCTCACCCGCGCCGCCAAAGCCGCCGCCACCCGCGCCTACGGCCACGCCCCCCGCCGCACCTACATGACCGGCATCTCCAACGGCGGCTACCTCACCCGCTGGCAGCTCGAGAACCACCCGGCCCTTTACGACGGCGGCGTCGACTGGGAGGGCACCCTGTGGACCACCCGCGGCCCGAACCCTCTCACTGTGCTCCCCACCGCGGTCGCCCACCAGCTCGGCACGGCGACGGACGCCGACCTGCACGCCGCCGGCTTCGCGCCGGAGACCGAGTTCCTCTGGCCGTACCACCGGCAGAACTACTGGGGCATCACGCAGAAGACCTACCGGGCCGAGTTCGACCCGGCGTACGACCCGAAGTGCCCGGGCCCCACGGCCGGTTCGACGACGGCCGAGATCCTCGCCCCGTGCCCGTCCGACGCCGTCTACGACTACGCCGACCGCCCGGACTCCGTCCACCGCGCCGTCGCCCGCGTCGCGCTCACCGGCCGCATCGGCAAGCCGCTGCTCACCCTCCACGGCGACCTCGACACCCTGCTGCCGATCGGCACCGACTCCGACGTCTACGCCCGCATGACCGCCGACCGGGGCCGCGGCGACCTTCACCGCTACTACCGGATCGAGGGCGGCACCCACGTCGACGGCCTCTACGACACCCACCCCGACCGGCTGCGTCCCCTGCTGCCCTGCTTCCGCACCGCGTTCGACGCGCTGGCCGCCTGGACGGAGCGCGGCACCGCCCCGCCGGAGAGCGGGACGGTGCCGTATGCGAGGGGCGCGGTGAACGACTGCGCGCTCAGAACCCGGCCGTGATCTTCGTGAACTCCCACTCCTGCTGGGCGATGCCGCTGCAGTTGGACGTCACGCCGCCGCCGGGGCAGGGCCGGTCGCGGTTGACGGACCAGTACGCGAGGCGGGTCAGGCCCTTGGACTTGGCCCAGTCGCGGATCTTGGTCCAGGTCTCCGGGGAGGTGGTCTCCTGCTGGTCGGACAGCCCGTTCATGCCGGAGATGCCCATGTGCGCGTACGCCTCGGCGTCCGACCAGCCGAAGGCCGTCTTGAGGGCGGCCTTCAGGCCCTCGGAGGCGTTCACCGTGTCCTGGTACATGTCGCTGCCGCCGAAGTCGAACGGCATGATCGTGTAGTTGTCAATCCCGGTGCCCAGCTCCTTCGACTTCTCGATCAGCCGCTTGCCGTGGGCGTTCGGCCCGGTGGTCGTGGTGCCGAAGGTGACCACCACCTGGGTGCCGGGATTCTTCTCCTTCACGATCTTCAGCCCTGCGAGGATGCGGTCCTGCACCTCGTAGTTCTCGAATTCATCGGTGTTCTCGATGTCGAAGTCGACGGCGGCCGGCTTGTAGGCGTCGATGACCTTCTGCACGGCGCCCGCGTACGCCTCCGGGCTGGAGCAGTTGGGGCCGAGCTTGTTGCCCTGCCAGCCGCCGAAGGATATCTGGACGTTGCCGCCCGCACCCTGGATGTCCTTGATGGCCTGCTCGTCGACGCCGCCGGTGAGCGGGCGCTGGCTGTCCCAGGACGGCTCGCAGCCGCCGCCGGAGAGCATGAACGCCATGGTGAAGGCCTTGATGCCGGTGGCGCTCATGACGGAAGTCGGGCTCGGCGGGTCGCCCCAGCCCTCGTAGAGATACGGGGCGCCGGGGAGGGCGGCTTTGGGGCCGGCGTCGGGCTCGGGTTCGGCGAAGGCGGTGTTGGCGCCGAGGGCGCCGGCGAGAAGGGTCGCCGCGGCGGCGGCCGCGAGGAGGGATCGGCTGGCTTTCATGGGGGGTCTCCAGCTTGTCCGGTGCCTGTGCAGGCATGGTCACGACAAGCGAAGAAGGTAGAAGCGTGGTCTGGACCTGTCAATGGTCCGGACCAATTTCGTTCACCTGTCCGGCCCCGGCTCATTCACGTCTCCGACCCGCGACTCAAAGGGAGTTGAGTAGCCGTACTCATGTGAGCGCCCGGCGTGCGCGGGAGGCTGGCGCCCATGAGTACTCCACCCAGCACGCAGCGGCCGACGGCCGCCTTCCTGATGCAAGCCGCGATCTCCTTCGGGATCGCGCTTCTGGCCATGGCGTACGGCATCGCCAAGCTGCCTCTGGACGAATGGGCCCGTGGCTTCCTCGCGATCGGGCTCGTCTTCGTCACCACCTCCGCCTTCACCCTCGCGAAGTGCATCCGCGACCGGCAGGAGACGGAGTCCGTCACGTCGCGGGTCGAGCAGGCCCGCATCGACAAGATCCTGAGCGAGCACGACCCGTACGACCCCAGCAAGCACTGAAGGCGCGCGAAGCCCCCGCGCACCGCATACTCGGGGGCATGGACGACCGCAGCGCCCGCCTCATGGAGGCTGTTTACGATGGCGACGCCCGGGCCCTCGAGCGACTGCTCGCCGAGGGTCCGGACCCCGTTGCGGCCCTGCGCGGGCCGCTCTACGAGGCGGCCGTCGGGGGCCGCGCCGATCTCGTCCGTACGCTGCTCGACGCCGGCGCCTTCCCGGACGCACCGGGCGCCGATCCCACCGACGGGCTGCCGCTGTGTGCCGCGGCCGCCTGGGGCTACACCGACGTCGCCGCGACCCTGCTCGACGGCGGCGCGGACGCCGACCTGGTCGAGTGGGACGGCAACACCGCGCTGCTGTGGGCCGCGGGCAACGGCCACACCGCCACCGCGCTCCTGCTCCTCGACCGCGGCGCCCGTACGGACCTCGCCGACCCCGCCGGCCGCACGCCGCTGCACCGGGCCGCCGAGCGCGGCTCACTCCGTATCGTCGAGGCGCTGCTCGCCGCGGGCGCGGACCGCGACGCCCGCGACGACGAGGGCCTGACCGCCCGCGAACTTACCCTGCCGCTGGTCGGCGTCGATCTGGAGAGCCGGCTGCGGCACCAGGTCAGGTTCGGGCACGAGACCCAGCCCGGCGAGCGGGTCGTGGTGCGCGAGGAGACCGCCGATGACGACTCGCGGGTGCTGGTCGCCGAGCTGATGCTCGCCGGGGAGGACGAGCCGCGCGCCTGGTCCGACATCCAGACCGGGCACGCGGCCATCGTCGACCTGCTCAGCGGTGTGCGGAGTCAGTGACCTCCTCAGGTCCCTGCCGGGCCAGCACCGAGCGCCGGTAGGAGTACCCGAAGTACACGATCATCCCGAGCGCGAACCACACCCCGAAGCGCACCCAGGTCTGCCACTTCAGGAACGTCACCAGCCAGATCGAGAAGCCGACGCCGAGAATCGGCACCACCGGCATCCACGGGCAGCGGAACGTGCGCGGGATGTCCGGGCGGCGGTAGCGCAGCACGACCACGGCGACGCAGACCACCATGAACGCCAGCAGGATGCCGATGTTGGTGAGCTCGGCCGCCTCGCCGATCTTCACGAAGCCAGCGATGAGCGCGGAGCCGATGCCGACGATCCAGGTGACGCGGGTCGGTACCTTCCGCTCCGGGTGGGTCTTCGCGAACCAGGCGGGCAGCAGCCCGTCGCGCGACATGCTGAACCACACCCGGGTGACGCCGAGCATGAAGGTGAACATGACGGTGAGGATGCCGATGATCGCGCCGATGGCGATGACATTCGCGAGCCCGCCCAGGCCCACCGACTCGAAGGCCGTCGAGAAGCCGCTCTCCGGGTCGACCTCCTTGTAGTTCTGCATGCCGGTCAGGACCAGGCAGGCGAGCACGTACAGCACCATCGAGATGGCGAGCGAGTAGATGATCGCCTTCGGCATGTGCTTCTGCGATTCCTTCGACTCCTCGGCGGCCGTCGACATCGCGTCGTAGCCGAAGACGGCGAAGAAGACCGTGGCCGCGCCGGTGAAGGCCCCGCCCACGCCGTACGGGAAGAAGGGGTTGTAGTTGCCGGTGTCGATGTGGAAGACGCCGACGCCGATCACCAGCAGCACCACCAGGACCTTCAGCACCACGACGATCGTCTCGAAGCGGGCGGCGGACTTGATGCCGAGGTTCAGCAGATACGCCACCAGCAGGCACAGCAGCACGGCGAACAGGTCGACCTTGTGCCCGTCGCCGGTGCCGGGGGCGCCGAGCATCCAGGCGGGCAGCTCGGCGCCCATCGAGTCCACGAGGAAGGAGAAGTAGCCGGAGATGCCGATGGCCACGACGGCCACGATCGCCGTGTACTCCAGCAGCAGGTCCCAGCCGATGAACCAGCCGGCCAGCTCGCCGAGCACGGCATAGCCGTACGTGTACGCCGAGCCCGCCTTCGGGATCATGCCCGCGAACTCCGCGTACGACAGCGCCGCCGCCGCGCTCGCCACGCCCGCGATCAGGAACGAGATCAGCACCGCCGGTCCCGCCGTGCCGTTGGCGACCGCGCCGGCGAGGGCGAAGATGCCCGCGCCGATGATGCCGCCGACGCCGATGGCCGTCAGCTGCCACAGGCCGAGCGCCTTGTGCAGCTGGGTGCCCTCGGCGACCTCGGTCTCATCGATGCGTTCGATCGGCTTGCGGCGCAGCACGCCTTGGGTGCTCCAGAGCCCTGCCATGGGTCGGATCCTCTCCGTTGAGGCCGTCAGGGTACGGATCTGGTGGAGCATGATGACGGAGGATCACGGTCCGGCGTAAGGCCGTGTCAACGAGCCCAGGTCACCTTGAAGACCCAGGCGTGCTCCCCGGCGTCGCGGGCCGCGGCCGGCACGTCGATGACCAACGCGCCGTTGTGGAGCGCGAAGTTGAGCGGCCGCGGATAGCCCAGCATGGTCACCTTGTCGCCCTCCCTGACCGGCACCGGGGCCTCGACCGTCAGAGTGGCGCCCGGCTTGGCAAGCGAGTGAATGTAGAAGGCGTCCGGCTTGACGGTGAAGCGCAGGTCCTCGCCCAGCTGGGCCATCCGGGACCAGTAGGTGGTGCCGTAGATCGACTCGCCGTTGACCTTCAGCCAGGCACCGGTCTCGCGCAGCCGCCGCTCCATGATGGCGGGGATGGTGCCGTCGGCCTTGGGACCGATGTCGAGGAGGAAGTTGCCGTTCTTGCTGACGATGTCGACGAGGCTGTGAACGATCTCCTCGGCCGTCATGTACTGGTCGTCGGGCGTCGCGGCGTTGTAGCCGTAGGAGTAGGGGTCGAGGCCGCGGCTGGCCTCCCACTTGGCGACGACGGTGTTCTCGTACGTCTCGTACTCGGGGGTCGTGAAGTCGTGCGGGCCGATGCCGGAGCGGTTGTTGACCGTCACCTCGAGGGGCTTGGGACGGTTCTTGGCGAAGTTGAAGTACTCGGCCAGGACCCGGTGGCTGTCGTTGACGCCGCCGATGTCGCACCAGAGGACCTGCGGCTCGTAGCCGTGGATGAGCTCGAGCATCTGCGGCGCCTGGTAGTCCTTCACGTAGTCCTTGCCGGCCGTGTACCCCGTGTACGGGACGGGCTCCCCGGTGTACGGATTCCGGGGTGCGTGCCCGGCCCAGGGGTTGTCCGGGTTGAACCACTCCGGCATCGAGAAGTACAGGCCGCGGTGCAGCTCGGGGGTGTGCTGGCGGGAGGCGTCGAAGAGCTCCTTGATGAGGTCGCGGCGCGGGCCCAGCTTCACCGAGCTGCGGTCGGAGACCTTGGTGTCCCAGAGCGCGAAGCCTTCGTGGTGCTTCGAGGTGAGCACGTGGTACTGCGCGCCGGCGTCGCGGAAGAGCTCCACCCAGGAGCGCGGGTCGTAGCGCCCCGCGGTGAACCGGGGGATGAAGTCGTCGTAGACGAAGTCCTCGCCGTGGACCTCGCGGTGGTGGGCGTAGGTGGCGTTGTTGGGGTCGTCCATGTGCCGCCAGTACCACTCGGCGTACTGCTTGCCGACCGGCGCCCAGGCGGGGACGGCGTAGACGCCCCAGTGGATGAAGATGCCGAACTTCACCCGGTGGAACCAGTGCGGCGCCTGATGGGTGATCAGCGAGGCGTCCGTGGGCTGGTAGTCGGGGACGCCGAGCGTGAGCTTGCGGGCCGTTTCCGCCGCTGTCTCGCCGCGGCCCGTCGCGACGACCCGGCCGTCCTTGGTGGTGCCGGGGGCGGTGCCCGAGCCGTTGCGGATGCCGATGTGCACGCGCGCCTGCTCGCCGGGGCCGAGGTGGGGGATGGCGGCGGGCGCGACCGTACGGGCGCCGTCGACGTCGACCGCGAGCCGGACCTCGTCCGCGGGCGTCAGCCACACCGCGCCCGCGTTGAGGAGCGTCGCCTCGACGCTCTGGGCGCCGGACTCCTCCAGCAGCGAGGTGGTGGAGGCGGCGTTGCGGATCGCCACCGCCCGGCCCGCGGCGGCCGGTTGCGCGGAGAGCGCGAAGATGTGCAGGGCCGCCTTGTCCGGCTCGGCGGGGCCGGTGGCGGGGAGGGTGAGCGCGACGGCCTCGCGGGCCGGGTCGAGGCCGAGTTCGACGACGGCGATGGCGACCTGGTGGTCGTCCTTGGTGCCGTCGGGCTTGTAGCGATACGGGGTGGTGAGCTCGCCGCCGCCGGAGTACCAGTCGGGGGCGGAGAGCGCGGCCTCGGCGGTGGTGCCGTCGGCGTAGTGGACGGTGGCCCTGCCCGAGGCGGGGCCGTAGCTGGAGGCCGCGAGGAAGTGCAGCGACAGATAGCGGCTCTTGGGGAGCTCGACGCGCTGGCCTGCGGCGACGACGTTGTTCTTCTCACCCGCGGCCGAGGTGGCCGGGAAGTCGAAGACGATGCCGGCGACTTCGGTACGGCCCGACGGCAGCTCCTCGCCGGGGTAGGTGTAGCCGCTGCCGTCGAAGCTCCCGCCGCCCGCGCCGGAGCGGTCGATGCCGTCGTTGTCGAAGAGGGCGGTCAGGGCGACCGGTAACGGGTCGGGGACCTGGCCCCACTCGCCCCCGCCCTCATCGGGCACGTCCGCGGCTCCGGCCGCCGGCGCGTAACCGAATCCTGCCGCTCCGATCGCGGTCCCGACGCCGAGACCGAGCACCGTACGCCGTGCGAACCTGCCCACGTCGACCTCCCGATGGCCGTATCCATCCGATGAATGCCGGGGTGTTGTGCACATGCCGAGGCAACCGAGGGTGGAACGTAGAGAAACATCGGAGGGGCGTCAAGGAGTGGCGCAGCGGGGTGCGGTCAGGCGGCGGCGATCGCGGCGCGGCAGTGTGCCGGGGTGCCCCAGGCGTCGCGCAGCGCGCGGGCCTTGCGGATCCAGAGGGAGAGGTCGAGCTCCTCGGTGTACCCGATCGCGCCGTGCACCTGCAGCGCGGTGCGGGCGGCCAGATAGCCCGCCTCGCCGGCCGCCGCCTTCGCCGCCGCCAGGTCGCGGTCCGCCATCGTCACCGCGGCGCCGTAGACGAGGGGCTGCGCGAACTCGAGGGCGATCAGGGTGTCCGCGAGCCTGTGCTTGATCACCTGGAAGGATCCGATCTCGGTGCCGAACTGCCGTCGCTCCTTTGCGTACGCGACCGTCTGCGTCAGCAGCGCCCGCCCGAGGCCGAGCGCCTGCGCGGCGGCGGAGAGCCGGGCGAGGCCGACGGCGTGCGCGTACGCCGCCGTCACCGCCGGGCCGTCGGCGGGCACCGCGCCGCCGCGCGGCCGGGAGAGCTGCCGCGCCGGGTCGAGCGTCGGCTGCACGGGCCCGGCGCCGTCGGCGAGCCGCAGGGTCTCGCCCTCGACGACGAACACGGCGTCGGCGGCGTCCGCGTCCAGCGCGTACGGGCCGTCGGCGAGGGTGGCCACGGCCTTGCCCTCGGCGAGCGGGTGCAGCCAGGCCGCGGCCGGCTCGCCGCCGAGCCGGGCCAGCAGCGCCCCGGCGGCGGCGGTCTCCACCAGCGGGCCCGGGACCGCGTGCCGCCCCAGCGCCTCGTACGCGACCGTCAGCTCCACCGGCAGCGGCCCGAGTCCGCCCTGCGCCTCGGGGATCGCGAGCGCGAACACCCCGGAATCCGCGATCCGGGCCCACAGTGCCCGCCCGGGGCCGAAGTCGCCCGCCGCCCAGGAGCGGGCGACGCCCGGGGTGCCGGCGGCCGACAGCATCTCGTCCAGCGATGTCGCGAACTGCCGCTGCTCGTCGTCCAGGAGAAAGCGCATCAGCGGCGTCCCTTCGGCAGGCCGAGCAGCCGCTCGGCGATGATGTCGCGCTGAATCTCGTTGGTGCCGGCGTAGATCGGGCCGGCGAGGGAGAAGGTGTAGCCCTCCGCCCAGGCGCCGTGCGCGGGGGCGTCGTCCGCGCCGTCGGCCAGCTGGCCGTACGGGCCGAGGAGGTCGAGGGCGGTCTCGTGCAGGCGGATGTCGAGCTCGGACCAGAAGACCTTGTTGAGGCTGGACTCGGCGCCGAGTTCGCCGCCTTCGGCGAGCCGGGCGGCCGCGGCGTGCGTGAACAGCTCGTACGCCCGCGCCCCGATCAGCGCGTCCGCCACCCGGTCGCGGAACTCGGCCGGCTCGCCCTGCTCGTGCCACAGCGACTGGAGCCGGGCGGCCGACGCCATGAAGCGGCCCGGGCTGCGGAGGGTGAGGCCGCGCTCGTTGCCGGCGGTGGACATCGCGACCCGCCAGCCCTGGCCCGGCTCGCCGATGATGTCCTCGTCCGGGACGAAGACGTCGTCGAGGAAGATCTCCGCGAAGGCCGGCTTGCCGTCGAGGCGGCCGATGGGGCGGACGGTCACGCCCTCCGCGTCCAGCGGGAACATCAGGTATGTCAGACCGCGATGCGGCTTCTCCTTCGCCGCCTCCGGATCGCTGCGGAACAGCCCGAAGGCCCGGTCCGCGAAGGGCGCCCGCGACGACCACGTCTTCTGCCCGCTCAACCGCCAGCCGCCCTCGGTCCGTACGGCCGTCGAGCGCAGCGCCGCGAGATCGGAGCCCGCGCCCGGCTCCGACCAGGCCTGCGCCCACACCACTTCGCCACTCGCCATCGGCGGCAGGATCCGGGCGCGCTGCTCGTCGGTGCCGTGGGCGAAGAGGGTGGGGGCGAGGAGGCTGATGCCGTTCTGGCCGACGCGGCCCGGGGCGCCGGCCGCGTAGTACTCCTCCTCGAAGATCAGCCACTCGGTGAGCGAGGCGGCGCGGCCGCCGTACGCCGCCGGCCAGGAGACCACCGACCAGCGGTCGGCGTGCAGGGTGCGCTCCCACTCGCGGTGCCGGGCGAAACCGGCCTCGGTCTCCAGGGAGGGGAGGGGAGTTGCGGGTACGTGCGCGGCCAGCCAGGCGCGGGCCTCGGCCCGGAAGGCGTCCTCTGCGGCCGTGAAGGCGAGGTCCATCGGTCTCCTTCCCTAACAAGTGTTTGGTAGGTTAACGTAGCCGCCATGACGAGCACGAGCCCCGCGTACGTACCCGGGCACAATCTCCTCGCCGGGCGGAGCGCGGTGATAACCGCCGCGGCCGGCAGCGGAATTGGCGGTGCCACGGCGCGCCGCTTCCTGGAGGAGGGCGCCGATGTCGTCCTCGGGGACGCGCACGCGCGGCGGCTGAAGGAGACCGTGGCGGCGCTGGGGGACGAGTTCGGCGCCGGCCGGGTCGGCGGGCAGGTCTGCGACGTCACCGACGAGGAGCAGGTGACCGGGCTCTTCGGCCTCGCCGAGGAGCGGCACGGCGCGCTCGACATCCTCGTCAACAACGCCGGACTCGGCGGCACCGCCGACCTCGTCGACATGACCGACGAGCAGTGGACGAAGGTCCTCGACGTCACTCTGAACGGCACCTTCCGCTGCGTCCGCGCCGCCCTGCGCCGGATGCGGGACACCGGGGGAGGGGTGATCGTCAACAACGCCTCGGTGATCGGCTGGCGCGCCCAGCGCGGCCAGGCGCACTACGCCGCCGCGAAGGCCGGCGTCATGGCGCTGACCCGCTGCGCGGCGGTGGAGGCCGCCGACTACGGGGTCCGGATCAACGCCGTCGCCCCCAGCCTCGCCATGCACCCGAACCTGGCGAAGGTCACCAGCGCGGAGCTCCTCGACGAGCTGACCTCCCGCGAGGCCTACGGCCGGGCCGCCGAGCCGTGGGAGGTGGCCAACGTCATCGTCTTCCTGTGCGCCGGCTACTCCTCGTACATGACCGGCGAGACGGTCTCTGTCAGCAGCCAGCGGGCGTGAGGTGAGAATGAAGCCGTGCCGAAAAAGACCGAGAAGAACGTGGTGACCGCTTCCCCCGAGCGCCGCACCGAGCTGCTGGCGACGGCGGCTGAGGTGTTCGCCGCCCAGGGCTACAACGCCACCACCGTACGGAAGATCGCCGACGCCGCGGGCATGCTGGCCGGCAGCCTCTACTACCACTTCGACTCCAAGGAGTCGATGATCGACGAGATCCTCTCGACCTTCCTGGACGAGCTGTGGGCCGGCTACGACGCCGTGCTCGACGCCGGGCTCGGGCCGCGGGAGACGATCGAGGCGCTCGTCACCGAGTCGTTCAAGCAGATCGACCGGCACCGCCCCGCGGTAGCCGTCTACCAGAAGGAGTCCCGGCACCTCGCCGCCCAGCCGCGCTTCGGCTATCTCACCGACCTCCAGCAGCGCTTCGAGGAGGCCTGGCTGGGCACGCTGGAGCGCGGCGTGAAGGAGGGCGTCTTCCGGGCCGACCTGGATCCCCGGCTGACGTACCGCTTCGTGCGCGACACCGTGTGGGTGGCCGCGTCGTGGTACCGGCCGGGCGGGCGGCACAGCCCGGAGGAGATCGCGCGGCAGTACCTGTCGATGGTGCTGGACGGGATCGGCGTACGCACGTAAGGGTCATATTAGACAAGGGAGTTCCGATGGCCGAGGCCTACATAGTCGAAGCGGTACGCACCCCTGTGGGGAAGAAGAAGGGCGGGCTCGCCGCCGTCCACCCGGCCGACCTGGGCGCGCACGTACTGAAGGCCCTGGTCGAACGGAGCGGCGTCCAGCCCGAGGCGGTGGAGGACGTGGTCTTCGGCTGCCTGGACACGGTCGGCCCGCAGGCGGGCGACATCGCCCGCACGGCATGGCTGGCCGCGGGCCTCCCCGAAGAGGTCCCCGGCACCACCGTCGACCGCCAGTGCGGCTCTTCCCAGCAGGCGGTGCACTTCGCCGCGCAGGGCGTGCTGTCCGGGACGCAGGACCTCGTCGTCGCCGGCGGCGTGCAGAACATGTCCATGGTCCCGATCGCCTTCGCCTCCCGGCAGGCCGCCGAGCCGCTGGGCCTGACCGAGGGCCCGTTCGCGGGCAGCGAGGGCTGGCGGGCGCGGTACGGCGAGCAGCCGGTGAACCAGTTCTACGGCGCCGAGCTGATCGCCAAGAAGTACGGCATCTCCCGCCGCGACATGGAGGAGTTCGCGCTGCGCTCGCACCAGCGGGCGGTGCGCGCCATGGACGAGGGCCGTTTCGACCGCGAGCTGGTGGCCTACGGCGACGTCACCGCGGACGAGGGCCCGCGCCGCGACACCACCCTGGAGAAGATGGCCGGGCTGAACCCGGTGATGCCCAAGGGCTCCATCACCGCCGCCGTCTCCTCCCAGGTCTCCGACGGCGCCGCGGCCCTGCTGCTCGCCTCGGAACAGGCCGTACGTGAGCACAAGCTGACGCCGCGCGCCCGCGTGCACCACCTGTCCGTGCGCGGCGAGGACCCGATCAAGATGCTGACGGCGCCGATCCCGGCGACGGCGTACGCGCTGAAGAAGTCGGGGATGTCGATCGGCGACATGGACCTGGTCGAGATCAATGAGGCCTTCGCCCCGGTGGTGCTGGCCTGGCTGAAGGAAACAGGCGCCGACCCGGAGAAGGTCAACACCAACGGCGGCGCGATCTCCCTCGGCCACCCGCTGGGCGCCACCGGCGCCCGCCTGATGACCACGCTCCTGCACGAGCTGGAGCGCACCGGCGGCCGCTACGGCCTGCAGACCATGTGCGAGGGCGGCGGCCAGGCGAACGTCACCATCATTGAGCGGCTGTGACCGTCTCGAGCGGCAGCCGGAGCCGGAGCCCGTCCGGCACGGCGGCATTGGCCGTACGGATGCTGCTCAGCTCAGTGGCAGTCAGCGCGCGGCCGTAGACCCGCAGATCGTCGAGATAGCCGTGGAAGCGGTCCCGGCCTGCCACGCTCTGCCCGAAGTGCACGCCGTCGATGCCGAATTCCCTGCCGATCGTCACCGACCCCGGCGGCGCCGCGACGCTCACCGCGGTGCCGTCGACGGCGAGGGTGAGCGTGCCGCCGCCGCGCCGCAGGCTGAAGAAGTGGAAGGCGTTGTCGTTGTACGCCCTGGTGGTCCGCACCTCCGCGTCGTCCTGCTCGGTCTGCAGGTAGCCGCGGATGCGGCCGTCGGCGGGCTCGGCGCGCAGCCAGATCTGCGGCTCGACGATGCCGGTGCCGTGCCGGTACGCCCAGGCGATGGCGTAACGCCCGCTGGTGCGCCCGTACTTGAACCACCCCGTGAAGGTGAAGTCACCGGCGCCGAGGTCGAGGGAGTCGTGGTACGGCACCTCGACGCGGGCGTCGATGTGGTCGTCGGCGTTGTCGAGGAAGAGCGCCTTGCCGTACCTGCCCGTGCGGAGGGTCGCGTGCCCGCGGACGTAGGCCTTGTTGCCGTGTCCTGAGGTGTCGGGCGTGGTCGGGCCGTGGGCGGGCGGCGGCGGGAAGCCGGGCGGGATGCCGTTCGGCTGCGCGAGGTAGTCGTCGTTGAAGCGGGCGAAGCGGATGGTCTCGTACGGGGTGGACGTCCCGGCTTCGTAGAGCAGGCCGACGCTGCCGCCGCCGAGGTCGGTCAGGGAGGAGTACGCCGACGGACCCCAGTGGATGATCCGCCCGTCCTGCCAGGTTTCCCAGGTCGCACCGCCGTCGGTGGAGGCGCGTACGCACATCGCCTCGCGTTCGACGGGATGCGCGGGCGAGGAGAGCAGCACCGCGGCGCCGTGATGGACGGTCGATCCCTGCACGACCGGGCTGGACACGGACGGGTCCGCACGGAACGGGGCGTCGAAAGTCTGCCCGCCGTCGCTGCTGGTGGCGAAGGCGCGGTTGCCGGCGTCGGTGCCGCGCTCGTCGCGGGCCTGGACGCCGACGATGCCGCCGGGCTGCTCGAAGAGGCTCAGCTCCTGCGGCTTGAGGGTGAGGCCGGTGCGGTTGTCCTCGGCGCCCAGCTGCCAGGTGATGCCGTCGTCGTCGGAGTACATCAGGTGGGCGCCCTGGGTGCCGTCGGTGCCTTCGTGGTTGCCGCCGACGAGGAGACGCCCGGCGTGCGGGCCCGATGCCAGCCGGATGCCGTGGTTGGGCCCGGTGGCGTACCAGAGGTTCCAGCCGGGCCTGGAGAGGGTGGCCGCCATGTTCTGGGCGGTGGACCAGCTGACGCCATGGTCGGTGGAGATCTGCAGATACGGCGTGCGCTTGGTGTCGTCCGCGCCCGGGTTGTGGGTGGAGAGCAGGCAGACGCGGCCGTCGGCGGCGACGACGGGGGCCGGATTGCCGCGGGTGTCGCCGTTGCCCGCCAGGACCACCTGCGTCGGCGTCCAGTTGGCGCCGCCGTCGGGGGAGCGGCGCAGCACGATGTCGATGTCGCCGTCGTCCCCGCAGTCATCGACCCGCCCCTCGGCGAAGGCCAGCAGACTGCCGTCCGCTGCCCGCACCAGGACCGGGATCCGGAAGCAGCTGTAGCCGCCGGTGCCGGCCGTGAAGAGCACCGTCTCGCTGAACTCCGGCGCCATGTCCACTCGCAATCTCACCGAGGAGAACCCTCATGGGATGTCGGATGTCCCACGTAAGGTAGTGGCCCCGCGGTGGTCAGAGCCAGACGTTGTCGCTGACCGAGCCGAGGCCGGCGCCCGACAGGCGGCGGTGCAGGGCGATGGCCTGGTCCTCGGTGAGCGAGGCGACGTGGTCGGCGGCGGCGCGCAGCGGGTCGCCGTGGAGGACCAGTTCCTCGGCGCGGTCGGCGGGCAGCAGGGTCGGGGACTCGTGTGTCCAGCGCAGCAGTTCGGAGACGATGCGGCGCTTGCCGTGCTGCTGGGTGGCCAGGGCCGGGCGGTCGATGACGTAGCACCAGACCAGTTCCTTGAGCAGTTCGCAGGCCGCGCGGCGCTCGGCCGGGACGACGAGCCGGGCGCCGTAGCGGATGGCCGCCGAGCCGCCGATCTCCAGCTCTATGTCGCGGGTGAAGTGGTCGATGAGCTTGGCGGTGCGGGCGTTGACGGCGACGTCGTCCGCGTGCCGGCCGCCGTAGGGCTCGGCGATCGACAGCGCCTTTGCGATGTCCGACAGCAGGCCTTCCGCCTCGTCCCGGTCGAATCCGGCGCCGGTGCGGTGCCGCTTGGCGGCCACGTAATCGAGGAAGCGCCGTGTCTCGCGCTCCGTGTCGGCGCCGGCCGATCCGGGCGGCGGGAACAGGGCGGCCAGGGGGATCAGCCCGGTGCGATAGAAGTCCTCCACGTCATGGCAGGCATAGGTGACGTCGTCGGCCCAGTCCATCACCTGCTCCTCGACCGGCACGGCGTCGTCGGTACGGCCCGCGCGGACCCATGCGAACGCCTCCCGGTCGGCCGCGTAGACGCCCCACTTCGCGTGCCGCGCCGGGTCGACGTCGAGCGGGGCGCGCTCCCACGGGTACTTGGTGGCCGCGTCCAGGCAGGCCCGCGACAGGTGCAGACCGCGGTGGCCCGGGTACTTGTGCGCGGCCAGGAAGGTGAGGATGCGCAGCGTCTGGGCGTTGCCCTCGAAGCTGTCCGTGGCGCCGTCCGCGGCCTGCAGCTCGTCCATCGTCAGGCGCAGCGCCGTCTCGCCCGCGTGCCCGAACGGCGGATGCCCGATGTCGTGCGCCATGCACGCCGCCTCGACCAGCGCCGGATTCGGACCGCCGTAACGCCGCTCGAGCCGCTCGGCCATCCGCCGCCCCAGCTGCGCCACCTTCATCGAGTGGGTGAGCCGGGTGTGGTACGCGCCGAGCTCCCCGCTGGCGACGACCTGGCTCTTGCCGGCGAGCGCCCGCCACTGGGTCGAGTACAGGATCCGGTCCACGTCGTGCTCGAAGCCGGACCGCTGCCCGTCGTCGGCGACCCGCCGTTGAAGGGAGTGCTGTTCCAGGTCTTCATCTGTGTAATGGGCAGGTCGCATGCCTCGGATGCTACTCGGGACGACCATGTGCCGGGTGATAGGCAGGACATGGCCCGGGCCGGGAGGATGGGGGCAGGAGCCGGCTGTCCGGGGGTGGGGCACATGGACAGCAGCGACATCGTCGCGCTCATCGGGGCAGCGGTCGCCGCCGCGGTGGCGGCAGGAGGCGCGTATGCCCACAGCCGCAGCACCCTCCGTGCCGCCGCCCGACTCATCTATGCCGAGCTGTCCCGGCACGGCACGTCCGTCGCGTACTACCGCAAGTACGGCCACTGGGATGCCGCCGCGCCCAGCCGGAAGGCGTGGGAGGACCACGGCGCCGTGCTGGCCCGCAGGCGCAATGCGGACACCTTCGAGGCGGCGCTGCGCGGCTACGAGGCGGTGGAGCTGATCCCGTTCCTCTACGGGGGCGCCGTCTCCGCCGCGACCCGCGACGAACTCGTCGGCGACGCCGCGCAGCGGCTCGTATCGGCGATCGAGAAGACCGGCGCCGTCGCGCGGCTGTCGAGCGACCAGATCGAGGCCTCGACGAGACGCCTGCAGAGCGGCGGGGGCGTGGCGATGGAGGCGGTGCCGGCGGTGCTGCGCACCGGCGTCATCCCGCTGGCCCTGCAGGAGCGGCTGACCGAGGAGCGCGGCGCCCCCCTCGACTTCGGTTGGCCGAGGCCGCTTGCGGCCAGGGCCAGGCGCGCCACGCGCACCCGGGACTCGGTGGGCGACGCCGGATTCGTCATCCTCGACGCGCAGCACGAGGACAGTGCCGACCTCGACCGGTTCGCCGTGGCCCGGGCCGAGGGCGAGGACGAGGTGTCGGATGCCGCCGTCAACCGCGTCTACGACGGCATCGTCGCCACCCGGAAGTTCCTCAGCGAGGTGTTCCACCGGCAGTATGTGGGTGCGGAGGGCGAGCAGCTCACCGTCGTCGTGCACTACGCCGAGAAGTACAACAACGGTTTCTGGAACGGTGAGGCGGTCTTCCTCGGCGACGGTGACGGCGCGGTGTTCACATCGTTCGGCCAAGGGCTGGAAATGGCCGCATACCACCTGCTCGCGGGCCTGCCCGAGCTGGAGTCGCTGACCTATTTCGGCCAGAGCGGGGCGCTCAACACCTCACTCCGCGAGACCTTCGGCCTGCTGGTCAAGCAGTACGCGCTGGGGCAGACGGCCGAGGAGGCGGACTGGCTCGTCGGCGCCGGCCTGCTGGCGCCCGGCATCAAGGGCGTGGCGCTGCGGTCCTTCAAGGCTCCCGGCACCGCGTACGACGATCCGGTACTCGGCAAGGATCCGCAGCCGCACACGATGGACGGCTACGTGGTGACCGGCCGGGACAACGGCGGCATTCACATGAACTCCGGTATCCCCAACCGCGCCTTCTACCTGGCCGCGAGGGGGTTCGGCGGCCATGCCTGGGAGCGCGCGGGCCGCATCTGGTGGGAGGTGCTGACCTCCGGACAGCTGGGCGTGGAGCCCGAGTTCGCTGACCTCGCCCGGCTCACGAGCAGGGCCGCACGCGCCCGTTACGGTGACGGTCAGCGCGGTGCGGTGATCGACCGGGCCTGGTCGCGGGTCGGACTGCCGCCCGCGGAGAGCCCGCGCAGGACGCCCTCCGCCTGAGCGACGATCCCGTCGATGAGCTCCGCGCAGCTCGGCAGGTCGTCGATGAGGCCCGCGACCTGACCGGAGGCCATGACGCCCAGGTCGGTGCGGCCGTCGACCATGGCGGACTTCAGCAGCATCGGCGTGTTCGCGGCGAGGAGGACCTGGCTCCACGTCAGGTCCTTGCCGTGCTTCATGGCCAGACCGTCGCGGACCAGTTGCGGCCAGGAGGAGCCGGTCAGGCGGCGGAAGCGGGCCGCGCTGCGGACGGCGGTCAGCAGGGAGCGGGCCCGGCCCGAGCCCTCCAGCGTGCGCACCAGATCGCTGCGCAGCATCCGGTGGGGGAGGCCGTCGACGGCCGTCGTGACCGTCACGTCGCCCACCGCCGCCGCCAGGTAGCGGGCCTTGACCGCGTCCGGGACGGTCGAGTCCGAGGTGAGCAGGAAGCGCGTCCCCATGCCGATCCCCGCCGCCCCGTACGCCAGCGCCGCGACCAGGCCGCGGCCGTCGTAGAAGCCGCCCGCCGCGATCACCGGGATGTCGACAGCGTCGACGACCTGGGGGAGCAGCACGGTAGTCGCGACCGCGCCCGTGTGCCCGCCACCTTCCCCTCCTTGTACGAGGACCGCGTCCGCGCCCCACGCCGCCACCTTCTCGGCGTGCCGGCGGGCGCCGATCGAGGGGATGACGACGACGCCCGCGTCCTTGAGCCGGGCGATCAGCTCCTTCGACGGCGCGAGGGCGAAGGAGGCGACCCGTACCCCCTCCTCAACGATGATCCGCACCCGGTCGGCGGCGTCGCCCGCGTCCGCGCGCAGATTGACGCCGAAGGGCGCGTCCGTACGGGACTTCACCTCGCGCACGGCCGCGCGCAGCTCCTCGACGGTCATCGTCGCCGAGGCGAGGATGCCCAGCGCGCCGGCGTTCGCGGTGGCGGAGACCAGGCGCGGGCCCGCGACCCAGCCCATGCCCGTCTGCACGACCGGGTGGCGGACGCCGGTGAGGCGGGTGAGTGCGGTCTCCATCAGGACGGCACCTCGCGGTCGCGGCCGCCCTTCGGGTCGAGGACGTCGCGGATCAGGCGGAGTTCGTCGGCGGCCGGCTCCCGGGTGTACGGGACGTCCTCCGGGATCACCAGGTCGAAACCGGTCGCCGCCCGCACCTCGTCGGCCGTCACGCCCGGGTGCAGCGAGGCCAGCCGCATCGAGTGGTCGGGGGTCTCGAAGTCCAGCACACCGAGGTTCGTCACCACGGCCGGGATGCGGTGGTAGCGGGTCGCGGACGGACCGGCGGCGGCCGCGTTGTCGTAGCCGACGCCGCAGACCATGTCGACCTTCTCGACGAAGACGCGGGTCGAGTGGCGGGCGACGAAGTAGCTGACCGGGTGGTTGAGCGTGTTCATCGGGGCGCCGCGGACGCCGAGGAGCTGGCGCTCGGGTCGCTGCCAGTCGCCGATGCAGGAGATGTTCTGGTTGCCGTAGCGGTCGAGTTGGCTCGCGCCCATCATCTGCTGCCGGCGGCCGCTGGTGGCGAGGGCGAGGTGCTGGCCGTACGGGAGCCAGCCCTCCGGGGTGCCGTCGATGCCGACCAGCATGGCCTCGCCGTCGGTGAGCATCAGGTCCGGTGCGAAGGTGCGCTTGGCGAGGCGGGCGCCGAGCAGCGGGATCAGGCCGCCCATCGGGCTGGCGAGGACCTCGCCCGCGTCGCGCCACGTGTCGGCGCAGGCGGTGACGCAGTAGTCGGCGCGGGTGGCGGTCGTGGTCTGCGTCGTCATGAGCGGGTCTCCTCGTGCCAGGCCTGGACCGCGGCGCGGTAGTCCTTCTCGCCGCCGCTCAGGAAGCGCTCGGCGAACTCCGGCCAGGGCGTGGTCGCGTACAGCTTCTGGAAGGACTCGTCGCGGTCGTGGTCGGGGGCGTTGGCGGTGAAGTGCGCGCCGCCCGGGGCCTCGACGACGCCGGCGACGGTGTGCCGCTTGACCAGCAGCGTCTGCGGGGCGGCGGTCTCGGTCAGCTCGGCGGTCCCGACGATCTGATCGCAGCTGACGTACGCGGCGTCGGCGGCGGCGCAGAAGAGGTCGTCGAAGTACGGGTCGGGGCCGAGGTACTGGCCGTTGCCGAGCCGGTCGGCGCGGTTGACGTGCACGAGGGCGGCGTCCAGGCCCAGCGCGGGCATGGCGACGAACTCCTCGCCGTCCTCGTACGGCGAACGCACGGTCTTCAGATCGGGGTTGACCCGCATGACGTCGGACCCGATCCCGGCGCGCACCGGCAGGAACGGCAGCCGGTTCGCCGCCGCGTGCAGCCCCCACATGAACATGGCCTCGTCGACCTCGCTCAGCTCCACGTCACCGCGCTCGCGGGCGGCGCGGAAGTGCGGCTCCAGCGGGATCGAGTCGAGGGTGACGAAGGCCGTGACCAGCTTCCTGATCCGGCCCGCGGCGAGGAGCATGCCGACGTCCGGACCGCCGTACGCGACCACGGTGAGGTCGGTGAGATCCGCGCGGCGCAGGATCGCGCGTACCAGCGCCATCGGCTTGCGGCGCGAGCCCCAGCCGCCGATGCCGAGGGTCATGCCGCTGTGCAGCCGGCCGACGACCTCGTCCGGTGTCATCGTCTTGTCCGTCACGCGTTGCCCTCCTTGCCGAAGGTGTCGCGGACCCGGTCCGCGGTGCCGCTCAGGGCGGCCTCGAAGGTGAAGCCCTGCTCGAAGCGGTAGCTGCGGCGCACGTCCACGGGGTCGATGCCATTGATCGCAGCCTTCGCGAGGCGGATGAGATGGCCGTCCTTGGCGGCGATCTCGCGGGCCAGTTCCAGAGCCGCCTTTTCCAGTTCATCGCGCGGTACGACCTGCCAGACCGAGCCGTGGGCGCGCAGCTCGGCGGCGCCGATGGTGCGCGAGGTGAAGTACAGCGCGCGCATCACGTGCGGCGGCACCAGGCGGGCCAGATGCGTGGCCGCGCCGAGAGCGCCGCGGTCGAGCTCGGGCAGGCCGAAGGTGGCGTCCTCGCTCGCCACGATGGCGTCCGCGTTGCCCGCGAGGCCGATGCCGCCGCCCAGGCAGTGGCCCTGCACCGCGGCCACCACCGGCACCTCGCACTCGTAGACGGCGGCGAAGGCCTCCGCGCAGGCGTGGTTGACGGCGATCAGCGCCGAGTGGTCCGTGGCGCGCTGCAACTCCTTGATGTCCACGCCCGCGTTGAACCCGCGCCCGGTCGCGGCGAGCACGACGCAGCGCACGGCCTGGTCGCGGCCGGCCGCGCGGACGGCGTTCGCCAGGTCGTACCAGGCCTGTACGGGAAGCGCGTTGACGGGAGGGAAGTCGGCCGTGACGACGCGGACGCCATTCTCCGGTGCTGAGGTGGAGACACCCATACGAGGATCAGCTACCTTTCCACCAAACGTTTGTTAGGTGGAAGGTAGCAGCGGATGGAGATGGACGGGAAGGTCGCGGTCGTCACCGGCGGCACGCGCGGCGTCGGGGCCGGCATCGCCCGCGCCTTCGCCGACGCGGGCGCACGGGTGGTGACTTGTGCGCGCAGGCCACCGGAGAGAGAGCTCGACGGGATCGAGTACGTGCCCCTCGATCTGCGCGAACCCGAGGCGGTCCAGGGCTTCTTCGACGACCTGGCCGAGCGCTACGGCGGCCTCGATGTCCTGGTGAACAACGCGGGCGGAGCCCCGTACCGGATGCTCGCCGAAGCCCCGGCGGCCAAGCACGCGCGCGTCCTGGAGCTCAACCTGACGACCCCGCTGACAGCATCGCTGGCCGCCTATCCCCATCTGCGCGCCGCGCACGGCTCGGTGGTGATGATCGGCAGCGTCAGCGGCGGCCGCCCCTCGCCCGGCACGGCGGCGTACGGCGCGGCGAAGGCGGGACTGGAGAGCCTGGCCCGGTCGATGGCGGTGGAGTGGGCGCCGGAGGTGCGGGTGAACACGCTCGTCCTCGGCATGGTCCGTACGGAGCTGGCGCATCTGCACTACGGGGACGAGGACGCCGTCGCGGCCGTCGGCCGGACGGTCCCGATCGGCCGGCTCGCCGAGCCGGTGGAGGTGGGGGAGGCGGCGGTCTTCCTGGCTTCGGAG
>NZ_JAAKZV010000565.1 GCF_011044975.1 Streptomyces coryli | reverse complement strand
CACCACGCCGCTCATCCCCGCGCCGGTCACCGCCCTGGCCATACGGCCGCCCACCACGGCTGTCGTCATCACGACGCGGACCCCGGTCATCGCGCCGGAAGCCACCCCGCTCGTCATCACGCCGCGGCCCCCGCCCGCGATCGTCATCGCGCCGGCCGCCGAAGCCGCCGCGCTCTCCGCGCTCTCCGCGGTCTGCGTCATCCCTCCGGAAAGGGCGACGCTCATCCCGATCCCGCGGCGGACCGTATCCCCTGCGCTCGCCACCGGAGCCACCACGCCGGTCGCCGCCACCGGACCGGCCCCGGTCCCCGGCGCCGCGGTACCCGCCACCACGCTCGTCATCCCGGCGCCGCGAGGCGCCATCGTGCTGGGACGGCCGCCGGCCGTCATCGTTGGAGGGCATCGGAGGTGCTCCTGTCGTGTCGGGGTACCGCAGTCATTCTCACGCAGCCAAGTCGACCGCGCGCTTCGAGCGAAACCATATGAAGCCATTGAAAACAAAAAAGGACCTGTGGTCCCAGCGCTCACGCTGGGACCACAGGTCCTCAAAGATTGTTCGGCGGCGACCTACTCTCCCACACAGTCCCCTGTGCAGTACCATCGGCGCGGAAAGGCTTAGCTTCCGGGTTCGGAATGTAACCGGGCGTTTCCCTAACGCTATGACCACCGAAACCCTATTCCGGGTTCAGCGAACAAGCACACTCTTCAATTAAAGGTGTTACGAGTTCAAGCATGATCCCCGGCAAGATTGTTTGTTGCCTGGGAGCCGAACAGTGGACGCGAGCAGCTATGGACAAGTCCTCGGCCTATTAGTACCAGTCAACTCCACCCCTTACAGGGCTTCCATATCTGGCCTATCAACCCAGTCGTCTACTGGGAGCCTTAACCCCTCATGGG
>NZ_JAAKZV010000564.1 GCF_011044975.1 Streptomyces coryli | reverse complement strand
GGGGAGGGCGAGGCGGAGGCGCTGGGGCCGTAGTAAGGCAGGCTGGCAATCAGTGCACAGGCGGCGGAGCCTCAGGCCGAGGGCCGGACGGTGTGCTCGTACCGGGCAGCCCCACCACCTCCGTCGCCGAGAAGGCCACAGACACCGTCTCCCCCACCTCCGGCGCCTGCCGTAGCGTGCAGGCTGCCTCCAGGGGCGGGCCGTGTTCCGGGTGGAGGAGGACGATTACGTGGTCGCCGCGGAAAGTGCGTCCTTCCACTGCGCACTTGAGCCCTTCGCCGGGCGCGGCGTCCAGGCGTACCCCTGCCGGGCGGATCAGGACAGAGGTCTCGCCCTGCGGTGACCCGCCAGGCACCGGCACCTCCCCCCACTCCGTATCCGCCACATCCCCGCGGATCGTCGCCGGCACCACATTCGCAAAGCCGAGAAACCGAGCCACGAACTCATCCACCGGCCGCTCCCACACCTCAACCGGCGTGCCCTGCTGCGCAATCCGCCCATCCCGCATCACCACCACACGATCGGCCAGCGCGAAGGCCTCCCCCTGGTCATGCGTCACGGCCAGCACCGTCGTCCCCAGCCGCCCGAAGAGCTGCCGCAGTTCCACCACCAAGCGCTCACGCAGCGAGCGGTCCAGCTGCCCGAGCGGCTCGTCGAGCATCAGCACCCGCGGCCCCGGCGCCAGCGCCCGCGCCAGCGCCACCCGCTGCTGCTCGCCACCCGACAGCGTGGCGACCGCCCGCCGCCCCGCACCCGGCAGACCGACCAACTCCAGCAGCTCACCGACCCGTTCAGCAGCCGCCTTACGCCCCGCCCCATGCATCTCAAGCCCGAAGGCCACATTCCCCGCCACATCCCGCTGCGGAAAGAGCTGATGATCCTGGAACATCAGCCCCACCTCCCGCC
>NZ_JAAKZV010000563.1 GCF_011044975.1 Streptomyces coryli | reverse complement strand
GGGGTTGGGCGCAGGAGTGGGCTGGACGCGGCATGGCTTGAGCGCGGTGCCCCGGGGGTGGTGGACGCGGTGCGGGGCGGTGCAGTGCGGGCGGCCGTCAGCATCCGATGCCAAGCCGTCCGCAGACGCCCGCTACACCCTCCCGCACCTACCCCATGGGTGGGCGCGGGTGGGCGCGGCAGCCTTGAGCGCGCGGGGGTAACACGCCCGAAACGCACCAGCCCCCATACCGATATACGGACACGCCACGCTGTCCCATGTACGGCCGTGCGGGTGCCGTAGTCCGGCCGGGAGGGCAAGCCCCTCCCGGCCGGAACCTTGTTCGCCACTGCGTAGAGGTGTAGACCTATAGGTCCAGATGTGCCCACAAGGCACACAGGGGATCTGGGGTCACCCCCCAGAACACAGCAGCCGGCGGGGGCAGGCGGACGCATGGAGCAAGCACACATACTCGGGCGCGGTGCGCGCGTGTTCGGATCCGTCGCCTGCGCGGTGCTCGCGCTGGGTTCGCTGGTGTGGATCGGGCGCGATCTGACCGTCGCCGCCGCGTTCTCGGATCTGTGGTGGTCGTGGGCAGGGGCCCCCGCCCGTACCGAGGACGGCATCTGGGCGACCTCCATGTACGACCCGGCGCTCATCGCCGTCTACATCGTCGCCGGCACCACCGCCCTCCGCTCCCCCTCCGCCGCCGGCGCCCTCGGCTCGGCCGCCGTCGCTACGATCCTGTTGCGCGCCCCCGGCCTGTGGACGCTGAACGCCGACTGGCTGCAGGGCGTCGACCAGGATCTACGGAACCGCGCGCTGCTCTCATCAGGCGCCGCCGTCACCCTCGCCACCGTCCTGCTCATCGCCGTCGCCGCCGGCCGCCGCCCCGCCGACGCGGGCGCGAACGCGTACGGCATGCAGATGTCCGACGAGCGCCCGCC
>NZ_JAAKZV010000562.1 GCF_011044975.1 Streptomyces coryli | reverse complement strand
ACCCCCACCTGACCGCGGTGCCGACCCCCGCAGCCGGCACCCCCACGGCGGGCATGCCGGCGTCAGCCGACGCGGAGGCGCCTCCGGCACAGAGCGCTCCGGCCCCGGGCACAGGGGCGATGCCGGCGCAGGGTGCCGCGACCTCGGGCGCGGGTGAGGCAACTCCGGCGCAGGGCGTCCCGACTTCGGCCACCGGCGAGGCGACTCCCGCGCAGGGCGTCTCCATTTCGGGCACGCCGGAGCCGACCGCGCAGGGCGTCCCCGCCCACGGCACAGAGGCGACCCCGGCACAGGGCTTCCCGACCCCGGGCACCGGCCAGGGGACTCCTGCCCAGGGCGCCCCCGCCTCGGGTAATGAGGCGACTCCGGCACAGGGCCTCCAGACCCCGGGCGCCGGTCAGGCGACTCCTGCTCAGGGTGTCCCCGCCCCGGGCCATGAGGCGACTCCCGGGCAGGGGGCCCCGATGCCGAACACGGGGGAGGGCACTCCCGCACAGGGCGTATCGGCCGCCGGCGCAGGGGAGGCGACTCCCGCACAGGGCGTATCGGCCCCCGGCCGAGAGGAGGCGATTCCCGCGCACGGCGCACCGGCCCCCGGCACGGGGGAAGTGACTCCCGAGCAGGCCGCAGCGGCTCCCGGCACGGCAGACGTGAACCCGGCCCAAGACAACCGGTCCGCGGTTACGGCGCGGAGCACGCCCGCGCACGGCATCCCGGCGTCGGCCACCGCGGAGGCGACCCCGGCACAGGGCACCTCCACACCGGAGGCCGCCGCCCCGCCCGCGCAGCCCGGCGAGGAGCACGCCGTCTCATCGCAGCCGACGCCCAACACCCCCCAGGCCGCGCCAGTTCGACCGGCCTCCGCCGAAGCCCCCAAGCCCCCGGCAGCAGGCGCCGACGCACCGGCCGCCCAGGCCATCCCCGCACAACCCGGCCCCGAC
>NZ_JAAKZV010000561.1 GCF_011044975.1 Streptomyces coryli | reverse complement strand
GGGCCAGGGCCGGGGGCGGCGATCCGCCGTGGGCGGCGCGCTTCGACCGCGCGTATCTGGCGGGTGAACTGGCGCACTGCCACCTCGATCTGGGACAGCCGGCGGCAGCGGAAAAACGTGCCTCCGAGGCCCTCGCCGGGCACCCCGACGGCCGGGTCAGGCGGCGCGGGATCACGCTCGCGCTGCTGGCCAGGGCGCAGGCGGAGCAGCGGGACGTGGAGCGGGCCTGCCGGACCGGGACGCGGGCGGCGGAGCTGATCGAGCAGGTGCGGTCCGCGCGGGGCGCGCAGTATGTGGCGGACCTCACGCAGGTGCTGCTGCCGTACGGGCAAGAGCCCGCTGTGCAGGAATTCCTGGCCAGGACCGGGGGTACGGGGCCGTCGCCCGCGGCTGTGCGCGGGGGGTAGCGTATGCCGACTGAGGCACTTGTAGGCGATGCGAGGAGTTCCGGTGACGCACAGCGGACAGGGCGGCGAGCCGCGCGTCCACGAGGGCGTGGTGCTGCCGGCCAGCGGCGAGCCCTGGGGGCCGTCGGCTGAGGAACTGCCCGACCAGCAGCAGAGCGCGGGTCCCGAGCAGCCGCAGGAGCTGGACGCGGAGTCGACGCAGATGCTGCCGCCGGTGCAGATTCCGCCGCAGGCGGGGGAGTACGGACAGGGGGCGGGGCCGCAGCAGTACGAGCAGCCGCCGCAGTCGCAGCAATACGAGCAGCCGCAGCAGCCGCAGTTCCAGCCGGAGCCGTACGCATCCGCCGAGCCGGGGCAGTCGCCCCAGCCCCAGCCGCAGCCGTACCCGCCCGCCGAGCCGGGGCAGTCGCCGCACCCGCACCTGCAGGCCGAGCCGCAGCCGTACGCCCCCGCCGCGCCGGAGCAGTCGCCGCACCCGCACCTCCAGCGCGAGCCGCAGGCCCAGCACCCCCACCTGCCGCCGCAGGCCCAACCCCCGCACCAGGCC
>NZ_JAAKZV010000560.1 GCF_011044975.1 Streptomyces coryli | reverse complement strand
GGGGAGGCCGCGACCCCGACGCCCCCCCCGGCTCACCTCATGTGTCGGATGAGGAACCGGCCCGCGGCCTCCCCCGCGTGCTGAGGTACGCCGACGTGCCCGCCCATGTTGGCGTTCAGGGTCTTCTCCTTGGAGCCGAAGGCGTCGAACAGGGCCAGGGCCGCCTGGCGGTCGTTGCCTTCGTCGTCCCACTGGAGCAGGACGTGCAGCGGGATGGTGACCTCGCGGGCCTCCTCGAAGATCGCCTGCGGTACGAAGCTTCCGGCGAACAGGACGGCGGCCGATAGGCGCGGCTCGACCACCGCCAGCCGGGTCCCGATGGAGATCACTCCTCCCGAGTATCCGACAGGGCCGCCGATCTCGGGCAGCGACAGAAGGGCGTCCAGGGCGGCTTGCCATTCCGGGACTGCCTTGTCGACCAGGGGGAGGATGAGGGCGTCGATGATCTCGCCGCTGACCGGCCGGCCCGCCTCCAGCGCCCGGCGCAGTTCGGTGACCGCCTGCTCGACGGCGGGCAGGCGGGGCCGGTCACCGCGGCCGGGGAGCTCGATGGTGGCGGTCACGAAGCCGTCGGCCGCGGCGTGCCGGGCGCGGGCCGCCAGGAGCGGGTACGCCTTGCGCAGCCCGATGGGAGGAGGGCTGAGCAGGATCAGCGGCGCCGGCGCGGACGCGGACGCGGATTCAGGCGTCCACAGGATGCCGGGGATCTCGCCGAGGGTGAATTCGCGCTCGAGAGTGCCGTCGTCGAGGCGGTGTTCGGAAGTGAAGTGCATGGTCGTGCCTTTCGGGAGCGCGCACGAAGTGCGCAAGAGCGGCGCTCCCGGACGACCTATGACCTATCGCCCGACCGTGACCCCGGAGGGGAGCACCCATGTCGATACTGCGTTCACGGGTACCACCTCCTCGTTCTGTGCACGGCCTCCGGAAAGCTAGCAGTCGGCGGCGTGGTTCGCACAACGGGTTTTTGGCGGTGCCGGGGAGCCCCCGTC
>NZ_JAAKZV010000559.1 GCF_011044975.1 Streptomyces coryli | reverse complement strand
TCACCCCACCCCCTCCCCAAGAATCGTGCCAAGCACCGACGAATAATCCTCCCCACCCTGCCCCGCAGCCGCCGCCTCCGCGAGCCACGACTGGGCGGCGGGGATGACCCGTACGTCGACATCCGCCGCCGTCGCCGCCTCCATCGCCAGCGCCGCGTCCTTGAGGGCGAGGTCGAGCGCGAAGCGCACCGGGTACTCCCCCGACTCCACCGCCGGCCGCCGCCGTTGCGCCTGCGCGGCCACCGGCGTGCCGGCCAGCACCTCGAACGCCTTGTCCTGCGACAGCCCCAGCCCCTTCGCCATGGCAAGCGCCTCTCCGAGCACGCCGAGAACACCGAAGAGCGTGGTGTTGGCGACCAGCTTCGCCGCCGCGCCGGACCCGAGCGGCCCGACGTGCACGGGCGTACCGAAGACACTCAGCAGCGGCGCCCACCGCTCGGCGAGCTCGGCCGGCCCGCCAACGAACACCTTCAACGTGCCTGCCGCGGCCTCATCGATGCTGCCGAGCACGGGCGCGTCGAGCAGCCCGACCCCCTCGGGCAGGGCCTCGGCGAGCCGCGCGACCGCCTCGGGGCCGACGGTCGACATGTCGATGACGGTGGCCGATGCCCCGGCGGACTGCAGCCCCTCCGCCACACCGTCCGGCCCCTCGGTGACGTCCCGCAGCGCCCCCGGATCGGCGAGCATCGTGATCACGACATCGGCCTCTCCGGCGGCATCGGCCGGCGACTTCGCGAATACGGCACCCCGCTCCACGAGCGCCTGCGCCTTCTCCGCGGTGCGATTCCAGACGGTGAGACTGTGCCCCGCGTCGAGCAGCCGCGCTGCCATGCGGCTGCCCATCGCGCCGAGGCCGATGAATGCGATAGCGGTCATACGGGACATCTTGTCACCGGAGCAGGCGGGGTGCAGGCACGAACGGACGGCTTGGCATCGGATGGTGACGGCCACGCCGCCGGGGCGCCTTTGGGGCGGTGCCGGTGGGAGGGCTGGCTACGGGAGGAGTGGGG
>NZ_JAAKZV010000558.1 GCF_011044975.1 Streptomyces coryli | reverse complement strand
GTGGTGGAGGGGCCGGTTCCTGCGGGGCGGTTCCTGCGGGCGCTGTATGCGGGGGGCACCTTCGCGTATGAGGCGCGGCAGGTGGTGCCGGAGGCGGCTACGGAGACGGTGGCGGCTGTGGCGGGTGAAGTGGTCCTCCCAGACCGGGACTTGATCCTCGATCTCGGCGATGACGCGTACACCGCCGGGCGTCCGCATCCCATGATCGACCCGACCGTGAGGGCCGCTCATCTGAGGGCGGCGCTGGCCGATCCGCGCACCGCGGTGGTCGTCCTGGATGTGGTGCTCGGACATGGCGCGGGCGCCGATCCGGCCGGCCCGCTGGCCGCGGAGCTGGAGCGGGCCGGGGTGGGGCCTGCCGGTCGTGAGCGGGCCGGGGTGGGGCCTGCCGCTCCTGAGCGGGCCGGTTTCGAGCGGGTGCCGCAGGGGCGGCGGCCGCCGGTCGTCGCCTTCGTCGTCGGTACGGACGCCGATCCGCAGGATCGCGACGAGCAGCGCGCCCGGCTGCGCGCCGCGGGGGCGCTGCTGGCGCCGAACAGCACCGATGCCATCGAGTTCGCCGCCGAGTTGCTGCCGCGGGAGCCGTCTGTCGCGTCACCGGGCAGCGATGGCCACCTGACCCGTACGGGAGGCACCGTATGACCGCCGCCACTGCCCTGTTGGGCGAGGCCCCGGCCCGTATCGCCAACGTCGGTGTGCCCGGCTTCGCGGACGTGCCGCGTACCGCGGGTGCCGAGGTGGCCGCGCTGGACTGGCGGCCGCCGGCCGGCGGTGAGCCGGAGCTGGCCTGGCGGCTCGCCGAACTCACCGGTCACGCCGTGGTCGAGGCGGCCAACCGTGAGGCGGTGTCGCGGCTGCTGGCCGTACGGCCGGTGTGGACCGATGTGCTGCCCGCGCGCGAGGCGTTGCCCGCGCTCGACGAGCGGGTGAGTGGGCGGCGGCTGCTGTTGCACGCGGGGCCGCCGATCGGGTGGGCGGAGATGTGCGGGCCGATGCGGGCCGGGGTGGTCGGGGCGGCGCTGCTGGAGG
>NZ_JAAKZV010000055.1 GCF_011044975.1 Streptomyces coryli | reverse complement strand
ATCTTGGGGGCGCGGGACGTGACCGGGGCGGGGGAGCGGCTTCGGGTTGATCTGACCAGCCTTGATGCTGTGCGGGGCTTTGCCGGTGAGGTGCGTGAGCGGGTGGCTGAGGATGAGGGGGGCATTGACGCTCTGGTGCTCAATGCCGGGCTTATTCGGCCCGATGCGGACGGGCGTACCGTCGATGGCTACGAGACGACCTTCGGCGTCAACCACCTCGCGCACTACCTGCTGCTGCGTCTCCTGATGCCGTCCCTGGCGCCGGGCGCCGTAGTCGTGCTCACCACGAGCGGGACCCACGACCCCGCCACCAAGGCGAGTCTGGTCACGCCGCGGCATGCCGAGGCCGAGCTTCTCGCCCACCCCGAGCGCGATCCGGGACTGGACGCCAAGCCGGTGAAGGCGGGGCAGCATGCGTACACGGCGTCCAAGCTGTGTGCCGTGCTCACCGTCCGGGCGCTCAATGGCCGGCCCGCCGCCGCGGAGCGGGAGTTGAGCGCGCTCGCCTACGATCCGGGCCAGGTGTTCGGCACCGGTCTCGCGCAGCATCTCGCGCTGCCGCTGCGGCTGGCCTGGGCGCTGCTGGGGACGCCGGTGGGTGCGCCGATGCGCCGGTTCAGCCCGACGCTCAACTCCCGCGGCGCGGCCGGGAACACCCTCGCCGACCTCGCCCTGGACCGCGGCAGCCGGCCGCCGGGCGCCTCGTACGCGGCCCTCCGCCGCGGCCGCCTGACCTGGACGGAGCCGTCGCAGCAGGCCCGTAGCGACAAGGCGGCGCAGGCGCTGTGGCAGGACAGCGCCCGGCTGGTGGGGCTGCCGGACTGACGACGCGTTTGCGCCACTACGGCATTACGCCACGCCCAGCAGCCGGTGCGCCGTCGCCGGATCGGCGCGGAAGGCGGCCGTCGCGGCGCGGTGCACGATCGTGCCGCGTTCCATCACCGCGATCTCGTCGCAGACGGTGAACGCCAGCCGCAGGTCCTGCTCCACCAGCAGCACGGGGACGCCCTCGGCGCGCAGCCGCAGCACGACCTCGGCGATCGTGTCGACGACCGCCGGGGCGAGACCGTCGGACGGCTCGTCCAGGAGCACCAGGCGCGGGTTGGTGAGCAGCGCGCGGGCGATGGCGAGCATCTGCTGTTCGCCGCCGGAGAGATGGGCGGCTGGTTGGTGGCGGCGGGCGGCGAGCTGCGGGAGCAGGTCGAGTACGGTCGCCGGCGTCCAGGTGCCGGTGCCGCGGTGGGCCAGGCGGAGGTGTTCGGCGACAGTCAGCGGCGGCCACAGGCGGCGGCCCTGCGGGACGACGGCGACGCCGGCGCGGGCGACGAGGTGCGGGCGGCGGGGGAGCGGGGCACCGTCGAGGCGCACGGTGCCGGAGGTGGCCGGGACCAGGCCCATCAGCGTCAGGACGAGGGTGGACTTGCCGGCGCCGTTACGGCCGAGGAGCCCGAGCCCGCTGCCGCGCTCCAGGTCGAGGTCGACGCCGTCGAGGACCTGGCTGCCCGCGTAACCGGCGCACAGCGCGCGCACTTCGAGCAGTGCCGTCATCGGAACAGCTCCTCCCGGTCCGCCGTACCCAGATAGGCGCGGCGCACCGCGTCGCTCGCGCGGATGTGCTGCGGCGTGCCCGTGGTCAGGATCTTGCCGAGGTGCAGCGCGGTGACCGTGTCGGCGAGCTCGAAGACGAGGTCGAGGTCGTGCTCGACGAAGAGGACGGTGACCGATGCGGGCAGGTCGGTGATGAGCGCGGCGAGGTGGGTGCGTTCCGCCGTCGACATGCCCGCGGCGGGCTCGTCGAGGAGGAGGAGCCGCGGGTCGCAGGCGAGCGCGAGGGCGAGTTCGAGCTGCTTGCGTTCGCCGTGGGAGAGGGCGGCGACCTGGACGCGGCCGCGGTCCGCGAGGCCTACGCGGGCGAGCAGCTGGGCGGCGCGGTCGTGCACGTGCGGCTGCCTGCGCGGTACGGGTCTGATCCGGCCGCCGGTGTGGCGCTGCACGGCGAGGGCGATGTTCTCCGCGGCGGTCATGCTGGGGAACAGGCTGGCGTGCTGCAGCGTCTGGCTCATCCCCAGGCGGCAGCGGCGTACCTCCGTCTCCCGGGTCACGTCGCGGCCCGCCAGCTCCACGCGGCCGGCGTCGGGGCGCAGCAGGCCGGTGATCAGCTTGAACAGGGTGCTTTTCCCCGCCCCGTTGGGCCCGATCAGCGCGTGCCGGGCGCCGGCCGCGACGGTCAGCGTCACGTCGTCGACCGCGCGGAGGGCGCCGAAGTGTTTGTGGAGACCGGTGCAGTTGAGGATCATCGGCCCCGCCTCCGTACGAGCCCGGCCGCGCCTCGGGGCAGCAGATACACCACGGCGATGAAGACGACGCCGAGGAGCAGTGTCCCGTGCCCGTCCAGGTCGGGGCCGATGACGTCCCTGACGAGGATCACCAGCGCCGCGCCGAGGGCCGCTCCCCAGAGGCTGCCCGCCCCGCCGATCACCACCGCGAGCAGCGCCAGCGCCGCCGTCGTGAAACCCAGGTCGGCCGGCGTGACGAGGCGTTCCTGCGCGGCGAGGAGGCCGCCCGCGGCTCCGGCCACCGCGCCGGCCAGCACGAAGGCCGCGTATTTGTAGATACGCGTCGGATAGCCGAGCGCTCGCATCCGCGGCTCGTTGTCGCGGATCCCGCGCAGCGCGGCGCCGTACGGGGAGCGGGCCACCAGCCACAGCGTGAGGAAGCCGAGGAGGGCGGCGGCGAGGACGTACCAGTAGACGTATCCGGCCAATCGCAGTGGCTCGCCGCCGAGTTCGGCGCTGGGGATGGCGGCCATGCCGTTCGCGCCGCCGGTGACCGAGTCCCAGGTCTGGGCGAGCTGATGCAGCAGCTCGCCGAGCGCGAGGGTGAGCATCAGGAAGTACACGCCGTGCGCCCGCACCGCGACCCAGCCGGTGGCGGCCGCGGCGAGCGCGCCGGTCGCGGCGCCGGCGAGGAGCGGTAGGGGGACGGCGCTGGTGGTGTGGATCGAGATCCAGCCCGCGGCGTACGCGCCGGCGCCGAAGTAGGCGGCGTGGCCGAGGGACGGCAGCCCGGAGACGCCGACGAGGAGATCCAGGCTGACCGCGAGCAGCGCGAAGACCAGGATCCGGGTGAGGGTGGTGGTGGCGAAGGGCGCGAGGAACAGCGGCGCTGCCGCGAGCCCGGCGACCACGGCGGCGGCCAGCCCCGCAGGGAGCAGCGGCCCGTGACGCGCCGTCCGCGCCACGGACCGCGGCTGCGCCTCCCGCCCTACGGGCCGGCCCTCCGCCTCCGGACCCACCGGGCGCTGCGCTGTCTCCTGGCCCCGCGGCCGCGGTTCCGCCTCCCGCGCCATGGACCGCCGCTCCGCGTCCGTCGCCGCGGACCGCTCCTCCGCATCCCCCGCCGGCTGCCCGTCCATCGCCCCCGCCGTCACGCCCGCGCCACGCCCCGGCCGCCGAACAACCCCTGCGGGCGCAACACCAGCACCAGCGCCAGCGACCCGAACAGCACGAACGGCGCCGCATCCGGCAGCAGCGACCGCCCGAGCGAGTCCACCTGCCCGATCAGCAGCGCCCCCACCAGGGCGCCCCGCACCGAGCCGAGCCCGCCGACCACGACCACCACCAGCGCCAGGATCAGGATCGTCGCGTCCAGCCCGGGCCGTGCCCCGTAGATCGGCCCGCCGAGCACCCCGGCCGTCGCCGCCAGCATCGATCCCGCGGCGAACACCCTCACCCGCACCAGGCGGTTGTCCACCCCGATCGCCGCCACCATGTCCCGGTCCGCGACCGTGGCGCGGATCAGCGCACCCATGTCCGTGCGCTCCACCAGCACGAACACCGCCACCGCCAGCAGCGCGCCGACCCCGATCAGCGCCAGCCGATACACCGGGTACGCCGCGCCGAGCACCGGCACCGAGCCGTCCAGGCCCGGCGGGGCGCCGACCGACAGCGGGTCGTCGCCGTACGCGATGACGAGCAGCTCGGCGACGACGAGCGTGACGCCGAGGGTGAGCAGCGCCTGGTCCAGATGCGAGCGGCGGCGCAGCGGTTCGGTGAGCGCGGACAGCAGTACCCCGCCGGCCAGCCCCAGGCCCGCCGCCAGGCCGAGCGCGCCGAGGAAGCCGCCCCAGCTCGCGTCGCCGCCGACGACGGCGGCGCCCACGTACGCGCCGGTGAGGAAGAGGGCGCCGTGCGCGAGGTTGAGCACGTCCATCATGCCGAACACCAGTGACAGTCCCACCGCCACGATGAACAGCAGGAAGCCGATGGCGAAGCCGTTGACGACGCCGACCAGGTTGGCGTCCAGCCAGTCGCCCATCGTCAGGCGATCTGGGCGGTCGTGCCGAGCTCGTCGCTGACGGCGTTCACCAGCTTGCCGCCCTTGCTCTCCACGGTGCGCAGATAGAACGTCTGCTTGGGGTTCTGCCCGGAGAAGCTCCAACTGCCCCTCGGGCTGTCGTCGATGGTGCCGAGGCCCTTGAGCGCCTTGCCGAGCGCGTCGCCGCTGGTGTCGTCCGCCGCCTTCAGCGCCCGGTCGAGGACGTTCGCGGCGTCCCACGCCTGCATCGCGTACACGCTGGGCGGGGTGTCGTACTTGCCGCTGTAGGCAGCGGCGAAGGATTTGTTGGCGGGATTGTCCAGCTGGTCGCTGTAGTGCAGCGACGTCCGTACGCCCAGCGCCGCCTTCCCCTGCGCCGCGAGCACCGCGCCCTCGGTGAGGAAGCCCGCGCCGTAGAGCGGCACGGAGTCCGCGAGGCCGAACTGCTCGTACTGCTTGACGAACGCGATCGCCTCCGCGCCGGCGAAGAAGCAGAAGACCGCCTTCGCGCCGGAGGCGCGGATCTTCGACAGATACGGCTGGTAGTCGGTGGTGGTCGCGAACGGCGGCTTCGCGCTGCCCGCGACCTTTCCACCGGCCTTTTTAAAGGCCTTGGCAAAAGCCGCGGAGAACTCGGCGCCCGCGGCGTAGTCCGGCGCGATCACATACACACCGTCCTTGCCGTGCTTCGCGGCCAGATGCTCGCCGAGGACGGCGGCGATCTGCGCGTTCTGGAAGGACACCCGCCAGACATACGGGCTGCGCTTCGCGCCGGTGATCGGCCCGGCACCCGCGTTCGCGACCAGCAGCAGCTTCTGCGCCTCGGCGACCAGCGGCGCACAGCCCAGCGCGGTCGCGGAGTTGACGACGCCGACCACCGCGTCGACCTCCTCGGACTGCAGCAGCTTCCGCGCGGCGGCGACACCGGTCTGCGGCGTCTCGCCCTCGTCCGCGGTCACGGTGGTCACCTTGTACCCGCCGAACTCGCCACCATGGCGGGCCAGCCACAGATCCCAGCCCTGCTTCATATCCTTCCCGAGCCCGGCATACGTCCCGGACTGCGGAATCATCAGCCCGACCTTCACGGCCCGCTTGCCGCCCTTGCCCCCTTTGCCGGAGGGCTCCTCCTCCACGCTGCTGCCGCAGGCCGGCAGCGCCGCGAGGCCGCCCACCGCGGCGGCGGCACCGAGCAGCCGACGTCGCGAGATACCCGGAAAAGAGGCAGGTGTCATGGTCGTCCCCCGAGTGGTCACTGCCCGTTCAATGCCTGGGGCGGCACTCTGCACCAGCGCCGTTGGTCCGGCGTTGGTGACGGAGGGGGAGAGAGACCAGGAGGCGGGCGCCCGGGCTCAGCTCTTCTTCGCGCGGGCGCCCGTCATCGCGACGAAGGACGCGCAGAAGAGCGCCGCCGTGGCGAGCACCGCCGGATTCACCCACCACGGCAGCAGTTCGACACCCCGCCCGTCCGGAGCGACGCACCGCACGCCGAGCGGATACTCGTCATGGACGTCGATACGGCCCTGCCCGACCCCGTGCGACGCGCAGAATTCGACCGGGTCCGCCGTATCCCCGAAGGTCATCCCGTACGTGTAGACCGCCGCTCCCAGCAGCAGCCCGGCCACCATCGGGACGGCGCAGGTGACGATCCGCGGGCGGCGCCAACCGGCCCGCTTGCGCAGCCGGTTGAGACCGAACGGCAGCGCCGTGGCCGCCGCCAGCACCACCAGGAGGACGAGGAGGTCCATACCGGCGCAGACTGCGGCCCCCGGCTCGCGGTTCCCGCAGCAGATCGGTCGCCGGTCAGCCGGCCGACGGCGGGTAGACGCCGGGACCGGGCGGCCCGCCCCACGCGGCCTGCGCGCGAAGCCGCTCGCGGTGGCTGCGGCGGCGGAGGCCGACGATGAGCGCCGTCAGCCCCGCGCCCAGCACGGACAGGCCTGCGAGGGCGATGCCGCCGAAGATCAGGCCGACGAACGTGAACACGCCGCCACGCGGGCCGATGGCGTACTCGCCGCCATCCGTGACAATGCAGCGAACCTGGTATTTGCCCGAGGGCAGACCGTCCTGGGCGCGCAGCATCAAGTACCACTTGCGGCCGTTGGTCTCTACGCTCTCGGTGTGCCCGGGATCGTCCAGCGTCACGGACGACGGGTCGGCACCACGGACTACGCACCGCACATCGCTGAGCCCATTGGAGTAGAGGCCCAGCCCGTCGTCGTCCACCCGCACCGTCCTGGTCTCCCCCGAGGGCACGGCCTTCAGATCGGGCAAGGACTGGACCGCGAACACGATCAGGAGCCCGGCGGCCACCAGGCCGAGCACGCCGCCCGCCGCGCCGAGCCAGTACCCCCGTTTCCGCGGCCGGACCTGGCTCTCGTCGATGGGCGGTGGCCCCGGCCGCGGGCCGGGCGGCGGCGCGTACTGTCCCATGGTGCTGTCCCCCCGTGTCAGTGTTCAGCGCAGCGCCCCGAGCAGCATCGGCAGCGAGGCGTGCAGTTCACGTTCCCAGTATGGCCAGGCATGCGTGCCCGGGCCGTAGAAGTTCGTGGTGACGTGCTTGGCGCCCGCGCGGTCGAGGGCGGCCGCCAGCGCGTGGTTCTGGCGGTTGAAGTCCGCCTCCAGGGCGCTCGTCGCGCCCGGCGGATCGAGCGGGCCCGCGGTACCGTCGCCGCTGGAGAGGTAGACCGGGGTCGACTTGAGGCGCTTGGCCAGGTGGTACGGGTCGTGCGCCGCCCAGATCGCACGCTGCTCGACCGGGTCGCCCCACACCCGCCGCGGGTCGTCGCCCTGGCCGGCGAAGAAGCCCATGATGCGGTCCACCGACTCGTCGTTCAGCAGCGGGTGCACGGAGCCCGAATACGCCGCGGCCGCCTTGAACATCCCCCGGTGCCGGGCCGCGTACATGAGCGCGCCCTGGCCGCCCATCGACAGGCCGGCCACCACGCGATTGGCGCTCGCGCCCCAGTCCCGCTCCAGCAGCCGGCGCAGCTCGCCGGTGTGGAAGGTCTCCCACGCCGGGTCGCCGCCCGCGCCGGAGTTCCACCAGTCGCTGTACCAGCCGTTCCAGCCGGCCTCCGGCATCACCACGAGCGTGTCGCGCAGTTCGGCGGTGCGGGCGACGTCGGTCATGGAGGTCCACGCCGTGTAGTCGCCGCAGCAGCCGTGCAGCAGCCAGAGGGTCGGCCACTGCTGCCGCCGGTCGGCGGGGTCCCAGCCGTCCGGGGTGAGCAGGCGAACCTTGACGGTGCGGCCGCCGAGGGCGGAGGAGCGTACGGACAGGTCGACCTGGCGGTCGGCGACCTGGGTGACGTCGACGACTTCGGCGCCCGACGCGCCAGACGCGTCGGCGTGCGCGGCCGGTGCCGCCGGGCTGAGGACGAGCAGTAAGGCGAAGAGAAGGGTGCCTATCCGGGCTCTGCGGATCACGGCGGCTCCTGGTGGTCAGGGGATCAGTGGCGTTCCGGGAGGATCAACAGCGCGTCGCCCACCGGGCGTTCGCCGCTCGCGTCTGACGGGGCGTTGATCACCTTGCCGTCGGCCACCATCGTGGTCGACCCGCCGCCGTCGAGGTTGATCGCCTCTCGCAGGCCGAGCGACTTCGCCACGGCCGCGCTCTCCGGGACGGACAGGCCGAGCGAGCCGGTGCTGCGGCCGTCGGCGGTCACGAGCACCGTGCGGCCCGCGTCGTCCACGCCGGCCAGGGTGCGCGGGTTCCGCTTGTGCACCCAGCCGTAATAGAAGCTCGGATTGCCCGGCTGCACCATCCCGTCGGCGGCCGGGGTGACATGGGCGCGGCCGTCGCGGACGAGCTCGGGGCCGCCGTTGACGACATCGGCCGCGGGCGTCGCCGGGACCGGCCGGCCGCGCCGGTCCAGCAGCGTCTTGTCGACGGCCAGGCGGCCGCCCTCGGCGAGAGCCTTCAGCGCGGCGACCCGATCGCCCGTCGCCTGCACGGAGCTGCCCCCGGCCGGGAGCGGGCCGCCCCGCGGGCTGCGCAGCTCGGTGACCCGGCCGTCGGCGTCCAGCACCGCCTCCGCACCCTCGCCCGCCGGTGTCTGCTTCCCGTACTCCGGGGTGAAGACGACGAGTTCGTCCGGGTCGGTGCAGGTCACGTCGTGCAGCGGGCGCGCGGTGGGGGAGTCGTCCGCCGTACCGCCGCAATTACGGATCAGGCCCGGGACGCGATTGATGCCGTCAAGCCGCTCCGCACCCGCCGCGCTCTTCACCCGTCCCCGCCAGCTCACCCGGGCGACGTCCGTGCCCCGTCCGTCCGCGCCGAGAACCAGCGCCGGCCGTTCGCCGACCGGCTCGCTCAGCAGCCGCCCGCCATACGTGCCCACCCCCGCCGGATCGCCGGGCGCACCCGCCTTCGGATCGAGCACGAAGAACCCGGCGTTCACCGCCGCCGTCGCCCCGTCCGCCGCGGCCAGCGCACTCGTCCGCTCGCGCGCCTCCAGATCGGGCCCGTACGACGCCCGCAACCCGCCGCGGAACCGGCGCGGATCGATGGTGAGCACGTCCACCCGCCACGGGCCTCGGTCGCCCGCCTCGCCGTCCCAGCCGGTATAGACGGCCGACCCGGCATACCCGGCCGCCACCAGCCGGCCCCGCTCCTCGGTCGCGGCGGCCTGCGCGCCGAAGCTGCCGACCCGTACCCGCCAGCCCAGCGTGCCGCCGGCGAAGTCCGCGACGGCGGGGGTCGTCACTTCCTCGACGCGCGCCGCGAAGCCGTCCGCCCTGAGTTTGTCCGCGAGTTGCCCGGCGCTGACCCGGTCCTTCAGCGCGCTCGGCGGCGCGTCCGGGTCGGGCGACCCGGCCCCGCCCGGGATCGCGACCTCCACCGTCCAGGGCAGCCCGGGCGCCTCGGCGCCGCGCACGATACGGGTCAGGGTCACACCCGGCTGCAGGGTGTGCGTGGTCCGGGTCTCGACGAGGCCGGCCGGGCCGAGCGGTAGCCCCGGTGGCGCGGCCGCCTGAGCGCTCGGCAGCGCACCCAGCAGGGCAAGGAGTGAGAGGGCGGCCCCGGCCGCCGGCAGACGCTTCAGCACGGGGATGTAGTCAATACCGGGCCGGGGGTCCAGGCAATGGCCCGCGCATGAGGCGTACGAGAACGCTGCTTTACGTGATGTTGTCGCTGAACTGCGTCCCTATGACGGACAGCAGCGCCAGACGCTCCGCGTCCGGGGAGCCGGGCTCGGCCGTGTAGACCATCAGCCGCAGGTCGTCGCCGGCGACATGCAGCACGTCGCAGTCCAGGGTGATGGCGCCGAGCTGCGGATGGTCGACGGTCTTGCGGGCGCTGCTGTGCTCGGCGACGGCGCCGCTGTTCCACAGCTCGCTGAAGAGCGGGCTGTCGGCGCGGAGTTGGCGGATGAGCTCGCGCAGCCGCGGGTCGTCGGGGTAGCGGGCGGCCGTGCGGCGCAGGTCGGCGGCCGTGGCCGCGCGCAGGTCGCGCAGCGAGTCGGGGGTCTGGCGGACCCGGGTGCCGGTGCCGACGAAGTTACGCCAGGCGCCGTTGCGGTCCTTGCCGTGCCATTCGCCCATCAGCGCCACATAGAGCGGATTGGCGTGCAGCAGCGTCCACATGGCGTCGTAGACCGCGACCGGGGTGTGCTGCAGGCGCTCCAGCATGCGCTGCACGCCCGGGGTGATGTACGAGGAGATGCGGTCGGGGCCCGGCGGGACGAGGCCCGCGAGGTGGAAGAGGTGCAGCCGCTCGTCCTGGCCGAGGCGCAGGGCGCGGGCGAGCGCCTCGACCACCTGGGGGGAGGGGTTGGTGGCGCGGCCCTGTTCGAGGCGGGTGAGGTAGTCGGCGGAGATGCCGGCGAGCTGGGAGAGCTCCTCGCGGCGCAGACCGGGGATGCGGCGCTGCCCGCCGGACGGCAGGCCCGCGTCCTGCGGGGCGACGGCGGCGCGCCAGGTCTTCAGCGCGTCGCCGAGGTCGGTGGAGGTCATGACGATCAGTATGGCGGAGCGGCCGATATGCCTGGGTGGTACCGAGAGTCCCAGGAAGCGGGGACTGCTGGCTGCTCGCCCGGTTCCTCCGCAACCTGGAGTCAGCCACCGCACGAAAGGACCACCCCGCATGAGCAAGCTCGCCCTCGTCACCGGCGCCACCTCGGGCATCGGCGCCGCCTTCGCCGAGCGACTGGCCGCCGACGGCTACGACCTGATCCTCGTCGGCCGCCGCCAGGAGCGCCTGGACGCGTTCGCTGCCGAGCACCCCGGCACCAAGGTGCAAAGCGTGACCGCGGACCTGGCCACCGACGACGGCATCGACGCCGTCGCCGCCCTGGCCGCGGAGCAGCCGCTCGACCTGCTGATCAACAACGCCGGCGTCTCGCACTACATGCCGCTGGCCGACCTGCCCGCCGCCCAGGCCCGCGAGCTGGTCAACGTCAAGGTCCTCGCCCCCACCCTGATCACCCGCGCCGCCGTCGGCGGCATGCAGGAGCGCGGCACCGGCGCCCTCATCAATGTCGCCGGGATGATCGCCTTCAGCGGCCCGGGCGACAAGTCGATGCTGCCGCGCCGCGCCGTCTACGCCGGCACTCTGGCCCACCTGGTCGCGTTCTCCCAGACCCTCAGCGCCGAGCTGACGGACTCCGGGGTACGCGTCGAGGTGCTGTGCCCCGGCGTCGTCGCCACCGAATTCCACACCCGCCAGGGCCTGGACCTGAGCGCCCTCCCGCGGATGAGCGCCGAGGACGTCGTCACGGCCGGGCTGCGAGGGCTCGAACTGGGCGAGGTCGTCTGCGCCCCCGGTGTGGAGGACGCGAGCCTCCTCGATCAGGTCTTCGCGGCGGACCTGGCGGCCTTCGACGGCCAGCGCCCGGAGCTCGCGAGCCGCTACCGGAGCTGATCAGGACCGGGCCCGTAACCTGGTGGACGTGCCCGAATCCCGTCTGCACCGCGTCGCCGTCCTGGTGCTCGAGCGTGCGCTGCCGCTCGACGTCGGCATCCCCGCGCAGGTCTTCGCCACCCGGATGGACATGCCGTACGAGGTGCGCGCCTGCGGCACCACACCCGGCGTGGTGACCAGCGGCAACGGCCTCTCGTACGTGGTTGAGCACGGCCTCGAGGCGCTGGAGTGGGCCGACATCGTCTTCGTCCCCGGCTACCGGCACCCGGACCGCGAGGCGACGCCGCCCAAGGCGGTCGAGGCGCTGCAGGCCGCCTACGAGCGCGGCGCACGGCTCGCGGCCATCTCGACCGGGGCGTTCACGCTCGCCGCGGCCGGGCTGCTCGACGGCCGACGGGCCACCACGCACTGGCGCTACACCGCCGCGCTCGCCGAGCAGTACCCGAACATCCAGGTCAAGGAGAACGTCCTCTTCGTCGACGAAGGCAGCGTCCTGACCTCCGCGGGCGCCGGCGCCGGCATCGACCTGTGCCTGCACATCCTGCGCGCCGAGCTCGGCGTCGCGACGTCGAACACGGCCGCGCGCTGCCTCGTCGCGGCCCCGTACCGCAGCGGCGGCCAGGCGCAGTTCGTGCCGCGCAGCGTGCCCGAGCCGGCCGGCGAGCGCTTCACCGCCACCCGCGACTGGGCGCTGCGCCGCCTCGCCGAGCCGCTGACGCTCGAGGTCCTGGCGCAGCACGCGGCGGTGTCCCCGCGGACCTTCTCCCGGCGCTTCGTCGCCGAGACCGGCTACACCCCGATGCAGTGGGTGATGCGCGCCCGCATCGACGTCGCCCGCGAGCTGCTGGAACGCTCGGAGCACAGCATCGAGCAGATCGCCGCCGACGTCGGCCTCGGCACCGGCGCCAACCTGCGCCTGCACTTCCAGCGCATCCTCGGCACGACGCCGAGCGAATACCGGCGCACGTTCGCCCGGGGCGACTAGCTGTGCTCCCCTAGTTGTGCTCCTCGTCGATGGTCACGGCGGCGCCGTTGTCGAACTTGACGATGACCCGGATGCCGCCCTTCTTGGCGGCGGCTTCGAGCTCGCCTTCCGTGCAGGGCTTGTTGGGCTCGTCCTCGCGGTCGCCACAGATCCAGCCGTTGCCGTTGATGGTCGTGGCGGTGGAGCTGAAGAACGCGAGCTTGGAGCCGTCGCTGCCCGCGAGGGTGTACTTGCCCGGGGCCAGGTAGCCGAGCTCTCCTGAGCGGGTGCCGGTCGGCTTGCCCGGGGCCTCGCCGCCACCGCTGCCGCCGCGGTCCTCGACGACGCTGACCGCGGTGCCGTTCTTGATCTTCACCGTGGCGGAGACGCCCTTCTTGGCGGCGGCCTCGAGCTGCTCCTCGGTGCACGGAGTGGCGGCCTGGCCCGCGGCGTCGCCGCAGATCTCGCCGGCGCCCTGGATATTGGTGTCGGTCGAGGTGAAGAACGCCTGCTCGGTGTCCTTCATGTCGGAGACGGTGTACTTGCCGGGCGCCAGGTAGGAGACGGTGCCGAACCAGGTGCCGGACACGCCCTTGCCGCCGGCTTTGCTGCCCGAGCCGCCGCCGGTCTGCGACTCCGAGCCCTCATCGCCACCCGCGCCGCTGCCGCCGGACGTGCCCTTCGCGTCCGACTCCTGAGCCGACGACCCGGAGCCGCTCGACTTCTTGCCCCCGTCCGAGTCCCCCTGACAGGACGTGAGCAGAGCGGTGGTGGCCATCAGAGCCGCGGCGGTCAGGACGGTCTTGCGGCGGTGGTTGCGAAGCATGATGTGGTTCCCCCATGGCTGTACGGGTGTGCGCTTGGTCGATCTTGAGCCTGCCTGATCGCGTGCGCTCGGGGGAAGATCAGTTACGAGGTGATGACGTACTCGCCGGACCCCTGAGACGCACGGTCAGCCACTCGGGCACACCCCGCCGGAACGGTCACACTTCCCACCCGATGCCCGCCACTTCGGGCACGGCCGATTCCCTACGGCCTAGGGGGACTGCGCGGCCAAGATCTCGATCAGCGCGGTCGTGGCCGGCGGGTCCGGCGGGTCGCCGTAGGTGGCGGCGTAGATGCGGCGGGCGTTGCCGGGGAGCGGTGTGCTGTAGATGCCGGGGGCGCGGTGGGCCTGCAGCGCCAGCCCGTTGAGGATGGCGACGCCCATTCCGGCCGCCACCAGCGCCTGGGCCACGACCGTGTCATCGCAGGAGTAGGCGAACCGCGGGGAGAATCCCGCCTGTTCGCAGGCCGTGATCGTGGCGGCCCGGCAGCGGTCGCAGCCGCCGACCCAGGCGGAGTCGCGGTGGTCCTCCAGGCGCTGCCGGGGCCGGTGGCTGACGAGGTGGAGGGAGTCGTCCAGCAGGTGGGTGAGCCGGAAGCCGTCCTCCTCCAGCGGGGTTTCGGTGTGCCGGAAGATCAGCGCGATGTCGACGCTTCCGGAACGCAGCATCTGCAGGCCGTCGACCGGGTGGGCGTCGACGAGGTTCAGCTCGATCCCCGGATACGACCGGGACAGCTCGGCGGCCGCCTTCGGCACGAGGGTGCTGAGCACGGTCTGGAAACCGGCGAGACGCACCCGCCCGGCCCGTAACCCCACATGGGCGGCCAGCTCGACGGACGCCGCGTCCACCCGCCCCAGGATCTCCGTCGCCCGCTGCGCCAGCAGCTCGCCCTCGGGGGTGAGCCGGATGCCACGGCCCACCCGCTGGATGAGCTTGGCGCCGGTGGCGGCCTCCAGCCGGCCCAGGTGGTGGCTGACCGACGGCTGCGAGTAGTGCAGCTCCTTCGCCGCCTCGGTCACCGAGCCGTGGCGGGCGACCGCCTCCAGCACCTTGAGGTGGGTCAGGCTCAGCATGGATCGATTTTATCTATAGGACATCGGGCGAATTGGCATTGGACGTCATGACCTTGGGCGGCGAGCATCGGTGCATACCGAGCTGACCCAGGAAGGGAACGCCAGCCATGTCACTCGTCCGCGTCCATAATTTCTCCATCTCGCTCGACGGCTTCGGCACCGGCGACGGCCAGAGCGCCGAGGCGCCTTTCGGCCACGCCGGCGAGGTGCTGCACGAGTGGATGTTCGCCACCCGGTTCTGGTACGAGATGACCGGCAAGTCCGGTGGCTCCGCCGGCCTCGACGACGCCTTCGCGCGGCAGCACGGGCCCGGGATCGGCGCCGAGATCATGGGCGCCGGGAAGTTCGGCCCGCCCGGATGGCACAAGGACCCGGACTGGAAGGGGTGGTGGGGGCCCAACCCGCCGTTCCACACGCCGACGTTCGTCCTCACCCACCACCCGCGCCCGTCGATCGAGATGGAGGGCGGCACGACCTACCACTTCATCGACGCCTCGCCCGCCAAGGCGCTCGAGACCGCCCGCGAGGCCGCGGACGGCCAGGACGTACGCCTCGGCGGCGGCCCCACCATGATCCGCGAATTCGTCGCCGCCGGGCTCGTCGACCACATGCACGTCGTGGTGGTCCCGATCCTGCTCGGCCGGGGCGAGCGGCTCTGGGACGGGCTCGAGGACAAGGAGAAGGACTTCGCGGTGGAGGCCGTCTCCTCGCCGAGCGGCGTTACGCATCTGACGTTCACCCGCACCGAGAGCTGAGCCGCGGGGTCATACGCCCTGCCAGGCGTCGGCCCCGAAGCTGCCCTTGATGTCGGAGGCCAGGGTCGCCGGGTCCACCGTGGCCTGGAGCCCGTAGATCGTCGTCTTCCGCGGGCCGCGCACGCTGAGGTGGACGGGGCTGTCGCCCGGGTGGGCGGCGAGGATGCGCTTGAGTTCGCCGACGGACTGCTCGTTGATGCGGTGGGAAGGGAGGGCGAGCCGCACCGGGGGCCGGCCGCCCTGTTCGGCGGCGGAGATGTCGAGGACGGCCAGCTCGCGGCCGAAGACGTTGAGCGTGCCGTCCCGGTCCTCGATCTTGCCCTTGACGGCGATGACGTTGTCCTCGGTCAGTGCGTGCCGCACCAGTTGGTACGCGGCGGGGAAGAAGAGCACCTCGATGCCGGCGTCGCGGTCGGCGAGGTTCACGATGGCCCAGGCGTTGCCCTGCTTCGTCATCTTGAGCTGGACGCCGGTGATCAGTCCGGAGAGCTGCACGTCCCCGGTGGTACGGCCGGAGGCGAGCAGTTCGGCGATGGAGCAGTCGCGGGCCCGGGCGAGGATGTGCTCGGCGCCGTCCAGCGGGTGGGCGGAGACGTACAGGCCGAGCATGTCGCGCTCGGTCGCCAGGAGCTGCTTGCGCGGCCACTCGGTGTCGTCGACGGTCAGGTCGAGGCCGAAGGCCGGGGCGTCGCTGTCGCCGCCGCCGAGCTCGGCGAAGAGGTCGTCCTGCCCGTAACTGGCCGCCTTCTTCACGGGGATGATCGCGTCGATGGCGTCCTCGTGGACGGCGGTCAGGCCCTTGCGGGTGTGGCCCAGCGAGTCGAACGAGCCGGCCTTCGCCATGGACTCGACCGCCCGCTTGTTCAGCGCGGGCAGCTCGGCCTTGTCGAGGAAGTCGGCGAAGGAGGTGAACTTCCCTTTCCGGCGGCGCGCGTCGACGATCGCCTCGATGACGTGGTCGCCGACGTTGCGTACGGACCGCAGCCCGAACCGCACGTCGTCGCCGACGGCGGTGAACTCGGCGACGGACTCGTTCACATCAGGCTGCAGCACGCGGACGCCGTTCTTGCGGGCGTCGGCGAGATAGGTCGCGGCCTTGTCCTTGTCGTCGCCGACCGAGGTGAGCAGGGCGGCCATGTATTCCGCCGGGTAGTTGGCCTTGAGGTAGGCGGTCCAGTACGAGACGAGGCCGTAGCCGGCGGTGTGGGACTTGTTGAAGGCGTAGCCGGAGAAGGGGAGCATCACGTCCCACAGGGCCTTGATCGCCTCCTCGCGGAAGCCGTTGCCGCGCATCCCGGCGTGGAACTTGTCCCACTCCGCGGCCAGCACCTCCGGCTTCTTCTTGCCCATCGCGCGGCGCAGCAGGTCGGCGCCGCCGAGGGTGTAGCCGGCCAGCTCGCGGGCGATGGCCATGATCTGCTCCTGGTAGACGAGCAGGTGGAAGGTGTTGCCGAGGATCGGCTCCAGGGCGTCGCGCAGCTCGGGGTGGATCGGGGTGATCTCCTGGCGGCCGGTCTTGCGGTGCGCGTAGTTGGTGTGTGCGTTGGCCGCCATCGGGCCCGGCCGGTAGAGGGCGTTGACCGCGGCGATGTCCTCGAAGCGGGTGGGTTCCATCTGCTTGAGCAGGACGCGCATGCCGCCGCCGTCGAGCTGGAAGACGCCGAAGGTGTTGCCCTCGGCCAACAGCCGGTAGGTCGTGGGGTCGTCCAGCGGGATAACCACGGTGTCCTTATCGCCGTCCAGGGGGTCTACGGTGGCCAGGCTGATGCCGCGGTTCTCGCGGATGTTCTCGATGGCCTGGTCGATGACGCCGAGGTTCCGCAGCCCCAGGAAGTCCATCTTGATCAGGCCCATGGCCTCGCAGGACGGGTAGTCGAAGCCGGTGATCTTCACGCCGTCCGCGGCCCGCATGTGCAGCGGGATGCGGTCGGTGAGCCTGGTCTTGGACAGGATCACCGCGGCGGCGTGCACGCCGGTGCCGCGGGTGAGGCCCTCGACGCCGCGGGCGGTGTCGATGACGCGCTGCACGTCCGGCTCGGTGCCGTACAGCTGCCGGATCTCGGTGGCCTCGCCGTACCGCTCATGGGCCGGGTCGAAGAGGGCGGCCAGCGGGGCGGACTTGCCGTTCTGGTCCGGGGGAAGGGCCTTGGTGATCCGCTCGCCGTGGGCGTAGGGGTAGCCGAGGATGCGCGAGGAGTCCTTGATCGCGTTCTTGGCCTTGATCCGGCCGAAGGTGTTGACCATGGCCGTGTACTCGTGGCCGTACTTCTCCGTCACGTAGCGGACCATGCGGTCGCGCTGCCGGTCGTCGAAGTCCAGGTCCACATCAGGCGGGTTGATCCGCTCGGGGTTCAGGAACCGCTCGAAGAGCAGGCCGTGCTCCATCGGGCACAGCTCGGTGATGCGGATGGCGTACGCGACGATGGAGCCGGTGCAGGAGCCGCGGCCCGGGCCGAGCGGGATGCGATTCTCGCGGGCGTGGCGGCAGATGTCCGCCACGACGAGGAAATAGGAGCTGAAGCCCATCGGGCCGATGACCGACATCTCGGTCTCGAAGCGGTCGAGGATGTGCTGCGGGACGGGATCCCCGTAGCGCATCGCCAGGCCCTTCAGGACCTCCTTGCGCAGCCACGACTCCTGGGATTCGCCGTCGGGCACGTCCGGGAACTGCGGCATCTCATCGACGTAGTCGAAGACCTCGTCGTACGACCCGATGCGCTCGGCGATCAGCAGGGTGTTGTCGCAGGCCTCCGGCAGCTCCGCGAACAGGGCGCGCATCTCGGCGGCGGACTTGAGGTAGTAGCCGGAGCCGTTGAAGCGGAAGCGGTCCGGGTCGTCCTTGTTCTTGCCGACGCCGATGCAGAGCAGGCTGTCGTGGGCGTCGGCCTGGTCCTCGGTGACGTAATGCGCGTCATTGGTGGCCAGGAGCGGGATGTGCAGCTCTGCGGCCAGGCGGAGCAGCCCGTCGCGGACCTCGCGCTCGATGTCCAGGCCGTGGTCCATCAGCTCCAGGAAGTAGTTCTCGCGGCCGAAGATCTCCTGATACGCGGCGGCGGCCGCCCGCGCCTCGTCGTACTGGTGCAGCCGCAGCCGGGTCTGGATCTCGCCGGAGGGGCAGCCGGTGGTGGCGATGATGCCGTCCGGGCGCTGGGCGATCAGCTCGCGGTCCATCCGCGGCTTGCCGGCCGGGAACTGGCCCTCGTAGCTGGCCTGCGTGCTGAGCCAGAACAGATTCCGCAGGCCCTGGGCGTCCCGCGCCCACATGGTCATGTGCGTGAAGCGGCCGCCGCCGGAGGGCTCCCTGCCGGGGCCCCAGAACTCCTGCTTCCGGACGAAACGGGACGAAGGGGCCACGTACGCCTCGATGCCCATGATCGGCTTGGTGTCCGCGAAATCCTTGGCGACCTGCGCGAATTCATAGGCGCCGAACATGTTGCCGTGATCACTCATGGCGATCGCCGGCATCCCCTGGCGCGCCACCTCGCCGAACATCGGCCGCAGCTTCTGCGCGCCGTCCAGCATCGAGTACTCCGTGTGGTTGTGCAGATGGACAAAGGAATCCGGCACGGGTGAGTTACCTCCGACTCAACGCTGCGTTGACTCGGAGCATCAAAGCGAGCCGCAAACCCGCAGATCAAACAACGGACACGCCGCGTGACCACAACCCATGGTTGTAGACATAGGCTGGGCGGCATGGATCTCAACGCCGTCCGCACCTTCGTCGCCGCCGTCGACGCGGGGCAGTTCCAGAAGGCCGCGGCCGACCTCTCGCTCACCCAGCAGGCGGTGTCCAAGCGCATCGCGGCGCTGGAGGGGGAGCTCGGCGTGCGGCTCTTCACCCGTACCGCCCGGGGAGCCGACCTGACCATCGACGGGCAGGCCTTTCTGCCCCACGCCCGCGCCCTGCTGCAGGCTGCCGAGCGGGCCACGGCGTCCGTACGGCCCGGCAGCCGGGCGCTGCGGGTCGACGTGGTCGGGCGCCGGGTCGCGACGGGCGGGCTGATGCGCGAGTTCCACCGGGCGAATCCGGACATCGAGCTGGACGTGGTCACCCTGTACGGGGCGGACCGGGCCATCGAGGCCGTCGAGTCCGGCACGATCGACGCGACCTTCCGCGCGGTGCTCATGCCGGGACGGCACCTCCCCGAAGGCATCGAGGCCGTGCCGGTCCTGGACGAGCCGCTCCAGCTGGTCACCGGCCACCGGCACCCGCTGGCCGGCGAGGAGTCGGTCACGCCCGCGCAGCTCGCCGGCTGCCGGATCTGGATGCCCGGCAACGATCCCGGGACGGAGTGGGCGGCGTACTACGACGAGCTCGCCGCCGCATTCGGCTTCACGCTCGAGGTGACGGGCCGGCCGAACTTCGGCGTGGAGGCGCTGCTCGACACGATCGCCGACTCCACGACTCTGGCGACCTTCCTCAGCGACCAGACCCCGCTGGTCTGGCCCGTCGGCTACGACCTGCGCCGCATCCCGCTGCGCGACCCGACCCCGGTCTACCCGCACTCGCTGATCTGGCACACGGACAACCCCCACCCCGGCCTGGCCACCCTGCGGCGCCATCTCACCGCCGCCTACCCCGGCCGCCGCGGCAGCGGCGTCTGGACGCCGGCGTGGGTGCGGCCGGCCCCGTAGGGTGTCGCGATCCTTGCGGTTCGTGGCGATGTTCCCGCTGTTACGGGCCGGGGCCGCGGGCGACCCTGAAAGGGATCCTCCGGACCGAAAGGGACGCCACCATGACCCGCATCGCCATCAATGGATTCGGCCGCATCGGCCGCAATGTGCTGCGTGCCCTGCTGGAGCGCGACACCGGCCTCGAGGTCGTCGCCGTCAACGACCTCACCGACCCCGTGACCCTCGCGCGGCTGCTCCGCTTCGACACCACCGCGGGCCGGCTCGGCCGCCCGGTGGAGGCCGACGGGGACGCGCTCGTGGTGGACGGCCATCGCATCGCCGTGCTCGCCGAGCGCGACCCGGCGCGGCTGCCGTGGAAGGAGCTCGGCGTCGACCTCGCCCTGGAGGCGACCGGCCGCTTCACCTCCGCCGACGCCGCCCGCGCGCATCTCGCCGCGGGCGCCCGCAAGGTGCTGGTCAGCGCCCCGTCCGCGGGCGCCGACGTGACCCTCGCGCCCGGCGTCAACACCGAGGCGTACGACCCGGCCGCGCACACGATCGTCTCCAACGCCTCCTGCACCACCAACGCGCTCGCCCCGCTGGCTGCCGTCCTCGACGAACTCGCGGGCATCGAGCACGGCTTCATGACCACCGTGCACGCCTACACCCAGGAGCAGAATCTCCAGGACGGCCCGCACCGCGACGCCCGCCGGGCCCGCGCCGCCGGCGTGAACATCGTCCCGACCACGACCGGCGCCGCGAAGGCGATCGGCCTCGTGCTGCCGGGCCTCGACGGCAAGCTCTCCGGCGACTCCATCCGCGTCCCGGTCCCGGTCGGCTCGATCGTCGAGCTCAACACGACGGTGGCCCGCGACGTATCGCGCGACGACGTCCTGGCGGCGTACCGCGCAGCCGCCGAGGGCAGGCTCGCCGGCATCCTCGAATACTCCGAAGACCCCCTGGTCTCCGCGGACATCACCGGCAACCCGGCCTCCGCCATCTTCGACTCGGCCCTCACCCGCGTCGACGGCCGGCACGTAAAGGTCGTCGCCTGGTACGACAACGAGTGGGGCTTCTCGCACCGCGTCGTCGACACCCTGGAGCTGCTGGCGGCCGGCTGATCACCTGGCAGCCGCCGCCGCAACTGCGGCGCAACCGGCGTGCAGGAGGGGTGGCGTACACAGGGGGCGCCCCCTGCCCCCTGGCCACCGGAGGATCGATCCAGATGCGGCCATCCAGAACGCCCGCCGGACGGCGGCTGCGGTTCTTGTCGCTCGTCGCCGCGGTCGCGGCGCTGCTCGCCGGTATCGGCCTGAGTCCCGCGAACGCGGCCCTCACTGCCCCCGACTCCGCGCTCGCCGGGCCGACCGCCGAGCAGCTGCGCGCGAAGATCGCGGCCTGCGGCACGCAGGTCTCCAGCGGCAAGTACGCGCAGGACGCGGGCGGCACCCGCGACATTCCGGTGTGCGGCAAGGGCGGTGCCGTGTTCTGGACGGCCGACCTCGATGTGGACTGCGACGGCAAGCGGACCGCGGAGTGCAACGAGAACACCGACCCGTGGTGGCAGAACCAGACGGCCTGCGTGGAATCCGACGGCCAGCCGCTGAACTCCGCCACCCTCCCGCACATCGTCATCCCGCTGAAGAGCAGTACCTGGGACCCGGCGGCCTCCGGGCTCGGCTGCGGGACCGTCGGCGCCGTCATCTACCAGGACAAGGTCGTCTACGGCGTGATCGGCGACCGCGGCCCGAGCGGCATCATCGGCGAAGCCTCGTACGCCGCCGCCAAGTCCCTGGGCATGAACCCCAGTCCGTCCAGCGGCGGCGTCAGCGGCAAGGTCGTCGGCTACGTGACCTTCCCCGGCACCAAGGTGACCAGGAACGAGGACCACCCGCAGGCCGTCCAGCTCGGCGAGGCCGCCGCGACGAAGTTCATCCAGGCCGACACCACCTGTGACGAGGTCTCGCTGGACGCGAGCGCCTACACCGCCGTCAAGGCCGGTTCGAGCGGCAGCCTGGTCAAGGCGGCGCAGTGCCTGCTGAAGACGGCCGGCTTCGATCCCGCGTCGTACCAGGGCGAGTTCGACGCCGGCACCGAGACCGCGGTGAAGGGCTTCCAGACCAAGATCGGGCTGCCCGCCACCGGCGAGGTCGAGGCGCACACCTGGACGGCGCTGCTGTCGTACGGGACGACGCCGACGCTGCAGAGCGGATCGACCGGCACCGCGGTCAAGCGGCTGCAGCGCGCGCTGACGGCGGCGCTCGGCAAGGCGCTCACGATCGACGGCTCCTTCGGGGCGAATACGACGTCGGCGGTGAAGACGTACCAGTCGGCACGTGGCCTCACCGCCGACGGCGTCGTCGGCGCCAACACGTGGCAGGCGCTGCAGAGCGGCAAGTAGCCGCCCACCAAAGCAGCTCAGCGCTTGCCGAGGATCATGTCCAGGTCGATCGTCTCCGCCATCGCCTCGTACCCCTTGTCGCCCGGGTGCAGATGGTCGCCTGAGTCGTAGGCCGGGAGCATGTACGCCGGCTTGGCGGGGTCGCGCACGGTCTTGTCGAAGTCGATGACCCCGTCAAAGGCGCCGCTGGTGCGGATCCACTTGTTGACCGCCTGGCGCTGCCGCTCGCCGTACTCGGAGCCGTAGTCGCCGCCGTACTTGCCGTTGGAGCCCATGAACGGCACCAGCGTGCCGCCGTAGATCTTCATGCCGCGGGCGTGCACGCGGTCTATGACCTGCTGGTAGCCGCGGATCAGAGACTTGGCGTCGGCGCTCGCCGCGCCTATGTCGTTGATCCCCTCCAGCATGATCACGGACTTGGCGCCGCTCTGCGCGAGGACGTCGCGGTCCAGGCGGTTCAGGGCGCTGATGCCGAAGTAGACCGGGACACGGTCGACGAGCACCTCGTTGCCGCTGATGGCGGCGCTGGCGACGGCCGGGTCGGCGCCGGGGCGTTCGTTGAGGCGGCGGACCAGGTTGTTCGGCCAGCGGCGGTCGGCGTTGAGGGTGGAGGAGTGGCCGTCGGTGATCGAGTCGCCGAGGGTGACGATGGTGCCGGCGGCGTCGCGGCCGCTGACCACGTCGACGCCGTCGACGAGCATCATGCAGGTGATGGACGTCTGGTACGGGGCGGCATCGGCGCTGCCCGCATGGTCCCCGGCGCCGGATATGTAGCTGTGCTGCATGCCGAGGTTGTGGTTCGTGACGGGGCCGGTGGCCTCCGGCACGTACACGCTGATGGACAGGCGCGCGAGGTCCTTGACGCTCAGGTCGACCGGGTCGCTGAAGAGCTCCTCGCCGGCCGGGACGTCGACGGACTTCTTGCCGGAGAAGGTCAGTTCGCGCAGGCTGCCCGGCTCGAGCGCGGCGCCCGCGCCCTGGCGGGCGACCGTGGCGTGGCCGACGCGCAGGTCCTCCTTGCCGAAGGAGTTGCTGAGCCGGATCCGGATGCGGTCGCCGGCCGCGCCCGTGGTGACGACATTACGTACCGTCTGGTCACGCAGCCCGTCCGCGCTGGGGCAGGCCGCGGTGGAGGTCTCGCCGGATACGGGGCTGCCGGCCCAGGCCGTGGACCATCGTCCGTCCGTCGTTCCGGAGCCCGGTGCCGAGGCTGCCGAGGTCGCGGTGGGAGCCGAAGGAGCCGAGGGAGCTGCCGAGGCGCTCGCGGCGAGGGTGACGGCGAGGACGACGACGGCGGTGTGCAGCCGCGATCTGGCCATGTGAGCCTCCTGATCCGTTGCCGGGCGGTGATGCTTCTTGCGGTCGCGCACGTGCAACGGGGACAAGGAGCCTGGACGAGTCTGCGATCACCGCCGGGTTGGGTCAACCCCTTTGCGGCATGTACATGCCCGTCGTTCCCCCGCCAAGGAAAACAAGCGGAACACTCCGGTCCTCATCGGTGATCACTTAGTGAATTCGGCGTTGACTACGCCGTCCGGCCGAGCGTGCACCGGTCAACGGCACCTAGCGTCTGCCCGGCAAACCGTTTCGCCGTGCCCCGGGAGAGGGCACCGTTCCACCCCGCTCCGGAGGCCCCCGCGTGACACCGACCGAAATGCTCAGCAAACGGACGATGCCGACGCAGGTCCAGCCTCCGCTGGTGACCACCGGGCCCCGAAGACTCCCCGGTGTCCGGCTGCGCGAACTCGACGGTCTGCGGCTGCTCGCGGCGCTGATGGTCTGCCTGTACCACTACACCGGCCGCGACGGCCCGGTCGCCGACGCCTGGGGCGGATCGCCGCGCGACGTCTTCCCGCACCTGACCCAGATCGGGCAGTACGGCAGCCTTGGCGTGCAGATCTTCTTCGTCATCAGCGGCTTCGTGATCTGCATGAGCAGCTGGGGCCGCAGCGTCGGCGACCTGTTCCGCTCGCGGGTGGTGCGGCTGTATCCGGCCTACTGGGCCGCCCTGTTCCTGACCGTAGGCGCCGCGGTGCTGCTGCCGGTGGATGGCCATATCCCCAGATACGCCGACTTCCTCGTCAACCTGACCATGCTGCAGATGCCCACCGATACGCCCCGCGTCCTCGGCGTCTGCTGGACCCTCTGGGCGGAGCTGCGCTTCTACCTGCTCTTCGCGGTCTTCGTCCTGTGGAAGGGCACGACCAAACGGCGGGTGACGCTGTTCTGCGGCGGCTGGACGGTGGCGGCGGTGATCGCGCAGGGCTCCGAGAACGACATCCTGAACACCCTCGTCGTCCCCGACGGCGCCCCGTACTTCGTGATCGGCCTCGCCCTCTACCTGATCCACCGCTTCGGCCACGACCCGGCCCTGTGGGGCGTCATCGCCGTCAACTGGGCCCTGGGCAGCGGCTTCGCGATGCAGAACGTGCCCGCCCCGAGCACCTCGGCCCGCGAGCCGCTGATCATCCTCGCGGTGCTGACCTGCGGCATCGGCGCCATGGCGCTGGTCGCCACCGGCCGCCTGGCCTTCGCCCGTTGGCGCTGGCTGACGGTCGCGGGCGCGCTGACGTACCCCTTCTACCTGATCCACGAGCACGTCGGCTGGTCGGTGATCCTGGTCCTGCGCCAGCACCTGAACATCCCGGCGGCGCAGACGCTGCCGCTTACGGTGGCCGTGATGCTGCTGGCCGCGTGGCTCATCCACCGCCTGGTGGAGCGGCCGTTGACGGCGTATCTGCGGGGTCTGCTGCGGCGATGACGACGCGGTCACCGGGGGATGGCGGAGCGGAGGAAGCGGTCGACCGCGGTGAGGAGTTCGGGGCTGTCGAAGAGCGCCGGGTCGTTGTGGTGGGCCGAGTCGATCTCGGTGTACGTGGTCGCGTGCTCGTCGGCCACGTCGCGGGTGAGGGCGGGGCGGACGATCTCGTCGCGGGTGCCGGCGATCACCTGCAGGGGACCGTCGTACGCCGACAGGTGCTGCGATGTGCGGAAGCGGTCGCGGAGGAGCAGGCGGGTGGGGACGTACCAGTAGTGATCCTGGGCGATGTCCGCCAGTTCCGGGAACGGCGACCGGAGCACCAGGGCGGCCGGCGGGCGGTCGGCCGCCACCGCCGCGGCCACGGCCGTGCCCAGCGACTCGCCGAAGTAGACCAGCCGCCGCGGGTCCGTATCCGGCCGCCCGGCGGCGTACGCCACGGCCGCACGCAGATCGGCGGTGAGCCCGGACTCGCTCGGGGAGCCGGGATTGCCGCCGTAGCCGCGATAGTCGGTCAGCAGGACCGAGTAACCGCGCTCGGCAAGCCCCTCGGCCAGCCCCACCCGCCCCGCGCGATTCCCGCCGTTGCCATTGGCGACGACGACCGTGGCATACGGCTCCCCGCCCTCCGCCGCAAGGAACCATCCCGTCAGCCGCAGCCCGTCCGAGGTCCGGTAGTGCACCTCGCGGAGCCCGGGGACATCGGGCAGCGGCGGTGTGCCGCGCTCCGGAAAGTAGATCAGGTGCCGCTGATAGAACCAGGCAGCGGTCATCAACAGCAGCCACACCACCACCAGTACGGCCAGCAGCTTCCACCCGATCGACCACAGGCGCGTCCCCATGCCCATGGCTCGACCATAGGGCCGCGGTCCCTAGTGCGGCCGATTGCAGAGGAAGCAGCCGTCCCAGAGCGGGAGTGCGCTGAGGACGCGGTGGCGCACGCACGAGGCCATCGCGGCCTCGGCCGGGCCCGGGAAATCGCGTGCGGCGCTCTTGCCGGCGGGCGGGGCGAAGGACTCCACCATGGTCGTGAAGCGGTGCAGGTAGTCATGGACGCGGGGCGGGTGGTAGCCCAGCTCGCTCCAGCGATGACCGCCGGCCGCGAGTGCTGTGGCACGCAGCACGAAGTCCTTCGCGCGGGCGCGGTCCCGCTCCGTCGCACCCCAGTCGAACTCCGCCAGGTCGAACCCGACGGCACCGCGCCCCATGACGTTCTGGTCCTGCAGGGTCAGCAGCGCCGCGAAGCGGAAGTCCCAGTCCTCGGACGCGAGATCGGACACGGCGAGCATCAGCACGTCGATGAAGACCGCGGTGGCGCCATTGGACAGGTCCAGGTCGTGGCTGCCGCCGGAGAAGATGTTGCTCACCGACCTATGATGCGATCCCGGCCCTCCACCTGCTTGGAGAAGACGCATGACGGATGCGAGCGGCGGCAAAGTGGTCGTGAACAGGGTGATGTCCCTGGACGGGTACATCGCCGGTCCCGGCGACACGATGGACTGGATCTTCGAGCACATGACGTCGGCGACGTTCCCGGAGGTCATGGCGGCCACGGGTGCCATGCTCATCGGCCGGGGCACGTACGAGGTCGGCAAGCGCATGTCCGGTGAGAACCCCGAGTACGAGGGCGGGGCGCAGTTCGTCCTCACGCACCGCCCGCCCGACGAGCCGGACCCCAACGTCACCTTCCTCACCTGCGACGTCGAGGAAGCCGTGGCCACGGCACGCCGCGCCGCCGGTGACAAGAACCTGGAGATCCTCGGCGCCGACACGGCCGCCCAGTGCCTGCGGCGCGGCCTCGTCGACGAGATCCTGGTGTACGTGCTGCCGGTGCTGCTCGGCGACGGCGTCCGCTTCACGCCGCCGGGCCTCGACCGGATCGACCTGGAACCGTTCAGCAACGTCCAGTCGGGCGGGGTCACCATGCTGCGCTTCCACGTGCGCAAGGCCCCGGCCGCAACCGCAGGGTGAGGAGCGCCATGATCATCATCGCCGGGCAGCTGAGAGTGGACGCCGCCGACCGCGACGCCTATCTGACCGGCTGCGCGAAGGTCGTCGAGCAGGCGCGAGCCGCCGCCGGCTGTCTCGACTTCGCCCTGTCGGCGGACGCGCTCGAGCCGGACCGGATCAACGTCTACGAGCGCTGGGAAACCGACGAGGACCTCGCCCGTTTCCGCGGCGCGGGCCCGGAACCCGAGCAGGCGGCGCAGATCCGCGACGCGGAGGTGCATAAGTACCGGATCTCGGGAGTTGAGGCCCCGTAGTGAGTAGCCGCGCTCATGTCCGCCTGACCGGACGGCCGGAGACTGGCCGGCATGACGGAAACACTCGCCAAGTGGATCTACTTGAGCCTCCTCTACCTGGTGCTCTTCGTGTACATGGTGCTCAGCTGGCTCGCCAGCTGGTTCCCGACCCGGTCCGCCGCCTCCACCTCCCGGCATCTCGACGACCTGACGGACGGGATCCGGCGCGCCCTGCCGAAGACGGCCGGTGACAGCCTGACGGAGCGCCCGCCGCATTGGGTGCCCATCGATTCGCCGCAGTCGGGCTGGGGGCACGGCGCCAAGTCCGCGCTCTTCTGGGAGGTGTCCGGCGGCATGCCGGCCGACACCGGCAGCGCGGCCGTACAAGCTCTGCTCGAACACTGGCGGGCGCGCGCCTACCGGATCCGGCGCGCCCGCCTCACGCCCGCGGGCCGCATGGACGTACGTGTCTCAGCGCCGGGCGACATCACCGCCCGCGCCGCCACGTGGTCACCTCGGAAAGGCTCCGGCTTCTCGTGCTCCGCGCACTCGCGCTACGTATGGCGCCGCGGCATTCCGCACCTCGGCGGTCCGCCGGCGTAAGCCGTCGGCTATCCCGCACCTCGGGCCAGCTGCACCAGCCCGGCCCGTAGCCGCTCGGGGCCCAACTCCGGGAGCAGCGCGGTCACATGCTCGGCGGCCAGCGGGGCGAGCAGAGCGTGGGCGGCGTGCTGTGGGTCGGCGGTGGTGGGGAGCAGGAGGGTGAGGTGGTGGTGCCAGAAGCGGTAGGCGCCGATGCGGTAGCGGGCGCCCGGGGATGAGGTCTCGGACATCCGGACCAGGGCGAGGTGGTCCAGGAGGTAGTCGAGGTAGGCCTCGACGAAGGCGACGCGGCGGTCGGTGTCCGGCGCTCCGGGGCCGAGGGGCGGGGGGCCGGACAGGATCGCCTCCTGCAGTTCGCGTTCGCGGGTGTCCAGCAGCGCGGTGGCGAGGCCGGACTTGTCGCCGAAGCGGCGGAAGAGGGTGCCCTTGCCGACGCCCGCCGCCTTGGCGACCTGGTCGAGGGAGACGGCCTCGACGCCGTGCTCGGCGAAGAGCCGGGCCGCGGCCTCCAGCACGGCGGCGCGGTTACGGGCCGCGTCGGCCCGCTCCTTGGGGGGCCGAGTACGCAGAAGTTCCAGGGGCGTTGCGGAACCGGACTGCGGTCCGGTACGGTCGTGAGGCATAACCGGACTGTAGTCCACTTCTCCTGGAGGTTCCACATGAGCACCCTCATCACCCGCGACGAACTGAAGGCCGCGATCGACGCCGGCACGGTCACGGTCGTCGACGCCCTGGGCGGCGACTACCACGCCAAGCAGCATCTGCCCGGCGCCCTCCCGCTCGCACCGGCCGAGGCCGACGCCCGGGCCGCGGATCTGCTCCCCGACCGCGGCGCCGCCATCGTCACGTACTGCGCCAACCCGGCCTGCGCGAACAGCACCCAGGTCGCCGGCCGCCTGACCGCCCTCGGCTACACCAACGTCCGCACCTACCGCGAGGGCATCCAGGACTGGACCGCGGCGGGCCTGCCCACGGAATCCCTGTGACGACGACGCGCGTCAGCGAGAAGCGTCGGCGAGGCGCGGCACATGGTCCGCCCACGGGAGGTCGTCGACCGCCACCAGGGTTTCGCCGGCCAGGCTGGCCGGGGTCACTCCCGTGAAGGCCACCACGTCGCGGTGCAGATGGGACTGGTCCGTATAGCCGCATTCGGCCGCGACCCGGGCGGCGTCCTGGCCCACGGCCAGGCGGGTCGCGGCGAGGTCGAAGCGGACCAGGCGGACGGCGCGTTTGGGCGGCATGCCGAGTTGCGCGTGGAAGCGGGACCAGAGGCGTTTGCGGCTCCAGCCGAGTTCGGTGGCGAGGCCTTCGACGCGTACCTGGCCGTGGTCGGCGACGATACGGTCCCAGGCCCAGGCCAGCTCCGGGTCGATGGCCGGCTGGTCGGCGGACATGCGGGCGAGGAGGGATTCGACCAGCGCGAAGCGGTCCTCCCAGGAGGCTGCCGAGCCCAGCTGCTCGCGGAGTACGGCCGAACGGCGGTGGCCCCACAGGTCGTCGAGGGACACCACGGAGTGCTCCAGGTCCGCCGGGCCCACGCCCAGCAGCGTGCGCGCGATCGCGGGGGACAGGCGCACCTGCAGCCACTCCACGTTCGCGGCCCGGATCCGCGCCGCGCCGCCGGAGCCGAAGCCGAGCCCGGTGACCAGGCTGTCCGACTGCCGCCGCCCGGCGTCGTCGTAGATGACGGGCGCGCCGTCGCCGCACGCCAGGGCCAGCGTCAGCACCGGGTGCGGGTCGAGCCGATGGTCGACGGGGGCCGGACCGCGGTCGCGGAAGCCGGAGATGACGACGCCCGGCACGCGGCTGGGGCGCGTCGGGCGGACGAGGTCCCACACGACGGCGGATTCGCGCTCGGACACGGCAGCCGACATGCCGCCAATGGTACGGGGGCCGGGCCCGTATCAGCCGTCGCCGGCCGGCTTGCGCAGGACGTAGAACTCGGCGAAGTCGCAGATCAGGTCGAGCCGCCGCGCCTCCGCCTCGGGGCTGGGGTCGATCTCGCGGCGGATCGCCTCGCCGTCGAAGGTGTGCTCCACGGTGTTGAGCAGCATCTCGAGCTCGTCGTCGGTGAACAGCTCGCTGCCCGGCACCATGCGGCCGACATCGCGGATCTCGGCGAAGAACCGCCGGCCCGTCACGCTCAGCCGGGCGCGGAGGTCCGGGTCGGTACGGGCGGCGACCATCAGCTCGAACCACACCGCGTTCTCCGTGGCCCGCTGCCGGTCCCGCAGCAGCCGGGGCGTCCCTGATCGTGGGCTCGCGCACCGCGGTGAACTGCTCCCGCGCGCGGGCGATATGCCGCCTGCCGACCTCGGCCGCGGTGGCGATCATCAGGTCGAGCCGGGAGTCGAAGTGCCGGAAGAGGCCGCCGCGGGAGACCCCGGAGCGGGCGCAGATCTCGCCGAGGGAGGCCTTCGCGTAGCCGACCTCGGTGATGGCGTCGATGGTCGCGTCGATGAGCCGGGCGATGGTCGCCTCGCGGCGCTCCTGCTGGGTGCGGCGGCGCGGTGAGGTGTTGGGGCCGTTACGCGACGGTGCCGCGTCAGCCGCGGGCGGCACGGTCGCCGAGTCGTCCACCATGGCGCCGGCCTACGAGACGGGGCGTACGCCACCGGGGCGCTGCCGACCGGCCCTTCACCGCGGGACGCGAGACGCGAGGCGGCGAGACCGGCAGCACCGGCGCGACATCATCCGCGGGTCAGAACTTCCCGCAGTTGCCGCTCGTGGACTTGCCCGCGAACCGGTCGTTCAGCCAGTTCGCCGCGTTCCCCTGCGCCGCCAGGGCGCCCAGGGCATGCCCGCCGACGGGCGTTGGTGCGAGCAGGTCGCGGAATTCGGCGTTCGCGCCCTTGGCGCACCAGTCCTTGGCCAACTGCCTGCCGTTCTCCACCGGGATGGCGTCGTCGAGCCCGGCGTGCTCGACCAGTACCGGCATCGCCGGCTTGATATTGCCGATCTTGTTCTCGGCCACGATCTTGTCGAACGGCGGCTGGCTCAGATACTCGGCGACCCGCCTGCCGTCCTTGGTCAGCGCGCCGGTGTTCCGGAACATGAATCTGACCACCGCGTCGATGGTGCAGGTCTTGGCGGCCTCGTCGAAGAGCTTCCGGCCCGCGTCGTTGGCCAGCTGGTCGTAGATCTGCGACTCCGGATAAGCGGTGTTGATGCCGATCAGCGCATAGCCGAGGAAGGCCATATACATCCCGCCGTCCAGGGACTTGGCGAGCTTGCCCTTGTCCGCGGGCGGGGCGCCGGCGTACGCGCCCTTCACGTCCAGCTCCGGGGTGTAGCTCGGGGCGAGTTCGGCCGCCGAGGCCGCGGCGCCGCCGCCCTCGGAGTAGCCCGCGATGCCCACGGGGCCGTCGGCCGGCAGGCCGCTGCCCTCCGTGCGCTGGGCGGCGCGGATCACGTCGAGCGTGGTGTGGGCCTCCGACAGGCGCATCACATAGGGGTGTTCGCCGGGCGTGCCCAGGCCCTCGTAGTCGGTCTGGGCGACGGCGAAGCCCTTGGCGAGCAGCGCGTCCACGAAGCCGTTCTGGAACGTCGCCGCGATGTCGCCCGAGCCCTGCCCGGCCAGGGACTTGGACGGTGCGCACTGGTCGCCCATGCCGGCGGTGAACGGCGCGTACGCGACGATGGGCCGCTTGCCGGGGCCCGTCCAGGCCTTGTTGGGCACGATGACCGAGCCGGTGACGGGGATCGCCTTGTCCTTCGCGTCCCGGCTCAGATACATGATCCGGGTCGATTTGGCGTTGGCGTACTGGGAGGGCTCCGTCTTGATGATGTCGCCGTGCCGGCCCGCGGGCAGCGTGGCCGGCGGGGTGTAGAAGTCCTCCGCGGCGCCGGCCTGCGGCAGGCCGGTTAACAGCGCCGTCAGCACGCCGGCGACGGCGAGTATCGAGCCGGACCTGACGTACGGGCGCCGGCGTGGGGTGGCTCGGGGCATTGCGCACTCCTCGTCGAGTGGACGGTGGTGGGTGAGCTGCCCGAGATAGAAACCGACCGGTCGCAAACCGGTCAATGGGGTTCCTCAAGGATGCGCGCCCCGTGACAGGCCAGCCCGGCGGGGGTGTCGCCGCGATGACAAGGACGTCAGCCGCGCCGGGAAGCCCGTCGAAGGCCGCCGGAACATTTCTCCAATCCAACGGCCGGTCCCGGCGGCCAAGGTGTGCCCATGACTCCTACGACCACGCCCCTCCTGCGCCCGTACGCCCGCGGCTTCGCCGCCGTCGTCGGCCTGCAGGTCATCGGCGCCGTCGCCGCCCTCGCGCCGCTGCTCGCCGTCGTCGAGCTCGGCCGTACGCTGCTGGCGCCGGGGCCCGCCGACCACGGGCACGTCCGCAATGTCGTCATCGCGGGCGCGGCCGGGCTCTTCGTGCAGCTGCTGTTCACGGCCGCGTCGTCCGGCGTCGGGCACCTCCTCGACACCCGCGTGCAGCTGGCCCTGCGCCGGCAGCTGGCCGCGAGCCTCGGGCGGGTGCCGATCGGCTGGCTGTCCAGGCGGCGCAGCGGGGAGCTGGCGAAGCTGGTGGGGGAGGACGTCAGCGCGGTGCACCCGGTGATCGCGCATACGCCAGGGGAGATGGTGTCGGCGTTCGTGGTGCCGCTGATCTCGCTGGTCTACCTCTTCACGGTGGACTGGCGGCTGACGCTGGTCACGCTGATTCCCGTGCTGCTCGCCGTGGCGCTGGTGCCGCTGATGATGACGCCCACCCGGCTGCGGGAACAGAAGGAGTTCGACGCCGCGATGGGCCGGATCTCGGCGTCGGTCGTGGAGTTCGTGCAGGGCATCGCGGTGGTGAAGGCCTTCGGCGGCGCCGACCGCGCGCACCGCAAGTTCCGTACCGCCGTGGACGACTTCACCCGCAGCTTCTACGCGATGGTGCGCGGGCTCGCCGGCATCGCCGCCGGGATGCAGGTGGTGCTGTCGCCGCCGTTCGTGCTGCTCACGGTGCTGGTCGGCGGCGCGTGGCGGATCACCGGGGGCGGGCTGGCCGCGGCGGATCTGCTGCCGTTCCTGCTGCTCGGCCTCGGGCTGACGGCGCCGGTGGCCGCGCTCGGGCACGGCTTCGACGACCTGCAGACCGCGCGCCGCGCGGTCGGCCGGATCCAGGACGTACTCGCCGAGCCGCCGCTGCCCGAGCCCGCCCGGCCGGTCCCGCCGCAGGGACACCGGGTCGAGCTGCGCGACGTCCGCTTCGGTTACGAGGCCGACCGCGAGGTGCTGCGCGGCGTCGACCTGGTGCTCGAGCCGGGCACGGTCACCGCGGTCGTCGGCCCCTCGGGGAGCGGCAAGTCAACGCTGGTGCAGCTGCTGCCGCGGTTCTTCGACCCCGACCACGGCTCCGTACTCCTCGGCGGCGTCGACCTGCGCGACGTGGGCAGCCGCGAGCTGTACCGGCGGGTGTCCTTCGTCTTCCAGGACGTACGGCTGCTGCGCGCCTCCGTCGCCGACAACATCGCCCTGGCCGTGCCGCACGCCGACCGCGACGCCGTGATCCGCAGCGCCCGGCTGGCCCACATCCACGACCGCATCCTCGAACTGCCCCGCGGCTACGACGCGGTGATCGGCGACGACGCCCGGCTGTCCGGCGGCGAGGCGCAGCGGATCTCCCTCGCCCGCGCCCTGCTCGCCGACGCCCCCGTCCTGGTCCTCGACGAGGCGACCGCCTTCGCCGACCCGCAGACGGAGGCGGCGGTACGGGAGGCGCTGATGCTGACCCGCGGCGAGCGGACGACCCTCGTCATCGCCCATCGCATGGAGACGATCGCCGATGCCAACACCGTGGTGATGCTGCGCGACGGGGAGATCGTCGAGCGCGGTACGCCCGCCGAACTGCTCGCTCAGGGCGGTGAGTTCGCCGGGTTCTGGCGGCTCCACGCCGACGTAACCGAAGGGGAAGAGACCCGATGATCACCATGCTGCTGCGCGTGCTCGGCCACGAGTGCGCCGGGCCGGTGCGCCGCACCGTCGCCCTGATGGCGGCGACCGCGATCGCCGAGGGGCTGTCGTACGCCCTGCTGGTGCCCGTGCTGCGCGCGCTGTTCGGCAGCGAGCCAGGGGACGCTTGGCCGTGGCTGCTGGGCTTCGGCGCCGCGGTCGCGGGCTTCGCCGCGCTGCGCTACGTCGCCGACCGTTCCGGCTTCCGCGCCGGGACCACGCTGCTGCACGGCATGTACTACCGGCTAGGCGACCACCTCGCCCGGCTGCCCATCGGCTGGTACCGGCCGGGCCGCATCGGCGAGGTGTCGGTGCTGGTGAGCCAGGGCGTGCTGCAGGCCATGAGCGTGATCGCGCACCTGCTGGCGCCCTACATCTCCGCCTCTGTGACGCCCCTGGTGATCGTCGCCGTGATGCTCACCTTCAACTGGCAGCTCGGCCTCGCCGCCCTGATCGCCGTGCCCGTCGTTGCCGTGATCCAGGCCCGCACCGGCCGCGCCACCACCGCCACCGACACCGAGCGCGTCGCCCGCGAACGGGCCGCCACCGGCCGCGTCATCGAATATCTCCAGGCCCAGCCGGTGCTACGGGCCGGCGGCCGCACCGCCGAGCGCTTCGAGCTGCTCGACGACTCCCTCGCGGACCTGCAGCAAGCCTCCCGCCGCGCCACCTTCGCCGCGCTGCCCGGCGTGCTGGGCCTCGCGGTCACCGTGCAGGCGGCGTTCACCTCGCTCCTCGCCCTGGGCGCGTATCTCGCCGTCGGCGGGGACCTGGGCGCGGCCGAGCTGCTCGCGGTCCTGGTCCTCGCCGCCCGCTGCGCGGACCCGCTGCTGTCGCTCGCCGAGCTCGGCGGCAGCCTGCGCGCCGCCCGTGCCGAACTGGTGCGCCTCGACGAGGTGTTGCGCACCGAGCCGCTGCCGGAACCGCCCGAGCCGCGGCAACCGGCCGGCCACGGCGTGGAGTTCGACGCCGTCACCTTCCGGCACGGCGACCGCACGGTGGCCGACGGGGTGTCGCTGTCCGTACCGGACGGGCAGCGGCTCGCCGTCGTCGGCCCGTCGGGCGCGGGCAAGAGCACGCTGCTGCAGCTGCTTGCCCGCTTCTACGACGTGGACGCGGGCGCCGTGCGGGTCGGCGGCGTGGACGTACGGGAGATGGTGGCGGCGGACCTGATGGCGCGGATCGCCATCGTCTTCCAGGACGTCTATCTCTTCGACGGCACCATCGAGGACAACGTGCGCCTCGGCCGCCCGGACGCCACCGAAGCCGAGGTGCGGGACGCGGCCGCCGCGGCCCGCCTCGACGAGGTGGTCGAGCGGCTGCCCGGCGGCTGGTCGGCGCATGTCGGCGAAGGCGGCACGCTGCTGTCCGGCGGCGAGCGGCAGCGTGTCGCGATCGCCCGGGCGCTGCTCAAGGACGCGCCCATCGTGCTGCTCGACGAGGTGACGTCAGCCCTCGACCCGGTCAGCGAGGCCGCCGTGCACGCCGGCATCGAGCGGCTGATGGCGGGCCGGACGGTGGTGATGGTCGCGCACCGGATGCGCACGGTCCGGCGCGCCGACCAGGTTGCCTTCCTGGACGGCGGCCGGATCGTGGAGCAGGGCAGCCACGACGAACTGCTGCGGCTGGGCGGGCGCTACGCCGGGTACTGGGACCTCACTCAGGTCGTGCAGTACTGACCCTCCTTGCCGATCGACCGGTACATGCAGTCCGCGTTTTCCAGCAGCTGCAGCACCGCGTCCCGGTTGCGGCTGGTCTCCCGCTCGATCACCTCGTCGGGCGGGTAGAAGCCCCCGCCGCCGGCGCTCGCCGGATACATCTCGAAGGTGTAGCTGAAGATCTTCTGCGTGCCCCAGAGGTAGTCGTTGATCGTGCCGTCCGTGATGTAGAGGTCACTGGACTGCTCCGGGGTGTATCCGTTGCTCGCCGCCATCTTCTGGCCGACCGCCGCGAAGGCGTTCCGGTCGTCCTGGGTGAGCCCGGGCGCGGTGTCGTTGTACGTATAGCCGTACGGCCAGAGCACCAGCTCGCTGTACGTGTGGAAGTCGATGCCCGCCTTGATCTGCTGCTTACCGCCGATGATGCGGCTGCGCGCGAAGTTGGCGACGAGCTTCACCTCGGGCGCGGACTCGGCCGCGGCGCCACGGTAGGTGCTGGAGCTCGGGCTGCCGGAGGAGCCGCCGCAGCAGCCCCAGTTGTAGTTCCAGTTGCGGTTCAGGTCGGTGCCGATGTACGACGAACCGGAGTTGGGCTGCCGGTTCTTGCGCCAGCTGCGGTACGAGCCGCTGGCGATGTCGTACTCGCCGCCGTCGGGGTTGAGGTCCGGGATGATCCAGATCTCGCGGTTGTTGACGACGTTCTTGATCCGCGAATCGTTCGCGTAGCCGGCGCCGAGCTCGCGCAGCAGGTACAGGGCCATCTCGACGGTGAGGTGCTCACGGGCGTGCTGGTGGTGGGTGAAGAGCACCTCGGGTTCGTTCTCGTCGGTGGCGACGTTGTCGCTGATCTTGATGGCGATGATGTCCCGGCCCTGGTAGGACTTGCCGATCACTTGCTTGCGCATCAGGTTCGGGTACTGCGAGAGCCGCTGGTTGATCTCCGTATTCATCTCGGCGTAGTTGTGGTACCGGGAGTCGGCCGGCGGGAAGTCCAGCGGCCGGGCGTCCTTGCCCGCGGTGCGCGCGGGCGGCGCGGGGAGCGCCTCCAGCCGGTAGCCGAGCTGCCGGAGCTCGCGGGCCTTCGCGGCGTCGGCGCTGACGACCACGGCGTGGTCGGAGACCTCGTCGATCGTCACGCCGGTCTTGGCGAGGGCGGTACGGGCGGCCGGGGAGGCCGGGCCGTGGATCTCGTACTGTCTGGTCTCCTCCTCGGCGGCGGTGCCCGCCGAGGAGCGATCCGGTGCCGCGGTGGCGGGGCCGGTGAGTTGGGCGGCCAGAGCGAGTGCCGCGGTGGCGGCGAGGAGGGCGGCTCTGGTGCCGCGGGGTGGGCGTCGCATGGTTCCTCCTGACTGCGGGGCAGTGAAGATCATGACCATGTCAATCTGCGCCGGACAGAGGCATCGTGGAGCCGGGTGGGCGCGCGGTCAAGGCGTAATCCCGCCGCCCTGCCGGTGCGCACGCGAACGGCCCGTGGGAGGGAAGTCCCGCGGGCCGTCCGTGCGTTGCGTCAGACCAGCTCGCCGTTACGGGCCACGACCTGCCCGCCGTGCACCACCATGTCGCGCTGCGGCATGTCGATGACGACCTGCTGCACGTTCTGGCCGCGCAGCAGCACGAAGTCGGCCGGGGCGCCCGGCTTGAGGTCCGCGCGGTCCAGGCCCAGCACGTCGGAGCCGCCGTGCGCGCCGGCGTCGTAACAGGCGGCCAGCTCGTCGTCCATGCGGACGTCGGTGACCCAGCCGTAGATGTGCGTGCGGTGGAACATGTCGGCGTTGCCGAACGGGCTCCACGAGTCGCGGACGCCGTCGGAGCCGAGGCCGACCCGGACGCCGGCCTTCTTCAGCGTCGCGATCGGCAGCACCAGTTCGGCGCTGGGCGACACCGTGGTCAGCGAGATGTCCAGGTCGGCCAGCGTGGCGGCCATCTTGTCCAGCTCGCCCGCGGGCAGTTTCGGCACGCAGAAGGCGTGGCTGACGTTCACCTTGCCGCGCAGCGACAGCGCGCGGGTGCGCTTGATGATGCCGTCCATGACCTTGGTGCCCTTGTCGTCACGGTCGTGGAGGTGGATGTCGACGCCGATGCCGTACTTGTCGGCCAGGTTGAAGATCAGGTCGAGCTGCTCGTCCATGGCGTTGTCGAAGCTGATCGGGTCGATGCCGCCGATGAAGTCGACGATGCCGCTCTTGGCCGCCTCTTCCAGCAGCTTGTCGGTGCCGGGGGTACGTATCACGCCGTGCTGCGGGAAGGCGACGATCTCCAGGTCGAGCGCGTCCGAGAGCCGCTCGCCCGCCTCGGCGACGCCCTCGACGCCGGCCAGGCCGTACGCCGGGGCCACGTCGGCGTGCGCGCGCATCGCGCGGGTGCCGCGGGTGACGGCGTGCGCCATCAGGCCGTAGGCGCGCTCACCGACCGGGCGCGGCTCGTTCTTGAACACCTCCACGTCCTGCGCGCAGTAGTCCGCGATGCCGTTGGCCGGCTTGCGGGTGAGCCAGTCGCCGCCCCAGGTCGTCTTGTCGGGGTGGATGTGCGCGTCGACGAGCGACGGGAGGGCGATGCGGCCGCCGCCGTCCACGATCTTCGCGCCCTTGGGCGCTTCCTGGTCCGTGATCCGGCCGTCGATGACGGTGAGGTCGACGGCTTCCTGCTGGCCGAAAGGCCGGACATTGCGGAAGACGACCGTCTTGCCCTCGCCGCTCTTGGTCTGCGGCTTGCCGGAGTCCTTGGCCGCGGCCTGGGCGGCGCCCGGGGCGAAGGAGGCGGCGCCGAGCGAGGCGGCGGCGGCTCCGGCGAGCATGCCGCGACGGGAGAGGGGAGGGGGAGTCATACGTATCTCCTAGAGGGTGGGGGAG
>NZ_JAAKZV010000557.1 GCF_011044975.1 Streptomyces coryli | reverse complement strand
GTGGGCGGGTGGGACCTACTCCACCTCCCGATAAGCCGCCGCCTCCTCCAGATCCAGTCTCCGCAGCAGCGTCCGCAGCATCTCGTCATCGATCCGCCCCGCATCCCGCAGCTCCACGAAGACCTCCCGCTCCGCGGAAATCGCCTCCCGCGCCAGCCGCCGATACGTGTCGTCCGCCGTCTCCCCGGTGGCGTCGTTGACGCCGCCCAAGCGCTCCCACACCGAGTTCCGCCGCCGCTGCAGCACCGTCCGCAGCCGCTCCTCCAGCGGCCCGGGCAGCCGGTTCGCCGGGTCCTCCAGCAGCTCGGCCAGTCGCGCCTCGGCCGCCGCCGACGCCGCGTTCTGCGCCTGCGCCTCGGCCAGGGTCTCCGCCCGCTCGTCCCGCCCCGGCAGGCGCAGCACCCGCACCAGCGACGGCAGCGTGAGCCCCTGCCCCACCAGCGTCCCGATCACCGTCGTGAACGTCAGGAACAGCACCAGATTCCGCGCCGGGAACTCCGACCCGTCATGCACCACCGCCGGAATCGAGAAGGCGATGGCCAGCGACACCACCCCCCGCATCCCGGCCCACGACACCACGAAGGGCACCTGCCACGGCGGCATCCCCTCGTTGCGCGCCCACAGCAGCCGCGGCAGATACGTCGCCGGGTACACCCACACGAACCGCATCACCACCACCGCCGCCAGCACCGCCCCCGCGTACAGCAGCGCCTGCCCCACCGAATACGGCCCCAGCTCCCGCAGCACCACCGGCAGCTGCAGCCCGATCAGCGCGAAGACCGCCGACTCCAGGATGAAGGCGACCATCTTCCAGACCGCCGCCTCCTGCAGCCTTGTCGCGAAGTCGACTTGATACGCCCGGTGCCCGAGGTACAGCCCGACCACCACCACCGCGAGCACCCCGGACGCCCCCATCGCCTCCGCCGCGATGTAGGCGACGTACGGGATCAGCAGCGACATCGTGTTCTGCAGCAGCGGCTCCCGCAGCCGCAGCCGCAGCAAGTGCAGCGGCACCATCAGCGCGAGCCCCACCCCGAC
>NZ_JAAKZV010000556.1 GCF_011044975.1 Streptomyces coryli | reverse complement strand
ACAGTGGACGCGAGCAGCTATGGACAAGTCCTCGGCCTATTAGTACCAGTCAACTCCACCCCTTACAGGGCTTCCATATCTGGCCTATCAACCCAGTCGTCTACTGGGAGCCTTAACCCCTCATGGGGGTGGGAGTCCTCATCTCGAAGCAGGCTTCCCGCTTAGATGCTTTCAGCGGTTATCCTTTCCGAACGTAGCCAACCAGCCATGCCCTTGGCAGAACAACTGGCACACCAGAGGTCCGTCCGTCCCGGTCCTCTCGTACTAGGGACAGCCCTTCTCAAGACTCCTACGCGCACAGCGGATAGGGACCGAACTGTCTCACGACGTTCTAAACCCAGCTCGCGTGCCGCTTTAATGGGCGAACAGCCCAACCCTTGGGACCGACTCCAGCCCCAGGATGCGACGAGCCGACATCGAGGTGCCAAACCATCCCGTCGATATGGACTCTTGGGGAAGATCAGCCTGTTATCCCCGGGGTACCTTTTATCCGTTGAGCGACGGCGCTTCCACAAGCCACCGCCGGATCACTAGTCCCGACTTTCGTCCCTGCTCGACCCGTCAGTCTCACAGTCAAGCTCCCTTGTGCACTTACACTCACCACCTGATTACCAACCAGGCTGAGGGAACCTTTGGGCGCCTCCGTTACTCTTTGGGAGGCAACCGCCCCAGTTAAACTACCCACCAGACACTGTCCCTGATCCGGATCACGGACCGAGGTTAGACATCCAGCACGACCAGAGTGGTATTTCAACGACGACTCCACAACCACTGGCGTGGCCGCTTCAAAGTCTCCCACCTATCCTACACAAGCCGAACCGAACACCAATATCAAGCTATAGTAAAGGTCCCGGGGTCTTTCCGTCCTGCTGCGCGAAACGAGCATCTTTACTCGTAGTGCAATTTCACCGGGCCTATGGTTGAGACAGTCGAGAAGTCGTTACGCCATTCGTGCAGGTCGGAACTTACCCGACAAGGAATTTCGCTACCTTAGGATGGTTATAGTTACCACCGCCGTTTACTGGCGCTTAAGTTCTCAGCTTCGC
>NZ_JAAKZV010000555.1 GCF_011044975.1 Streptomyces coryli | reverse complement strand
GCCAGCACCCGCCCCGGATGCGGATCGGTCGCCGCCCGCCGGGTCAGCTCCCGCACCGGCAGCTCGCGGTCCGACGCGATCAGCACCGCGTTGCCGAACCGCTTGCCCCGCAGCACGGCCGGATCCGCCGTCAGGCACAGCTCCGGGAAGACCTCCCTGAGCGTGGCGATCTGCCCCCGCAAATACGTCAGCGGCGGCCCGTCCGCCAGATTCGCCGCGTAATACCCCCCGGCCCGCAGCACCCGCCGCACCTCCCCCGCGAACTCCACACTCGTCAGATGCGCCGGCGTCCGCGCCACCCGGAAGACATCCCCCACGATCAGATCCGCCCAGTCGTCCGGCACCTTTCCGAGCACCGCCCGGGCATCCCCGCCTCGTACGCGTATCCGCACCCCGTCCGCGAGCGGCAGCCGGCTCCGTACGAAGGCGACCAGCTCGCTGTCTATCTCGGCCACCTGCTGCACGGACCGCGACCGCGTCGCCGCCACGTAGCGCGCGAGGGTCAGCGCCCCGCCACCGAGATGCAGCACGTGCAGCGGCCGCCCGGCGGGCTGCACCAGATCGACGGCATGCCCGAGCCGCCGCTGATACTCGAACTGCAGATACTCCGGATCATCAAGATCCACATGCGACTGCGGCGCCCCGTCCACGAGCAGCGTCCAGGCCCGCGGCCGGTCGGGATCGGGCCGCAGCTCAGCGGTCCCCCCGATCACATCGGCAGTGACGGTCTCCCGCGCTCCCCGAGTCCGGGTCCGTCTGCCGCTGGCCATGAGATCAGTATCGCCCGTACGCCCGAACCCCGCCGCCACGAGCCCGGCCGAAATCCAGCCCGTCCGGCGCTTGAGGACTTCCGCGCGAAGCGCGGAAACCGCCCCGCAGGCGCGCAGCGCAGGCGCAAGCCAAGCGCTCAGCGATCCGCCGCCTCCAGCGTCCGCACCGCCTCACCCAGCGCCTCCCGCAACACCTGCGGATCCGTAACCGGAGCAGCCTCCTCAGGCGCCACCAGCCACCGCGTCCCCGACACCGGCGGCGAAGCCTGCCAGCACCCCGGCCCCGGCC
>NZ_JAAKZV010000554.1 GCF_011044975.1 Streptomyces coryli | reverse complement strand
CCACAACCCCCGAAGCCCCCGCAGCCCCACCCACCTTCACCGGCTCCGCCAGCCCTGCCCGTGCCAGCCGCCTCGCGCTGACCTGTTCCCACGTCATCATCCGCAGTCGCCTCATGTCGCCGTACCCTAGGGCGGCTTGAGGACAGCTACGGTCCTCAGCCAGCCCTCGCCCTCAGCGCGTCGTATACCACCAACCTGCCCGATCAGCGCCGTTTCCCGGAGAAAAGCCTTGGGCAAGCCTTCTCCGCAGGAGACTCACCACACAGGACAAGGGGCGCCCAGGTGCCGGGAAACGCAGGCAACGCGAGCAACGCGAGCAGTGCGGGGACCAGCAGGAATCACAGGCAGGGCAACCTCCCCGCCGAGACCACGAGCTTCGTCGGCCGTACCGCCGAACTCGCCGAACTACAGAGGCTCCTGACCCGCTCCCGCCTCGTCACACTCACCGGCGTAGGCGGCGTGGGCAAGTCCCGGCTGGCGCTGCGCGCGGGTGCCCGGGCGCAGGCGGAGGAGGTGTTCAGCGATGGTGTGTGGCTGGTCGAACTCTCGCCGCTGCAGGATTCCGCGCTGCTCGCACACACCGTCGCGGGCGCGCTGCGGCTCTCCGACGCCACTGCGCGCCCGGCTCTGGAGGTGCTCGGCGAGTGGCTGGCGGACAAGGCGCTGCTGCTGATCCTCGACACGTGCGAGCACCTGATCGACGGCTGCGCACGCCTCATCAGCTCGCTGCTGTCCGTCGCCCCCGGCCTCCGCGTCCTCGCCACCAGCCGGCAGCCGATCGGCGTACCCGGTGAGCAGGTCATCCCCGTATCCCCGCTGCCCACCGAAGCCGAGGCGGTACGGCTCTTCACCGACCGCGCCGCCACCGCCTCGCCGGGCTTCGCGCTGCACGCCGCCGACCGGCAGGCCACCGCCGCGGTCACCGACCTCTGCCGCGACCTCGATGGCCTGCCGCTGGCGATCGAACTGGCCGCGGGCCAGCTGCACGCGATGTCCCTGGAGCAGCTCACCGAACGGCTGCGGGTCCGCTTCGACACCCTCACCCCGATAGGCCACCCCC
>NZ_JAAKZV010000553.1 GCF_011044975.1 Streptomyces coryli | reverse complement strand
GGCGTGTGCGGGTGGGGGGACCTCACGTTTCCGCGGTGGAGGGGGCTTGATCTCGCGGCGGTCGAGGAGCTGCTCGCGGGTGGGGGTGCCGTGGACGGGCGGCTCGGGGACGAGAGGGACTGGGAGACGCCGCTGCACCGGGCGGCGGAGTACGGCAGCGCCGAGGTGGTGGCGGCGATGGCGCGGGCGGCGCCGGCTGTGGACGTGAGTGATCACGCGGGGCGTACGCCGCTGTGGCAGGCGGTGGCCTGCGGGCGTGCGGACGTCGTGCGGGTGCTGCTGGCGGCGGGCGCGGACGCGTGGCGGCCGGGCGTGGCCGGCTGGACGCCGGGGCGGCTCGGGCTGATGACGGAGCTGGCGCCGATCTTCGCTGCGCTGCCGGGGGCGGTGGAGCTGACGGCGGGGGAGCGGGCGGCGCAGGACGCGGCGGGCCGGTTGATCGACGTCTTCGCGGCCGAGCAGATCTTCGCCGAGGGGATGCTGGTGAGCTTTGTCTCCGGGGTGACGGAGGACGAGGCGATACGGAGATTGGGCGGGGATCCGGGGGCGGTGCCGGTCCTGGAGCTGGACGATGTCCTGGACGTCGGGCCGTACGACACGCACGGCAATCACGGCGTCGGGGTGACCGGCGTCCGGCGCGGCTGCATTCTCACGCAGCACGCGCACGCGCTGGAGAGCAATGAACTGATGCGCAGGATGGGCCCGGGCACCACGGGCTACAGCGTCTTCTTCAACCCGAAGGGCGGCGTCATCGGTGATCTCTACCGGGACGGCGAGCCGGTGCGGCATGAGGAGATAGGCCTGGAGCCATACCCGGACGACCCACCGGAGCACTGGCTCTACCGCTTCTGGCAGCGTGGCGAAACCGCCTTCCAGCAGGGCGACGCCCCGGTGCTGGCGTACGCCTGCGCGATGGCCGGCATATCGCGCTTGCGTCCGGGCGACGCGATGGCCATCAGCGCGGGGCCTCGGCGGGTGGTCGAGGTAGCGGGACGACTCGGCTGACGCGATGGCGCTCAGCGCGAGGTCCCGGCCAATAGCCGAGGTGACGGCGCGATTCGGCTG
>NZ_JAAKZV010000552.1 GCF_011044975.1 Streptomyces coryli | reverse complement strand
GGACAGGGACGCGGGTGGGAGACGCTGGCGGTCCGCTGGCGGTCCGGCGGCGTGGCAACCAGCGAGCCTTCGCTTCGCCCGGACGAGTGATCCTCCGACTTCCCAGCCGCCGGTAGAGTTCTGCCTGCGGTCACCGGCGAATCCCCTGCCTGCTTACCTAACTGGCAGATCAGTCGGTGGCCGCCTTTGTCCGCGGGGCACCGCCGCCTTCCCGAAGCGCGCTGCGACCGGACCAGGCCCCGACCGGACCGGACCGGCCCGGGGGCTCCTATCGCCTCCCCCAGCGACCGGCTCTCGCCCGGCAGCGTAAAGCCGCCCCGCCCCCTCTCCCTTCCGTAGCCAGCCATCCCACCCGCACCGAGCCATACGCAACACGGCAGCGCGGCCGTCACTATCCGATGCCAAGCCATCCGCATGATCTAGCCTCACCGGAGCCGCCCGCCACTCACAGGAGAGATCGTGCTTCCGCAGCAAGCCCTCATCGACCGCGTCCACCGCACCGCCCGTGCCGACGACCGCATCGAAGCCGCCCTCATGTACGGGTCGTTCGCGGCAGGTGAGGGCGATGCGCACAGTGACATCGAGTTCTGGCTGTTCTTCCAGCCAAGCCACCCCGATGACCCTGCCGCCTGGCTGGCCCAGGTCGGGGATGTCCAGCACCTCGTCCGTAATGAATTCGGCACCCACGTCGCCTTCTTCCCCGGCCTCATCCGTGGCGAGTTCCACTTCGCCACCGCCGACGACATCGACAGCGTCCGCAGTTGGCCTGCCCGAGGCGCGGCCGTCGAGCGCATGCTGGTCGTGGACCGCTCCGGGAAGCTGGAGGCGGCGCTGCGCGGCCTCCCCGAGCAAGTAGCCGCCTCGCCCGACTCCGCCGAAGCCGCCGACCTGTGCGGCCGCTTCGCGAACTGGCTCGTCCTCGCCCACCACGTCGCCGCCCGTGGTGAGTACCTCCGCGCCTGGGACGCGCTCGGGCACGTACAACGTCATCTGCTCTGGATGACCCGCCTCTCAGAGTCGGCCGAGAGCGCGACAGCCCACTGGCTCACCCCCTCCCGCGCCGCCGAAAAGG
>NZ_JAAKZV010000551.1 GCF_011044975.1 Streptomyces coryli | reverse complement strand
CCCCAGCCGCCCGCCACCGCCTGGCCACCCTCCTCGCCGACCGGGCCGCCAACTCCGGCGCCGGCGCCCGCCGCGGCGCCACCCCCGACCTGACCGAGCTCATCCCGGAGTGGCTCCAGACCGCCAACGACCTCGGCTACCAGGCACCCCCGGCCCTGCTCCCCGCACTCCTCGACGCCGCCCGCGCCCGTACGGACCTGCGCCGCCCGGCGCTCCGCCTCGGAGGCACCCGCGCCCGCTGGCTGGCGGCCCGCAACCCAGCCTGGACCTACGCCCTCCGCGAGGGCGCCGATCCCACCACCGACCTGTGTGGACTCACCACAGGCGAGGCGCTCGACCCCACAGCAAACACCGATGAGTTCGACCCGACCGCGAACACGCCGGCCGCCCAGGCCATCCGCACCCGCTGGGAAGAAGGCCTCTTCGCCGAACGCGTCGCCCTGCTCGCCGCGCTCCGCCGCCGCCACGCCCCCGCGGCGCTCCGCCTGCTCGCCACCACCTGGCGCAGCGAGAAGGCAGAGGACCGCCTCGCCTTCCTGGACTCGCTGCGCGACGGGCTGTCCATGGCGGACGAGCCGTTCCTGGAGCAGTCGCTCGACGACCGCAGCCGCAATGTCCGGGCCACCGCCGCGGCCTTGCTCTCCGCCCTCCCCGCCTCGGGCCTGGCATCCCGTATGGGAGCACGCGCGAAAACGCACGTGTCGCTCGACCCGACCCAGCCGCCCGCCTACCCGATGATCATCGTCGAGGCCCCGCACGAGTGCGACGGCCCGATGCAGCGCGACGGCATCGCCCCCAAGCCCCCCTCCGGGCAGGGCGAACGCTCCTGGTGGCTGGGGCAGACGGTGGAGGCGGCCCCGCTGCGCCTATGGACAGAGGTATTCGGCGGCCGCACCCCGGAGGAGATCGTCGCCCTGCCCGTGGCCGACGACTGGCGCGCCGATCTGCACGCCGCCTGGTCCCGCGCCGCCGCCCGGCAGCGCGACCCGGATTGGGCCCGCGCCCTCCTCGGCACCCCGGGCCCGGACGCGGCTCCCACCCAGGACCGCCTCTCCCAGGACCGCCTCACCCAGAAC
>NZ_JAAKZV010000550.1 GCF_011044975.1 Streptomyces coryli | reverse complement strand
ATACGGGCTCGGGCCGGGGAGGCGGGACAGGCTCCGACGCGCGCGGCGAAGCCGGGGACTCGGCGTCCGGCTCGGGGCGCTGGCGCGGTACGGCACCGGTCCCGTTCCTCTCGGCAGCCGTCGGCGGCTCCGGGTCGGGGCGACGGGCCGGGCGGGGCTCCGGATCGGGGCGGCGGGACGCCGTCGGACGACGCGGGGGGACTGTGGCCGCCTGGCGGCCCGTGAGGACGCGGAGGACGCCGAAGGACTCCAGCAGCACCAGGCCGTCCACGACTGCCAGCTCCGGCTCGCCGCACCGGACGTACAGCCCGATCCGCTCCTCCAGTTCCCGCGCGAGCCCCGGCGTCGCGAACAGCCCGCCCGCGGCCAGCACCGCGGACACCGTGCCGCCCGGCCGCTCCGCGGCGCTGCCCAGCACGGCCGCGACGGCCTGCTCCGCCTGCCGCCGCAGCGGCGCCGTCACCTCCTCGAAGTCGGTCCGGTGGAGGATCGCCCCGGCACCCGGCCCGTCATGTTCGACTGCGGCGCTCTCACGGTCACCGAGCGCTTCCCGCAACTCGCGGGCCACTGCGAGCTGTTCCGCGGCCGTCTCGTCCGCACCGGGCAGCACGGCCCGCGCCACCGCCGCGTCCCAGGCGTTGCCGCCCACCGGATGCGAGACGGTGTCCAGCACCCGCACCGTACGGTCGCCGCTCACCGCCAGCACCGTGAGGTCCAGCGCCCCGGCGCCCTGGTCGCAGACCAGCACCGTACGCTCCGCGCCCTCGGCGACCGCCCCGTAGTGGAGGGCGGCGGCCACCGGCTCCGGCACCGCGTGCGCCACGCTCAGCCCGGCGGCTTCCGCGGCCCGCCGCAGCGGCAACTCGCCCTTGCCCGACGCCTCGAGGCTGACCGCGACCCGGCCCCGGCCGCCGCCCGCGTCCGCGCCCGCTTCCGACGCGAGCTCGGACAGCCGGCGCAGGTCCCCGGCGAGTCCGGACGGATCCGTCGTCCGCCCGCCCGGCGAGGACAGCCGCACCGGACCCGCCGTCACCAGCTCTCCGCCCGGACCTCTCCAGCCGATCCGTCCGTAGTGCCGCCCCAGATCGATCCCCAGCGACCTCGCGCCGCCCGACGCCACCCCGCCCTCCGTCACGCC
>NZ_JAAKZV010000549.1 GCF_011044975.1 Streptomyces coryli | reverse complement strand
GCCCCCGCGTACAAGGCGCCGAGCTGAGCCTCGCCGTGCCCGACCCCGCCGCGGAGCTGGCCCGTTGGCTCTCCGCCGGCTGCCGCCCCGTCGAGGTGGACGTGCGCCGCCCGAGCCTCGACGACCTCTACCGCGCCTTGGCTCACCGCCGACAGGAGCTGCCGAAGGAGACCGCCGATGCCGCCTGAAGCCGCAACGCACACCGCCCCCGCTCACACGACCACCCTCCGCACCACCGCCCTAATCCGCCACAACACCCGCCTCCTCCTCGCCGAACCCGGCCCCCTCCTCAGCCGCCTGATCGTCCCCGTCGGCTTCCTCGCCCTCATGCGCCCACTCCTGGTCGCCACTCAGGGCCAGAAGACCGGCACCGAGCAGGCAGTCATCGGCTCCCTCGTCACCTTCTCGCTCCTCGGCCTGAGCATCGTCGGCAGCGCCGTGCTCTCCGAGCGCGTCCAGCGCACCTGGGACCGGATGCGCGCCACCGCCGCCCGCCCCGCCGAACTCCTCGCCGGCAAGGCCGTACCCGTCATGGCCGCCCTGCTCGCCCAGCAGGCGGTGGTGCTCGGCGTCGGCATCGCGGCCTTCGGCGTCGACGTCCTCGCGCCCGCCCTGCTGATCCTGGTCTGCCTCTCCTGGACCACCGCGCTGCTCGCGCTCGGCGCGGCGCTGGGCGTCACGGCGCGCAGCTTCGGCGAGCTCTCGCTCGGCTACGACGTCGGCGGCATGATCCTCGGCACCGTCGGCGGCGCCCTCGTACCGCTGGCGACGCTGCCCGCCTGGGTCCAGGTCATCGCCCCTGCCTCTCCCGGCTATTGGGCGGTCTCCGCCTTCCGCGCGGCCCTCCACGGCGATACGTCCACCGCCCTCCCGGCCTGCGGCGCCCTCCTGCTCTTCGCCGCCGCGGCGGCCGCGCTCGCCGCATGGCGGCTGAGCCGCGGGGCGGCACGGTCGGACCGGATGTGACACTGGAGCCATGGCCGCAAGGACAGCCATGACCGGAAGGGGCCCGGCACCACGACGCCGGACCTTGGTCGCCTGCGCGGCCGCGGCCGCCGCGCACACGGTGCTCAGCGGTTGCACGGACGACAAGCAGCCGGCCGACAGCAAAGCACCACCCAGGACTTCGCCCGGTCGCAACCCCTCTCGTACGC
>NZ_JAAKZV010000054.1 GCF_011044975.1 Streptomyces coryli | reverse complement strand
CCCCCACTCAGGGCCGCACCGGCCCCTCAGCCGACGGACGACGCGGCGGAGTCGCCGTCGCTGCCGAGTCCGCCGAGCCCAACTGCTCCGCCACCCGCGCCGCACTCCGGCGCCCCCACGCACCCGTCGTCAGGGCTCCCACCAGCAGGATCGCCACCCCGCACCCCGTGATGATCCACCACGCGGGACTGGCCGCCGCCGCGAAGTCCGCCGGACTGCCCTTCCCCGTCCAGCCATGCGCCAGCACCGCCCCCAGCACCGCCACCCCCAGCGCCGTACCCACCTGCCGGCTGGTCGAGGCGACCGCCGCCGCGACGCCTGCCTGGGCGCGGGGCATTCCCGAGACTGCCGTGTTCGTGATCGGGGCGTTCACCAGGCCGAAGCCCATCCCGAAGAGGACATACGCGGTGAGCATCCGTCCCGTGGACAGCTCCGCGTCGAAGGCCGCGAAGAGCAGCGCGCTCGCGGCGATCAGTGGGCCCGCCAACAGCAGCGGCAGCCGCGGCCCCCGACTCCCCACCAGCCGCCCCGACAGCGGGGCGAAGACCGCCGTCATCGCCGCCATCGGCAGCAGCCACAGGCCCGCCTCCATCGGCGACAAGCCCTTCGCGTCCTGCAGGAACAGGCTCCCCAGGAACAGGAATCCGGCCAGCGCCGCAAAGGCCGACACCGCCACCAGCGTCGCCCCGCTGAAGGGTGCGCTGCGGAAGAAGCGCAGTTCGATGAGCGGCTCGGCTCGACGCGGCTCGTACCAGAGGAGCAGCACCAGCGCGGCGAGCGCGACGCCCACGCACGTAATGATCAGCGGTGACGTGACCCCATGCCCGCGCGCCTCGATGATCGCGAAGGTGAGCGACCCCAGCAGCGCCATCACCAGCAGCTGGCCCACCGGATCCGGGCGGCGCGGGTGCGGGGCCTTGGACTCGGGGACGTAACGGGCGGTGAGGAGGATCGCCGCCAGGCCCACCGGCAGGTTGATCCAGAAGATCGAGCGCCAGCCGACCGTCTCCACCAGCAGGCCGCCGACCAGCGGGCCCGCCGCCATGCTGATGCCGACGACCCCGCCCCAGACGCCGATCGCGCGGGCGCGCTCACGCGGTTCCGTGAAGGTGTTCGTGATGATCGACATGGCGACCGGGTTGAGCATCGAGCCGCCGACCGCCTGCAGCGCGCGGAAGGCGATCAGCCACTCGAGCGAGGGCGCCAGGCTGCACAGCACCGACGCGAGGGTGAAGACCGCGAGGCCGGTCTGGAAGACCCGCCTCCTGCCGAGCCGGTCGGCGGTGGAGCCGGCCAGCATCAGCAGGGAGGCGATCACGACGGTGTACGCGTCGATGGCCCACTGCAGGCCCGAGACGGGGGCGTCGAAGTCCTTGCCGAGGGCGGGGAGGGCGACGTTCAGGACGGTGTTGTCGAGGCTGACGATCAGCAGGCTCATGCAGCAGATCGCGAGGATCAGCATGCGGCGCCGGTACGTCAGCGTGGTGGGCATACGTCCCACCGTAATGCGATGTGTGCTCATGCCACCGATCGCGGGAGGCGGAGGCTGAGCAGGGCGGTGGCGGCGATTCCGGCCAGCTGCACGCCGAAGGCCGTCAGCAGCGCGTCCCGTACGCCGATGGACGGCGCCAGCGTCAGGAAGAGCGAGCCGAGGATCGCGACACCCAGGGCGAGGCAGCTCTGCTGGTTCGTCACCGCGAGGCCGCTGCCCGCGCCGGCCCGTTCCGCCGGGACGCTGCCGAGCACCACCCGGAAGTACGTCGGCAGCTGCAGGCCCTGGCCGAAGCCGAGCACCGCCATGCCGGGCGCCATGCCCAGCGGCCCGAGGTCCGGCCACCGCCACAGCACCGTCGCGCCGAGCAGCGCCAGGCCCGCGCCCTGGATCAGGGCGCCCCAGGTCATCACGCGGCGGCCGTGCTTCGGGATCAGCCGCGGGCCGGTCAGCGACGCGGCGAAGAAGGCCGCGCACATCGGGACCAGCGCCATCCCCGCCGCGACCGGGCCGAGGGACAGGCCCTGCTGCAGCGCCACCGCGACCACGAACATGAAGCCGCCGAAGCCGAGGAAGAGCGGCAGGCCGATGGCCAGGCCGGTGCGGAGAGCCGGCTCACGCAGCAGCGACGGGGGCAGCAGCGGGGAACCGCCTGTCGCCTCGCCGCGGCGCTCCACCGCGTAGAAGGCCCAGGCCAGGAAGGGGGCCGCGATCAGCAGGGCCCACGACCAGACCGGCCAGCCCGCCGCCCGGCCCTCGGTCAGCGGCAGCAGCAGCGCGATCAGCGACGCGGCGAGCAGCACCGTGCCCGCGATGTCGCTGCGGGCGCGCTGTTCCGAGCGGCTGTCGGGGACGGTACGCAGCGCCAGCAGCAGCGCGACGGCGGCCACGGGCACGTTCACGAGGAAGATCGCGCGCCAGCCGGTGCCGAGCAGGTTCGCGCTGACCAGGAGCCCGCCGAGCAGTTGCCCGGCGACCGACGAGATGCCGCCGGTGGCGCCGTACAGGCCGAGCGCCTTGCCGCGGCGGTCGCCGCTGGTGGCGGCGTGGATGGTGGCGAGGACCTGCGGCAGCATCAGCGCGGAGGCCGCGCCCTGCGCGACGCGGGCGGCGACCAGCGTCCAGGCGTCGGGGGCGAGGCCGCAGGCGAGGGAGGTGAGGCCGAAGAGGGCCAGGCCCCAGAGGAAGAGCCGGCGGCGGCCGTACGTGTCGCCGAGGCGGCCGCCGAGGACGAGCAGGACGGCGTACGAGACGCCGTAGCCGGCGACCACCATCTCGAGGACGGACTCGCCGGCGTTCAGGTCGCGCTCGATGGTGGGGAGGGCGACGTTGACGATGAAGAAGTCGATCAACGGGAGGGCGGCGCCGAGCAGGACGGTGAGCAGCCCGAGCGGGCCGAGGACGGGCGCCTTCCGCGGGGTGGCCGGGCTCGCCGGCGTATCCGGGGTGTCCGGGATCCCGGCAGGCGCCACGTGCCGGATCCGCGGCACGACGGTGGCCCGGGACGGCTCGCGGCCGGTGAGGGTCTTCGCTGAATCAGTCACGAGGGCAACCATGCGCCGCTTCTCAGAGGGGTACCAGAGACCGTTTATCCAGGTATCAGAACCACCTGGCAATCGGATGCGCCATGCGGCAGCCTGGGAGCATGACCACGAGTGCCGTCGCCCGCCGCGAGCTCGCCGACTTCCTCCGCACCCGCCGCGAGCGCATCACGCCCGAGCAGGTGGGGCTCCCGCCGGGCCGCCGGCGCCGCACCCCTGGCCTGCGCCGCGAGGAGGTCGCGGCGCTCGCCGCGGTCGGGGTGACCTGGTACACGTGGCTGGAGCAGGCCCGCGACATCCAGATCTCCGCGCAGGTCGCCGACTCCATCGCCCGCGCGCTGATGCTGGACCGTCCCGAGCGGGCCCACCTCTTCGTCCTCGCGGGCGTCCCCGACCCGAGCCCGCGCGCCGACTGCCCGGCGATCTCGCCGGCGCTCACCACGATGCTGGCGCAGCTGGAGCCGTATCCGGCGGCGGTGCACAACAGCCGGTACGACGTCCTCGCGTACAACAGCACCTACGGCCGCCTGGTCGGCGACCTGGACGCGCTGCCGGAGGAGGACCGCAACATCCTGTGGCTCGTCTTCACCGACCCGGCATGGCGGGAGGCGGTCGTCGACCGCGAGCAGGTGCTGCCGCTGATGGCGGCGAAATTCCGCGCCACCATGGCCGAGCATCTGGCGGAGGCCCCGTGGAAGGCGCTGGTCAAGCGGCTGCAGGAGGCCTCGCCCGAGTTCTGCGAGTTCTGGGAGCGGCATGACGTGCTGCAGCCGGAGAACCACACGAAGCGCTACCTCAACCCGCGGGTGGGCCTGCTGACGATGGACTTCACCCAGCTGTGGCTGGGCCCGCGCCAGGGCCCGAAGCTCACCACGTACACCCCCGCCGACGAGGCCACCGAAGGCCGGCTGCGGGAGCTGCACAAGATCGCGACTGCGGATCTGGTGGCGGCGTGAGCGACAATGGTCTGATGTCGTCGCTCCAGATCGGCCCGCACGCCGTGCAGCCGCCCGTCGTCCTCGCGCCCATGGCGGGCATCACCAATGCGCCCTTCCGGACCCTGTGCCGGGAGTTCAGCGGCGGCAAGGGCCTCTTCGTCAGCGAGATGATCACCACCCGGGCGCTGGTGGAGCGGGACCCGAAGACGATGCGGCTCGTCCACTTCGACGGCTCGGAGAAGCCGCGCTCGATCCAGCTTTACGGAGTGGACCCGGTGTATACGGGCCGCGCCGCCCGCATGATCGCGGAAGAGGACCTGGCCGACCACATCGACCTGAACTTCGGCTGCCCGGTCCCGAAGGTGACGCGGAAGGGCGGCGGCTCGGCCCTCCCGTACAAGCGCAATCTGCTGCGAAGCATCCTGCGTGAGGCCGTGCGCAACGCCGGCGACCTCCCGGTCACGATGAAGATGCGCAAGGGCATCGACGACGATCACATCACCTACCTCGACGCCGGCCGGATCGCCGTCGAGGAGGGCGTGACCGCGATCGCCCTGCACGGCCGCACAGCAGCCGAGCATTACGGCGGTACGGCCGACTGGGACGCGATCGCGCGGCTCAAGGAGCACGTCCCGGAGATCCCGGTGCTCGGCAACGGTGACATCTGGTCGGCCGACGACGCGCTGGAGATGGTCCGCCGCACCGGCTGCGACGGCATCGTCGTCGGCCGCGGCTGCCTGGGCCGGCCCTGGCTTTTCGCCGACCTGGTGGCCGCCTTCGAGGGCACGGGTACCTATGCGCGGCCGACGATGAAGGAGGTCGCCGTCGTCATGCGCCGGCACGCCGAACTCCTCGGCGAGTGGATCGGCGACGAGACCCGCGGCGTCATCGACTTCCGCAAGCACGTGCCCTGGTACACCAAGGGCTTCTCGGTGGGGAAGGAGATCCGCCACCGCCTGGCGATGGCGGGCTCCCTGGCTGAGATGGACGACCTCCTCGGCGAGCTCGACCTGGACCAGCCCTGGCCCGACGACGCGGACGGCCCGCGCGGGCGCACGGCCGCGGGCCGCGGCCGCGTCGTCCTCCCGGACGGCTGGCTCAACGACCCGTACGAATGCGCCTCGGTGGGCGCGGACGCGGAGCTGGACACCTCCGGCGGCTGACGGTTCGCACCGGGGACGGCGGGTGTCAGGCCCCGCCGCCCCCGGAGTCTGCGGGCCGCCCGGTGAGCGCGGTGAGCAGCGCCAGTGGCGTCGCCGCCGCCCACGCCTGGGGGGAGCAGGCGTGCGGGTACGGGACCGGGGCCGGATGGTCGGTACGGCTGTAGCCGGCGAGGACCTCCGGCAGTCGCCAGTCGTGGTGTGCGGCCGTGTCGAGCAGGCCGCGGGTCAGCGTGAGCAGCTCGTCGTACAGCCCGTAGCGGGCCAGGCCGAGCGCGATCACCGCATTGTCGTGCGGCCAGCAGCTGCCCCGGTGGTACGACAGCGGGTGGTACGGGGTCTGTTCCGCCGCCAGCGTGCGGATGGCCCAGCCGGTGAAGAAGTCGTCCCGCAGGAGGCGGCGGCCGACGCGCTCGCCGCGCGCCTGGTCGAGGATGCCGGACCACAGCAGATGGCCCGCGTCCGAGGCCAGGGCGTCGGCTTTGCGGCCCGTACCGTCCAGGGCCAGTGCGGGGAAGTCCGCTTCCGGCAGCCAGAAGTCCCGTACGAAGCGGGTGCGCAGGTCCGCCGCCGCGGTGTCGAGGCGGTCGGCGCATGCCGTGTCCTGCCAGACCTCGCGGGCCAGTTGGGCCGTGCGGGCGAGGGCGTCGTATGCGTATCCCTGTGCCTCGGCCACGGCGATCGGGCCGGCTGCCTGGGTGCCGTCGGCGAAGCAGATGGCGCCTTCGGAGTCCTTCCAGTTCTGGTTGACCAGGCCGTTCGGGTCGGGGTCGTAGACGAGCCAGCCGTGTTCGGCCAGGCCACCGTCCTTGAACATCCAGTCGATGGCGGCGCGGGCCTGCGGCTCCAGCCGCTTGGCGAGGTCCCGGTGCTCGTGCAGCAGCACCAGGAAGAGCGGCGTCGCGTCAACGGAGCCGTAGTAACGGCCGTATGGGACCTGGCGGAAGCGGGCGAGCTCGCCGTGCCGGATCTCGTGCACGATGCGGCCTGGCTGTTCGCCGCGGAAGGGGTCGTAGGTGGTGCCTTGGGTGGCGGCGAGGGTGAGGAGGGTGTGTTCGGCCAGTTCGGGGCGGTACGGGAGGGCGAAGAGGGAGGACAGGAGGGAGTCGCGGCCGAAGAGGGTGAGGAACCAGGGGATGCCGGCGGCGGGGGGTTTGAGGGGTTCGCCCTTGGGGCCGGTGGCGGGTATACGGAGGGTCGCCAGGTCGGTGAGTCCTTGCGCGCAGGCGTGCGATAGCGCGTTGCGCTGTGCGTCGCCGAATCCGCGCTCCGCGCGGATGGCCTCAAGCGCCGGCCGGGCTGGGTTTGGCGTGGCTTGGCCTGGATCGGCCGGTCGGGCTGGGTTTGGCGTGGCTTGCCCCGCTCTCCCCGTGAACGCCATGGTGTCAGCGGACAGTTCGGCTGCCGCCTCACCCGGAGTGGCCGCCTTCGACGGCTCCCCGCCGCCGTCCGGGCGGGCCTCCACCCGTAGCGCCAGCTCCGTGCTGCCGTGTGCGGGTAGCGCCAGTTCCCAGACCAGGCGGTGGGCCGTGCCCTCCGTCGTCACCTCATCCGGTGCCGGTGCGGCGGTCATGTTCGTACGGGAGTACCACTCGCCCCGCCGATAGCTGAACTCGACTCCATCCGCCCGGACTTCCGCCGTCCGGACCGCGTCCCCCTTGCCGTATGTACGCCCATCCGCCCGCAGCTCGAACTGGTCCGCAAAATCCGCGTCCACTGTCAGCTCCAGCCGCGCCGTGATCCCGCCCGGGCGGTTGCTGACCAGCCGCAGCCGTTCCAGCAACAAGCCCGAGGCGACCGCCTGTTCGCGGAAGACGGCGTAGCCCGCCGGCTGGTCTCGTACGCCCTCCGGTGTCAGCACGCAGGTCGCTGGAGTCGCGGAGCCCGCCGGCACCAGCACTGCGGGCTCCGCGCCGTCTACCGTCAGCTCCCACCGGCTCAGGTGCCTGGCGTCGCGCACGAAAAGGCCGTCGGGGGACGTGCCCCGGCGGCCGGTGATGCCGCCGCCCGCCGTCAGCGCGGCGAACGTGCCGTCCCGCACCAGGAGTACGCGGTCGGCGGCCGTCATCGGGAAGTCTCCGCCGCCAGATCCAGCGCCAGCGCCGCCGTCCAGCTGAAGTCCCGCGTCCCGCGCGCCTTCCCGGTGAACGGGTCCACATACTCCGCGAAGCCCGACCGCCCCGCCCACGCCAGCACCGCCGCGCGCAGCGCGTCCGCCCGGTCCTCCGCACCGTGCAGCCGCAGGCCCCGCTCGATCAGCCACGCCGTGTTGAACCACGCCGGGCCGCGCCAGTAGCGCGCCGGGTCGAAGGATCGGCCCTTCAGGTCGTACGAGGCGACCAGCGGCAGCTCGCCGAGCCGGAAGTGGTCGCCGGACAGCGTCGCCAGCAGGCCCTCCACCACCCGGCCCGGGAGGCCGGGGACGATCAGCGGGAGCAGGCCCGACACGCTGCGTTCGTCGATCAGTTCACCGGAGATCAGGTCGCGGCAGCGGAAGATGCCGCCCTCCGCGTCCCACAGGCGGTCGACCAGCGCGGACGTCAGCCGGTCGGCCCGGTGCCAGTGCGGTGCCGGGTCGGCGCCGGCCGCCGCCGCGATCTCGGCGAGGGCGTACTCGGAGGCGATCAGCAGCGCGTTCGCGGCCGGGTCCTCGACCGCGAAGGCGTGGCCGGTGTCGGCGTAGCCGCGGTCGCGGTAGTCGGCGGCGAGCTTCACGTAGCGGCCGTAATCGAGGTCCGTCGGGCGGTCGGCGGGGTCGCCGTGGACCAGGTCGGCGCGCCGGAACGAATCCGGCGGGGCGGGCTCTACGCGGGCCAGCGGGCCGTCCCAGCAGGGGCTGTTGTCCATGCCGGGCTCCCACGGATGGACGTTCGCCGTCAGGCCCGCGCCGCCGAGGTCGCGGCTGCCGGTGAGGTAGTCGTGCCAGGCCGCGAGCCGCGGGTAGGCGCGGCGCAGGAAGCCGCGGCGTTCGGAGGCCGCCGGGTCCGCCTGGTGCACCAGCCAGGCGGCGAGCGCGTGCACCGGCGGCTGGACGATGCCGGAGGTCTCCGTCCGCGCCGGTGCGCCGGCCGCGGCGCCCGCGGTCGAGGAGCGCCAGAAGTCGGTGCTGGGGAAGTACGCGTCGCGCGGCACCGCCGGGTTGAAGACGATGTGCGGGAGGCGGCCGTCGCCCCACTGCGCGCCCAGCAGCGTCTCCAGTTCGCGCTGCGCCCGGCGTACCGACAGGTGCCGCAGGCCGATGGCGATGAAGGCCGAGTCCCAGCTCCACTGGTGCGGGTAGAGGGTGCGGGAGGGGACCGTGGCCGCGCCCGTCCAGTTCCCCAGCAGCACCGCCGCGGCGTGGCGGCGCAGCCGGTCGGTCTCCGCGGGGGTGAGCGGGAGGGCCAGGGAGTGCAGGAGTGCCGTCACGCGCCCATCCTCCGCAGGAACGCCGGGACCGAGCGGACGGCGTCTGCCGGGTCGCCGGTCAGCCGGCATTCGGCGGCGAGCCAGCCGTCGTAGCCCGCGGCCTTGAGGGCGCCGATCCAGGCCTGCCAGTCGAGGTGGCCGGCGCCGGGCTGGAAGCGGTTGGAGTCGGAGACCTGGGCGTGGCCGATCCAGGGCGCCTGCGCCAGGATCGCCGCCGCCGGGTCCGCCTCCTCGATGTTCATGTGGTAGCTGTCGATGCCGATCTTCACCGAGTCCAGGCCGACGGTGCGGATCAAGTCGGCTGCCTGGTCGAGGCGGTTGACCATGTGGTCCTCGTAGCGGTTCAGCGGCTCCAGGTACAGCGTCACGCCCTCGCGCTTCGCGTGCTCGCCGAGTTCGGTCAGCCCGGCGAGGAGCACCTCGCGGTCCTCGGCCTCGCCGCGGGGCGGCTCGAACGGCGGCAGCCGGCGGGAGAACATCCCGTACGACGCCGGGGTCTGGGCGCCGAGTCCGCCGATCTCGGCGATCACCGACAGCTGCGACTTCAGCTGCTCGATCGCGTCGCGCCGCAGCTCGTCGTCGAAGGCGCCGAAGAAGTGCAGCATCTCGACGCATACGGTCGGCATCACGACGCCGTCCGCGAGCGCCTGCTTCAGCTCCGGCAGCCGGCCGCGGAAGTGGAAGTCGCCCTTGGCGCGCAGCTCGATGCCGTCATAGCCGGCGGCCTGCGCGAACTCCCACCTCTGCTGGAGGGTCTCGCCGGGCAGCAGCTGTTCCTGGGCAGCGGTCTTGAGCATGGTGGTACGGAACGCCTTTCCCGTTGGGTGCGTGGTCAGAATTCCAGGACGATCTGCAGCGCGTCCGCGGGCCGCTCGTCCAGCAGTACGTAGGCGTCCGCCGCCTCTTCCACCGGCACCACGTGGCTGACCAGCGATGTGACGTCGACCTTTCCGGCGGCGGCGAGCGCGAGGAAGGTGCGCTGCAGCCGCTCGACGGTCCAGCGGCCCGCCAAGTGCGGTGGCACGCCGCCGATCTGGGAGCAGATGAGCTGCACCCGGTTGTGGTGGAACTCGTCGCCGAGCCGCAGGCCCGTCGCGTCGCCCTGGTAGAAGCCGGAGGCGACCACGCGGCCGTCGGCCGTGACCGAGCGCAGCGCCTCGTGCAGGGCGGGATAGACGCCGCTGATCTCGATGGCGGTGTCGGCGCCGCGGCCGCCGGTGGCTTCCCGTATCCGCTCGGCGACCGCGTCGGTACGGGCGTTGAGGGTGTGCTCGGCGCCGTACTTGCGGGCCCACTCCAGCCGGCCGTCGAGCGCGTCGACGGCGGTCACGGTGGCGCCGCTGAGCTGGGCGAGGCGGGTGGTGAGCAGGCCGATGACGCCCTGGCCGAAGACGGCGACGTCCTCGCCCAGATTGATGCCCGCGGCGAGCACGGCGTTGTATGCGATCGCGCCGACCCGGGCGAAGGCGCCGGCGAGCGGCTCCAGGCCCTCCGGGAGGGTGTGGCCGAGCATGCGCTCCGCCGGGACGATGCCCTCGCTGCGGTGGCCCCAGATGCCCCAGACCAGGTCGCCCGCCTTGGGCATGCCGGGGGTGTCCGCGAGCTCGGGGGAGACCTCGAGCACCTCGCCGACCTCGGAGTAACCCCAGCCCGCGACCGGGTACTCCATGCCCGCCGCACCCTCGCGGAACAGCCGCGCGTCCGCATCCCAGGTGCGGGTCAGATACGGGTTCGTGCCGCGGTAGGCGGTGAGCTCGGTGCCCGCCGAGATGCCGGAGTAGCGGGTGCGTACGCGCAGGTGTCCCGGGGGCAGCGCGCTGCTCTCGTGCTCGGCGACTTCGACCTGGCGGGGGCCGGTGAACTGGACGACGCGTTCCACGTGGTGACTCCGGGAGAAGTGGGTGCAGGTAAACCGCTTGTGTTGAAGGTATCTCAGACTTATGTCTTGTCAACAAGCAAAAGCGGTGGTGTGATGCAGCACGACAAGGTCCAAGCGCGGCAAAGGATCAAGAGATGCGCAAGCGGTATCTGCGGTCGACGAGGACCGCGGCCTTCCTCGCGGCCGCCCTCGGCATGACCGTGCTGGCCGGCTGCGGGACGGCACAGACCGGGCCTGCCAAGCCGGACAGGAAGATCACGGTGTGGTCGGAGGAGAGCCTGCCTCCGCGCATCGCCGCCACCAAGAAGGTCATCAGCCGCTTCGAGGCGAAGACCGGGATCGAGGTCGAACTGGTCGGCGTGGACGAGGCCCAGCTGCCGCAGCTGATCATGTCGGCCGCCGCGTCCGGGGACCTCCCCGACGTCATCGGCGCCGTCCCGCTCAGCCAGGCCTGGCAGATGCACAGCAACGGGCTGCTCAACACCGAGGTGCCCGAGCAGGTGATCCGCGGCCTCGGCGAGGACACCTTCACCAAGAACGCCCTCGACCTCGCCACCGACGGCGGCACCCGCCTCGGCGTCCCCTCGGACGCCTGGCTGCAGCTGCTCGTCTACCGCAAGGACATGCTGGACAAAGCGGGACTGCCCGCCCCTGATACGTACGACCGGCTGCTGAAGGCGGCCGACGAGCTGGACACCAAGGGCCGGGACGGCATTTCGGCCGCCACCGACCCCGCCGACCCCTTCACCCAGCAGAGCTTCGAGAACGTGGCCCTGGCCAACGGCTGCGAGCTGGTCAACGCCAAGAAGGAGGTGGACCTCGACTCCAAGGCCTGCCGCACCGCCTTCACCGCGTACGACACCCTCGCCCGCAAGCACGGCGCCCCCGGCACCCAGAACGTGGACTCCACCCGCGCCACCTACTTCTCCGGCCGCTCCTCGATGATCATCTGGTCCTCGTTCATCCTCGACGAGCTCGCCGGGCTGCGGAAGGACGCGCTGCCCAGCTGCCCGCAGTGCAAGGAGGGCAAGGGCGAGTTCCTGGCGAAGAACAGCGGCATCGTGACGGCCATGAAGGGCCCGGACGGCAAGAAGCCCGTCCAGTACGGCGAGGTCACCTCGTGGCTGACCACCAGGACCGCCGAGACCGACGCCTCCAAGCAGTTCATCCAGTACATGATGAGCTCCGGCTACGAGGACTGGTTCGGCATGGCCCCGGAGGGCAAGATCCCGGTCCGTCCCGGCACGGCCCGGGAGCCGGAGCGCTACCTCGACGCCTGGCGCGCCAGCAAGATGGGCGTCGACCAGCTCAAGCCCATGGACGAGATCTTCTCTCCCGGGCTGCTCGACCAACTCGCCGACGGCGTCACGCACATGAAGCGCTGGGGCATCGCCCAGGGCGAGGGCGCCCTCGTCGGCGCCACCACCGGCGAACTCCCCGTCCCCAAGGCCATCAGCGCCATGACGAGCGGCCAGATCCCGCCGCGGCAGGCCGCGCGCGACGCCCAGGAAGAAGTCGCCGCCCTCCAGCAGTCCCTGCAGTAGCCGGGCCCTTCCACCGAGGTACGCATCCCATGACCACAACGCACAGCCGGACCGCCGGTAAGCCGGCGCCCGGAACCGAGCCCCCGGACGGCGGCAGGCCCGAGCGCCGCCCCATGACCGCGAGCCGGCGGGAGAACCGCGCCGGACTCGCCTTCGTGACGCCCACCTTCCTGGTGGTCCTCGTCGTCGTGCTGATCCCCATCATGTGGACGGTGCTGCTGGCGTTCCAGGACGCCAAGCTCGTCGACATCCAGGGCATGGGCGTCTTCGGCAACTGGACGCTGGAGAACTTCGCCGATGTCTTCGGCTCGGCCGGCTTCTGGTCCAGCCTGGTCACCACGCTCATCTACACCGCCGGCTCGACCGTCGGCTCGGTGCTGCTCGGCCTGGTCGCGGCGCTCGCGCTGCGCCGCCCCTTCCGCGGCCGCGGGCTGCTGCGCGGCTCGATGCTGCTGCCGTACGTGGCCCCGGTCGTCGCGATGGCCTTCGTGTGGGAAGTGGCGCTCAGCCCGCAGTACGGCGTCGTCAACGAGTGGGGGAAGAGCCTCTTCGGCTGGGACGACCCGATCGCCTTCCTGTCCACCCGCGACTACGAAGTCAGCCTGCTCGGTTGGCACTTCGACATCCCGCTCGCGCTGCTTACCGTCATCGCCTTCGAGATCTGGCGCTACTTCCCGTTCGCCTTCCTCTTCCTGCTGGCCCGGCTGCAGGCTGTGCCGGACGGCCTGGAGGAGGCGGCCACGGTGGACGGCGCCACCATCAGCCAGCGCTTCCGGCACATCCTGCTGCCGCAGCTGATGCCGGTGATCGCGCTGCTGTGCGTGCTGCGGTTCATCATGTCGTTCAACAAGTTCGACGACGTCTACCTGCTCACCGGCGGCGGCTCCGGCACCGACGTCGCGGCGGTACGGGTCTACGACTTCCTCACCTCGCGGTACGACGTGGGCGCGGCCGCCGCCCAGGCCCTGGTGCTCGCCGTGATCCTCATGGTGCTGCTGGGCCTCTACTTCAAGTTCTTCGCCAAGAGGGTGCAGGAGGAGTCCTGATGACGCGCGCACAGTTCGAGGAGCGGTTCTTCGGAGCCGCCCGCTGGGTGGTCATCGCCTTCCTGGCGCTGATCACGCTGGTGCCCTTCTACTACATGATCGTGCTGTCCCTGAAGCCGATCGACTCCCTGCTGGTCGACCCCGGCTCGATCTGGGTGGGAGCGAAGGACCTCACCACGCAGACGTACCGGGACGTGCTCAAGCCCACCTCCGAGGGCGGCCAGGGCTTCCTTCAGTTCATGCTCAACTCGGCGCTGGTCTCCCTCGGCACGGTCGCGCTGACCCTCGCCGCGGCGGTGCCCGGTTCGTACGCCATCAGCCGGCTGAAGTTCTTCGGCGGGCGGCAGGTCAGCGCGATGTTCCTGGCGGTGTACCTGTTCCCGGCGACGCTGCTGGCCGTGCCGCTGTTCGTGATGTTCGCCAGGGCCGGCCTGTCGAAGAGCCTGGTGGGCCTGGCGATCGTCTACGTGGCCCAGACCCTGCCCGTATCGATCTACATGCTGAAGAACTACCTGGTCACGATCCCGCAATCGATCGAGGAGGCGGCCGCGCTGGACGGCTGCGGCCGGCTGCAGACCGTGCGCAGGGTCGTGCTGCCGCTCGCGCTGCCGTCGCTGATGGCGACCGGCCTGTACGTCTTCATGATCGCGTGGAATGAGTTCCTCTTCGCGCTGCTGTTCCTGGTCGCCGACCCCGACAAGTGGACGGTCTCCCTCGGCCTCGCCCAGCTGTCGAACGGCATCGAGGTCTCCAAGACGGTGCTGATGGCCGGTTCCGTCATTCTGACGATTCCCGTGGTACTGCTGTTCTTTGCCGCCGAGCGCCTCCTCACCGAGGGCCTCACCAGCGGCGCGGACAAGGGCTAGAACGGGGAGACACGTGGCAGGCAATCAGGCGAGTGCGGGGCATCTGCTCGCGCTCATCCGTTCCGGGGCCGCGGTCACCCGCGGTGAGCTGCAGCAGGCCACCGGCCTGTCCCGGTCGACCGTCGGCCACCGTCTCGACGCGCTCTACGCCGCGGGCTGGATCCGCGACGCCGCCGGTACGTCCACGGGCGGGCGGCCCTCCGTACGGCTGGAGTTCGACGACCGGCACGCCGTCGTGCTCGCCGCCGACCTGGAGACCCGGCACGCCCGCGCCGCCGTCCTGGACCTCGCGGGCGAGGTGCTGGCGGAGCGGCTGGGCCCGCTGCGTATCGGCGAAGGACCCGAGGCGGTGCTCGACGAACTGGGCGGCTGGTTCGCCGCGTTGCTCGACGAGGCCGGGCGCAAGGCCGGCGAGGTGTGCGGCATCGGCCTCTCGGTGCCGGGCCCGGTGGAGGTCTCGTCCGGGCGGGTGGTGCAGCCGCCGATCATGCCCGGCTGGGACGGCTACCCGATCCCCGAGCGGATGCAGCAGGCCTTCGCCCGGCAGGCCGGCGGCGCCGAGGACGTGCCGGTCCTGGTCGACAACGACGCGAATCTGATGGCCTTCGCCGAGCAGCGCGCCGGCTATCCGGGCTGCTCGGCGTTCGCCCTGATCAAGGCCTCCACCGGCATCGGCGCCGGGGTGGTGGTCGACGGACAGATCTACCGCGGCATCGACGGCGGCGCCGGCGACATCGGCCACATCCGGCTGCACGACGGCGCGGACGCGCTCTGCGCCTGCGGCTCGCACGGCTGCCTCGCCGCCGTGGCCAGCGGCCGCGCCATCGCCCGCCGGCTCACCGAGCTCGGTGTGCCGACCGCGTCGGGGTCCGACGTCAGCGCCCACCTCGCCGCGGGCCAGCCGGACGCGGTGCGGCTCGCGCGCGAGGGCGGCTCGCGGGTGGGCGAAGTGCTCGCCACCGTCGTCACGTTGCTCAATCCGGGCGTGCTGATGATCGCGGGCGACCTGGCCGGCTCGCACTTCGTCACCGGCCTGCGCGAGGTGCTCTACCAGCGGGCGATGCCGCGCACGACCGCCAACCTCGAGGTTGTCACCGCCCGTCTCGGCGAGCGCGCCGGGCTCAGCGGGGCGGCGGCCATGGTCGTGGAGCACCTGTACGCCCCGGACATGGCGGACACCCGGCTGACCGCCGCCGGCGGGACGAGCAGAGCAACTGCGAGGAGAGCACAGTGAGCGCACCGGTACGCGTCGGCCTGATCGGTGCCGGACCCTGGGCCCGTACGATGCACGCCCGCATGCTGGCCGCGGGCCCCGAGACCGAGCTGGCCGCCGTCTGGGCCCGCCGCCCCGAGGCCGCGGCCGAGGTCGCCGCGCCCTACGGCGTCCCGGCCGCCGGCTCCTTCGAGGAGCTGCTCGACACCTGCGAGGCCGTCGACTTCGCCGTGCCACCGGCCGTCCAGGCCGAGCTCGCGCCGCGCGCCGCCAAGGCGGGCAAGGCGCTGCTGCTGGAGAAGCCGCTCGGCCCCGACCTGGCCGCCGCCCGCGCCGTCGCGGACGCGGTGGCGGAACACGGCGTCGTCTCCCAGCTGGTGCTGACCAAGCGCTACCACCCGGCCACCCGCACCTTCCTCGCCAGGGCCGCCGGATTCGAGGTGACCGGCGCCCGCTCCTGCTACCTCCACGGCGCCTTCCTCGGCGGCGAGATGGCCACCGCCTGGCGCCTCGAACACGGCGCGCTGCTCGACCTCGGCCCGCACCTGCTCGACCTCCTCGACGCCGCCGTCGGACCGATCGCGACGGTACGGGCCACCGGCGACCCGCGCCGCTGGGTGGAGCTCACCTGCGAGCACGAGAACGGCGTCGTCAGCCAGGCGTCGCTGTCCGGCTCGGTCCGGCTGCCCCGGGCCCGTAACCGCATCGAACTCATCGGCCCCGGCGGCGAACTGGTCTACAACGCCGAGGATCTCGACCACGAGGAGTGCTGGCCGGTGCTGCGCCGCGAGTTCGCCGCGGCGGTGCGCTCCGGGCGCCCGACGGAGCTGGACGCCCGCCGCGGCCTGCGGATCCAGCAGCTGCTGGAGCAGGCCGCCGCCCGGTGAGCGTCGCCCTCACGCCACCGCCGTGAGCAGCGCCAGCGGCGCCGCCGCCGACCACGACTGCGGTGAGCAGGCGTGCGGATACGGGACCGGGCCCGCGTCGTCCGTGCGCGGATAGCCCGCGATGACCTCCGGGAGGCGGTAGTTGTCCGATGCCGCCGCCAGGTCCGCCACGGCGTTCGCGACCACCCGCGCCTCCTCCTCCATCCCGTACTGCGCGAGCCCCAGCGCGAGCATCGCGTTGTCGTGCGGCCACACGCTTCCGCGGTGGTACGACAGCGGGTGATACGCCGCCTGCCCCGCGGCCAGCGTCCGCACGCCCCAGCCCGAGAAGAAGTCCGGCTCCAGCAGCCGCCGTCCGACCCGCCGCGCCTGCTCGGCCTCCAGCAGCCCCGACCACAGCAGATGCCCGGCGTCCGAGCCGAGCGCGTCGACAGGCGTCCCGTCCCCGTCGAGAGCCAGCGCCGGGAAGTCCGCGTCCGGCAGCCAGAAGTCCCGTACGAAGCGGGCCCGGAGGGCCGCCGCGGTCGTCGTCAGCCGGTCCGCCCACGCCTCGTCGTCCCAGATCGTCCGCGCCAGCCGCGCCGCGTGCCGCAGCGCCGCGTACGCGTACCCCTGCGGCGCCGCCGCGGCGACCGCGCCGCGGGCCCGCTCGCCGTTCGCGTAGCAGATCGCTCCGGGGGAGTCCTTCCAGCTCTGGTTGGCCAACCCGCCCTCGTCGGCGCGGTAGTACAGGTAGCCGCGGTCCTCAAGACCGCCGTCCCGCAGCATCCAGTCGACCGCCGCCCGCGCGTGCCGCTCAAGACGCCGGGCCGGCTTGTCGTCGCCGGTACGGGCCGTGACCTCGCCGAGCAGCACCAGGAACAGCGGCGTCGCGTCCACCGAGCCGTAGTACCTGCCGTACGGGACCTGGCCGAAGTGCGCCAGCTCGCCGTGCCGCACCTCGTGCACGATCTTGCCGGGCTGGGCGCTGCGCGCCGGGTCGTGCTCGGTGGCCTGGGTCGCGGCCAGCGCGAGCAGCGTGGCGGTCGCCGGGGCCGGCCAGTGCGGCAGCGCGAAGAGCGAGGTCAGCAGGGCGTGCCGGCCGAACAGCGCGAGGAACCAGGGGACTCCGGCGGCGGGGACCCGTACCACCTCGTCGTCCGGGCCGCGGGCCGGGATGAGCAGCCCGGAGAGGTCCGCCAGGCCCTGGCGGCAGGCGCGGGCCAGCCGCGGCGGCGCGCCGGCGGCGTGCAGCTCGGGAGGCGCGGAGCCGGACTCCGGGAGCAGGGCCGGGTCGGGGGCGTCGTGGGGGTGCGCCTCGGCGCGGAGGTTGAGCTCGGTGGAGCCGTGCGGCTCCAGGTCCAGCTCCCAGACCAGCCGGCGGGCGCCGCTGCCGGTCTCCTCGACCGCGGCGGGCGGCGGGTCGGCGGTGATGACGGTACGGGCGTGCCAGTCGCGGCGGCGGTAGCGGAACTCCACGCCGTCCGGCAGGACTTCGCGCCCGCGCACCGCCGCCGGCTTCTCGTACAAGCGATGGTCGCCGCGCAGCTCGAACTGGTCGGCGAAGTCGGCGTCGACCGTCAGCGCGAGCCGCACGGTCTCGGCGTCGGGGCGATTGCTGACCACGCGGATGCGGTCGAGCAGCGCGCCCGCGGTCACCCGCAGCTCGCGGAAGAGGGTGTGCGCGGGCGGGTCGGTGCGGCTGCTCGCGGGGGTCAGGACCGACTCCGCGGCCGGGGCGGTGCCGGGGCCCGCCGGCACCAGCACCTCCGGCGTCGCCCCGTCCACCGTCAGCTGCCAGCGGCTCAGATGCCGGGCGTCCCTGATGAACAGGCCGTCCGGCAGCGCCGCTCTGGCCCCCGTGATGTCGCCCGCCGGGCCGATCGCGGCGAAGGTGCCGCCGTGGAAGAGGTGCCGGTGCTCCGCGCTGGTCATGAGCGAGGGCCTCCAGGTGGTTCGCGGTCGTCGGGGGGCGTGAGCAGGTCGAGGGTGAGCGCCGCCGTCCAGGAGAAGTCGCGGCTGCCGCGCGGATCGCCGGTGTGCGGGTCGGCGTATTCCGCGAAGCCGGTGGCGTACGCGGTCCTGACCGCCGCCGCGCGCAGGGCGTCGGCGCGGTCGGCGTAGCCGTGCAGCCGCAGGCCGCGCTCCAGCAGCCAGTTGACGTTGAACCAGGCGGGTCCGCGCCAGTACCGGGTCGGCGAAAAGGCGGGCGAGGTGAGGTCGTAGCTCGGGATCAGCCCTGACCCGGCGGCGAAGTGCGGCCCCGTGGCCGTACGGGCCAGGGCGGCGGCGAGAGCGGGCTGCAGCCCGGGCACGGCCAGCGGCAGCAGCCCGGCCGCGCTCAGCTGCGGGACGAGGGCGTCGGCGCGCAGGTCGCGTACGAGGAAGAGGCCGTCCGCCGCCGACCACAGCCGCCCGGCGAGGGCCCTGGTGATGCGGGCGGCGCGGCGTAAATGCGGCTGCGGGTCGGCGCCGAGCGCGAGGGCGATCTCGGCGAGCGCGTGCTCGGAGGCGGCGAACAGCGCGTTGCTGCCCGGGTCTTCGACCGCGAAGGGGTGGGCGGGGCTCTTCAGGCTGGGGGTGTCGGCGTAGCCGCGGTCGCGGTAGGCGGTGGCCAGCGCCACGTAGCGGCCGTAGTCGAGGTCGGTCGGCCGGTCGGCCCCGGCGCCGTGGCTCAGGTCGGCGCGGCGGAAGGAGTCGGCAGGGGCTGGGATGACGCGGGCGAGCGGGGCGTCCCAGCAGGGGCTGTTGTCCATCCCCGGCTCCCAGGGATGCAGCGACGCCGCGAGACCGTGCCCGCCCAGGTCGCGCTCCTCGCGCAGATAGCGGTGCCAGGCGAGCAGCCGCGGATAGATCCGCGGCAGGAACCCGGCCCGCCACGAGCCGACCGGATCCGCCCGGTGCACCAGCCAGGCGGCGAGCGCGTGCACCGGCGGCTGCACGATGCCGGAGGTCTCGGCGCCGCCCGGCGCCCCGGCCGTGGCGCCCGCGGTCGAGGAGCGCCAGAAGGCGGGCCCGGGGAAGTAAGCACCGGCGGGCACACCGGGGTTGAAGACGATGTGCGGCACCCGCCCGTCCCCCCACTGCGCGGCCAGCAGCGTCTCGAGCTCCCGGCGGGCCCGTAACGCCGAGATATGCCGCAATCCGATCGCGATGAAGGCGGAGTCCCAGCTCCACTGGTGCGGATACAGGCCGCGGGAGGGGACGGTGGCGGTGCCGGTCCAGTTCGCCTCCAGCACTTTGGCCGCCGCGGCGGCGACGGGAAGCGAGGAAGACACCGAGGAGTTACGTAGCATTAACAAGCAAAACTAGCGCCGAGTAGTCTGCTGGACAAGCAGAACTACACTCTCTGGCAGTCGAACTGACGGGGCGAAAGCAGCTCCGCTGCGGTGCGGCGGTGAAGGAACCTGGGGGCTCCGCCCCCAGACCCCGTGGGCAGGGAGCATGCCGAGGAACGCGAGGGCCGAGACATGACGAGTGCAGGTCGCATCCTGGCGTTGATACGGGCCGGCCGCGCGACCACCCGCGGTGAGCTGCAGCTGCTCACCGGTCTTTCGCGGTCGACCGTCGGGCAGCGGCTCGAGGCGCTCTTCGGGGCCGGCTGGATCCGCGAGGGCGGCGGGGTGCCAGGCGGCGGGCCCGCCGGTGGCCGGCCGTCGGCGCGGCTGGAGTTCGACCCCGGGCATGCGGCGGTGCTCGTCGCCGACCTCGGGACCCGGCATGCCCACGCGGCGGTGACGGACCTGGCCGGGCGGGTGCTCGCCGAGCACACCGGACCGCTGGTGGTGGCGGACGGTCCTGAGAAGGTGCTGGACCGGCTGGGGGAGTGGTTCGCGGAGCTGCTGGCGGAGGCGGGGGTGGCGTATCGCGCGGTGTGCGGGGTGGGGCTGTGCGTGCCGGGTCCGGTGGATGTCGCGACGGGGCGGGTGGTGCAGCCGCCGATCATGCCGGGGTGGGACGGCGTCGACGTGCCCGACGGGATGCGGCGCGCGCTGGCGGCGCGGCTTCCCGATGGCACCGTGCGGCTCCCCGTGTTCGTCGACAACGACGCCAACCTGATGGCGTACGCGGAGCAGCGCGCCGGCTATCCGGACTGCTCGGCCTTCCTGCTGGTCAAGGCCGCGACCGGGATCGGCGCCGGGATGGTCGTCGACGGCCGGATCTACCGCGGCATCGACGGCGGCGCCGGCGACATCGGCCACGTGCGGCTGCACTCCACCGAGCCGGACCCCGCCGCGCTCTGCCGCTGCGGCTCCCGCGGCTGCCTCGCCGCGGTGGCGAGCGGCGGCGCCGTGGCCCGCGACCTGACCGCCGTCGGCGTCCCGGCCGCGTCCGGCTCGGATGTGCGCGCGCTCCTCGCCGCCGGGGAGCCGGAGGCCGTACGGCTGGCGCAGGAGGCCGGGCGGCGGCTCGGCGAGGTGCTGGGCACGGTCGTCACGCTGCTCAACCCCGGCGTGCTGATGCTCTCCGGCGATCTGGTCGGCATGGCGTATCTGGCCGGCGTGCGCGAGGAGCTCTACCGCCGGGCGATGCCCCGGATCACAGCTCATCTGAGCGTGGTCACCGCGGCACTGGGTGCCCGAGCGGGGTTGCTGGGGGCCGCGCAGATGGTCGTGGAGGAGCTCTACGCGCCCGAAGCGGCCGATCGGCGGCTGGCCGCCCGGTGAACTGCGCTTGAACCCCGCGGTACCGCGCCTGCATGGCGGCCGTCCGGGTCCGCGAAGTGAGACACGCCGCGTGATACTCGCCACGTTTGATTGAGGGTATGCTCAGATGAGCAGGTACTGACTGCGCACACCTCTCCAAGGCGTGGCACTCAGTGCCATGCATGTGTCTTCATCAGCTGAAGCCCATGCTGCGCTGCGTGACACGTCCGGCCGGTCTGAGTTGCCGTGGACCGACAAACCCGGATCCCCTGTAAGGACAGTCTTCGAGAAGTGAACGCATAGGTCGTCGGCCTCCGGGCCCATTGGATCGCAGGTGCAGGGGCCGAAAGCCGCCATGATCGGAATGTGGCGGGTACCCGGTCACCTTCGATCTGGGTATGTTCCTCGCCGTCAGGGCAGAAGCGCAGGCAAGACCCGTGAGGTGTCCCGTGCCGAAGAAGCAGCAGAAAAAGAACCCCAAGCTCGTCTACGACTTCAGCGAGGGCAACAAAGACCTGAAGGACCTCCTCGGCGGCAAAGGCGCGAACCTCGCCGAGATGACCAACCTCGGCCTGCCGGTCCCTCCCGGCTTCACGATCACCACCGAGGCCTGCAAGGTCTACCTCGAGACGGGGTCGGAGCCGACCGCCCTGCGCGACGAGGTGAGCGCCCACCTCGACGCCCTCGAGCAGCGCATGGGCCGCAAGCTCGGCCAGGCCGACGACCCGCTGCTGGTCTCGGTCCGCTCCGGCGCGAAGTTCTCGATGCCCGGGATGATGGACACCGTCCTCAACATCGGCCTCTCCGACGTCTCCGTCGAGGGCCTCGCCAAGCAGGCCGGCGACGAGCGCTTCGCCTGGGACTCGTACCGCCGCCTCATCCAGATGTTCGGCAAGACCGTCCTCGACGTCGACGGCGAGCTCTTCGAGGACGCCCTCGAGGACGCCAAGCGCGCCAAGGGCGCGACGACCGACGTCGACCTCGGCGCCCCCGACCTGCGCGAACTCACCGAGCACTTCAAGGAGATCGTCGCCAAGGAGACGGGCCGCGACTTCCCGCAGGACCCGCGCGAGCAGATGGACCTGGCGGTACGGGCGGTCTTCGACTCGTGGAACGGCGACCGCGCGAAGCTCTACCGGCGGCAGGAACGGATCCCGCACGATCTGGGCACCGCCGTCAACATCTGCTCGATGGTCTTCGGCAACCTCGGCCCGGACTCGGGTACCGGCGTCGCCTTCACCCGCGACCCGGCCAGCGGCCAGCAGGGCGTCTACGGCGACTACCTGCAGAACGCCCAGGGCGAGGACGTGGTGGCGGGCATCCGCAACACGGTCGCGCTCGCCGATCTGGAAGAGCTCGACAAGAAGTCGTACGACGAGCTGATGCAGATCATGGAGACGCTCGAGAACCACTACCGCGACCTGTGCGACATCGAGTTCACCATCGAGCGCGGCAAGCTGTGGATGCTGCAGACCCGGGTGGGCAAGCGCACCGCGGCGGCGGCGTTCCGTATCGCCACGCAGCTCGTCGACCAGGGGCTGATCGACGAGGCGGAGGCGCTGCAGCGGGTGAACGGCGCGCAGCTGGCGCAGCTGATGTTCCCGCGCTTCGACGACGGCGCGAAGGCCGACCAGATCGGGCGGGGCATCGCGGCGTCGCCGGGCGCGGCGGTCGGCAAGGCGGTCTTCGACTCGTACACCGCGGTGAAGTGGTCGCGGAGCGGTGAGAAGGTCATCCTGATCCGCCGCGAGACCAACCCCGACGACCTCGACGGCATGATCGCGGCGGAGGGCATCCTGACCTCGCGCGGCGGCAAGACCTCGCACGCGGCGGTGGTCGCCCGCGGCATGGGCAAGACGTGCGTATGCGGCGCGGAGGAGCTCGAGGTCGACACGAAGCGGCGGCAGATGACGGCGCCAGGCGGGATCGTGATCGACGAGGGCGACCTGATCTCGATCGACGGGTCGTCCGGCAAGGTCTACAAGGGCGAGGTCCCGGTGGTGCCTTCGCCGGTGGTGGAGTACTTCGAGGGCCGCATGCACGCGGGCGCGGAGGACGCGGACGAGCTGGTCGTCGCGGTGCACCGGATGATGGCGTACGCGGACCGGATGCGCCGGCTGCGGGTGCGCGCCAACGCCGACAACGCGGAGGACGCCGCGCGGGCGCGCCGCTTCGGGGCGCAGGGCATCGGCCTGTGCCGTACGGAGCACATGTTCCTCGGCGACCGGCGGCAGCAGGTCGAGCGACTGATCCTCGCCGACACGGAGGAGGAGCGGGAGGCCTCGCTGAAGGAGCTGCTGCCGCTGCAGCAGGGCGACTTCGTGCAGCTCTTCGAGGCGATGGACGGGCTGCCGGTGACGGTGCGGCTGCTGGACCCGCCGCTGCACGAGTTCCTGCCGGACATCACCGAGCTGTCGGTGCGGGTGGCGCTGGCCGAGTCCCGCAAGGACCACAACGAGAACGACCTGCGCCTGCTGCAGGCCGTGCACCGGCTGCACGAGCAGAACCCGATGCTGGGGCTGCGGGGTGTGCGTCTCGGCCTGGTCATTCCGGGGCTCTTCACGATGCAGGTACGGGCCATCGCGGAGGCCGCGGCGGACCGCAAGGACGCGAAGGGCGATCCGCGGGCGGAGATCATGATTCCGCTGGTGGGTACGGTCCAGGAGCTGGAGCTCGTCCGGGACGAGGCGGAACAGGTCATCGCCGAGGTGGAGGAGCGCCGCGGGGTCTCGCTGAAGCTGTCGCTGGGCACGATGATCGAGCTGCCGCGGGCCGCGCTGACGGCGGGACAGATCGCGGAGTCGGCGGACTTCTTCTCCTTCGGCACGAATGACCTCACCCAGACGGTGTGGGGCTTCTCGCGGGACGACGTGGAGGCTTCGTTCTTCACGGCGTACCTGGAGAAGGGCATCTTCGGGGTGTCGCCCTTCGAAACAATCGACAAGGACGGCGTGGGCGCGCTGGTCCGCGACGCGGTGAAGGCCGGCAAGGCCACCCGACCTGACCTGAAGCTGGGCGTCTGCGGCGAACACGGCGGCGACCCGGAATCGGTCCACTTCTTCGACGAGGTCGGCCTGGACTACGTCTCCTGCTCCCCGTTCCGCATCCCGGTCGCCCGCCTGGAAGCGGCGAGGGCGGCGGCGAACGGCCGCGCTTCCTGACCGAGACCCCTCATCCCCCGGAGCACCCCTGACCCTCGCGCTCCGGACCCCGGGGCGGGCGCCTGTGCGGAGGCGCCCGCCCCGCTTTTCGTGGGCGTCAGTCCTGCCGGTCTTCCGAGAAGACGTCGTCGGCGGAGGAGGCGGTGGCGGCGCGGTCGAACCAGCCGGTGAGGATGTCGAGGTCGCTGCAGCTCAAGATCCGCTCGCGTGCGTCGTCCGAGACTTCGATGCCGCGGAGCTCCAAGAGGCGCACGATGTCCTCAGCCCGGCTTTGGGCCCGCAGCCGCATGGACGTCTCGGAGCGGAAGAAGGAAAGGTCTGCCGCCATCAGGTCCCTCCAGAGGTCTAGTGCCGGGGTAGACCCCAGGCCGAGTTCCGTGAGTTCGGCGAAGATGTGCGCCGTCGTCTTGTCGATCTTCTTCAGGGCGGAGAACAGCACCCTCAGTATGGCACCGGCGTTCTCGTCCTTACTATGAGTAATCGCCGAAAGCGTGGCGAGAGGGATGTCCTCGGCCGCCAGAGCCACGTCCGTGATGACCGGTACGTTGTGCGGGCCCAGGACGAACGGGCGGACGATCATGCTGGTCCACTCATGGATGCCGAAGTGGAACGGCCCCGCTGCCCAGCGGGCGGTGTGCGCGTCTTGGCTCACGACCAGCAGGACGGTGGGAAGCTCGTACTTGGCGTTCAGAAACGCCAGGTAGTACGCCCAACTCGCCGCCTTGTCCGCATCCCTTTTGCCCTGCGCCTCGACGGCGAGCAGGAAGCCTTCGCCGTCCGAGGTCTCGAAGTGCAGCAGTGTGTCGAGCCGCCGCTCCATCGGCCTGATCTCTGTCAGATCCGGCGTGAAGACGGACACGGCCACCGGGTCTGCCAGAGGCATCCCCAACGCCCGGAACGTGCGGGCGAACACCCCGGGATCCTCCTGGAAGATCCGGTGCATCGCCTCGTGGTTTGAGCTGACCATGTGGCGGACGCTATGGCGGGGTTCGAGAGCATGACCGTTTCTCTAGATGATCAATCACCGGATCGGGTGATGCTTACTCGTCGATGCCTGAGCGTTCCACCCCCGCCACGATGTAGCGCTGCAGGAGGAGGAAGACGACCAGCAGCGGGAGGATCGAGACCACTGCGGCGATGAAGAGCTGGTGGAGGTTGATGGTTTGGGCTGTGGTGAAGGTTGATAGTGCGACCTGGACTGTCCAGGCGTCCCGGTCCTGGCCGATGACCAGGGGCCAGAGGAAGGCGTTCCAGGCGCCGATGAAGATGATCGTGCCCACCGCCGCGAAGACCGGGCGGGAGTTCGGCACCACGATGCGCCAGTACGTACGCCAGTAGCCGAGGCCGTCGACCCTTGCCGCGTCCTCCAGCTCCTTCGGGAAGCCCAGGAAGTACTGGCGGAAGATGAAGCAGGCGAAGGCGGAGAAGAGGGTGGGGATGATCAGGCCGCGGAGGGTTGAGATCCAGCCCAGCGTCGAGACCAGGACGAACGTCGGGACGAACGTCACCGCCGCCGGGACCATCATCGTGCCGAGGATCGCGTAGAAGACCGCGTTCGCGTAGCGGTACGGGATGCGCGCCAGGCCGTAGCCGGCCAGCGACGCCAGGAGCAGCGTGCCGAGCGTCGTCGCCACCGCGATCAGCGAGGAGTTGAGCAGGGCGCGGGCCATCGGGACGCTCGTGTCGGCGAAGAGTTCGCTTACATTGCCCCACTGCAGGTCGGTCGGGAAGAGCGTCCAGTCGGGCGCGGTGATGTCCTCCTCCCTCGCCAGGCCGTTGCGCAGCAGCAGGTAGAAGGGGATCAGGAAGAGCGCGGCCAGCGCGATCAGCAGCGCCACGCGCAGCGCCCGCCCCGCCCGTACCAGAGCGTCGTGCATCAGTCCTCCCTCCTGCCCAGGCCGAAGAAGCGCGCCTGCGCCACCGTCGCCACGCCGATGATCAGTGCCAGGATCACCGCGCCCGCCGAGCCGAGGCCGAGGTTCTGTTCCTTGCCCAGGGCGAGGATGTAGAGGTGGACCAGGGGCGGGCGGGCGTACGGCGGGTAGCCCTTGGCCGAGGACAGCAGGTTGTAGAACTCGTCGAAGGCCTGGAAGGAGTTGATGACCAGCAGCAGCACCACCGCCACCGATGTCGCGCGCAGTTGCGGGAAGGTGATGTGCCGGAAGACCTGCCAGCCCTCCCGCGCGCCGTCCACCGCCGCCGCCTCGTACAGCGTCTTCGGGATCCGCTGCAGGCCCGCCAGGAAGAGGATCATGTAGAAGCCGGCCTGGAGCCAGAGGCGGACGGTGACGATCACCAGCCAGTACCAGGGCGGGTCCGTCGTGGACAGCCAGGCGATCTGGTCCGAACCGAACCACCCCAGCACCGTGTTCGCCAGCCCGAAGCGGACCCCGTTGAAGATCGACAGCTTCCACACCAGGGCCGCGACCACGTACGAACACGCCACCGGCAGGAAGAACACCGACCTGAAGAAGGCCTGCATCCAGCGCAGCCGGTTCACCATCAGCGCCAGCGCCAGCGACAGCGCGAAGGTCGCCGGCACGATGACGGCCGTGAAGACGACGAAGGTCAGCAGGCTGTCCTGGAAGGCGGAATCCGTCAGCATCGTCCGGTAGTTGGCCAGGCCGACGAAGTCCTCCGGCGTCACCGTGTTGTGCGCGTCGAAGAAGCTCAGATAGAGGCTCCAGGCCAGCGGCACGTACGTGAAGAGCGCCAGGCCGATCGCGAAGGGGCCCACGAAGACCCAGAACCAGAGGTTGCGGTTCTGCGGGCCGAGCAGCTTCCGGAGCAGCACGTCAGGAGGGCTTTCCCTGCACCCGCGCCAGCTCGGACTGCGCCTTGCGGACCACCTTCCGCAGCTCGGCATCCGGATCCTTGCCGTCCTTGATGATGCGGCTGAGGGCGTCGTTGTACGCGTTGTTGGCGGCCGTCGTCCAGATCAGCGGGTTCGAGAAGCCGTTCTCCGTCGCCAGCTTCACGGCCTCGGCCGCCGCGCCCTCCTGCAGCTTCTTCGCCTTCTTGGCCAGCGAGATGCGGGCCGGGATGTGGAAGCCGTAGGAGAGCGCGAAGTCCTCCTGGTAGTCCTCCTTTTCCACCCACAGCCACTTCAGATACGCCTTGCCCGCCGCTACGTGCTTGCCCTTCGCGTTCACCGCGGCGGCGAAGGCGCCCACCGGGACCGTCGGCTTGCCGGCCGCGCCGTCCTTCGGGAACGGCAGCACCCCGAAGTCGTCGCCCAGCGCCTTCTTCACGGCGGGCAGCGCCCACAGACCGCTCCACTGCATCGCCGTCAGACCCTGCGTGAAGGCCGCCGGGTCCGACCAGTCCGACGGCGCCCCGAGCAGCAGCGACTTGTCCGCGTACAACGCCCGCAGCTTGCCGAGCGCCTTCGCCGCCGCCGGGTCGTCGAAGCCGACCGTGCCGTCATCCGATACGAAGCTCAGGCCCGCCGCCTGCAGCGGGGTGGCGCCGAGCACCGCCGCGCCGCCGTCGTTGCCGAGGAAGAGGCCCTTGGTCTTCTTCGTGGTGAGCTTCTTCGCGGCGTCCACCAGCGCGTCGAGGGTCCGCGGCGGCTCGACGCCGGCGTCGTCGAGGAGGCTCTTCCGGTAGTAGAGCAGCTGCATGTCCACGACCTGCGGGATGCCGTAGACCTTGCCCTCGTACGTCTTGGTGGCGAGGACGGCCGGGTTGTAGTCGTCCTTGACGTCCTTGATCAGGTCGGTGAGGTCGGCGACCCGCTTGCCGCGGATCTGGTCGAGCTCCGGGCCCTCGGTCTCGAAGACGTCCGGGCCGTCCTTGGTGAGGAGGGCGGCGGAGAGCTGCTGCATGTAGTCGCCGGGGCGCCACTGGATGGATACGTCCGCTTTGTCGTACGCGTCGGCGTACTTCTTCACCGCCTGCTCGACGCCCTGCTCGCCGTACTGGTGGTACCAGTGCTCGAGCTCCGGGCCGCCACCCCCGCCCCCGCCGCCGCGGCCGGTGTTCGAGCCGCAGGCGGCCAGCGCGCCGGTGAGGGCGAGGCCCGATGTGGTCCCGAGCAGAGTTCTGCGGCTGATCGTCATGTCCCGTACTCCCGGATGCCGTTGGGTCGGTGGAGGGTCATCGGCGTACCACTCAACGATCAACCCTGAGGGGGGATTACGACAGAGGGATTGCGGCGGTGTGTCGGCTTCCAGGAGTGATCGTCGCTTGTGCCCTTGTTCACAGAGAAGTCACGACCGGGCAAAAACCGCTGGCAGAGTGGTGACGAACGGCGATCAGTCCGCCTAGCCTCCCGCCATGAACGACCACGGCGCACCGGACCCCCACCGCTGCCGTGAGCTGCGCACCGGCGGCTACGCCGCGGCCGCGCTCCTCGCTGCCCTCATCGCCTGCGACCTCGCCACGGGCGCGCTCGCGCTGCCGCGTGCCGCCGGGTGGGCGGTGCTGGCGATGGTCGTGTACGTGCTGGTGCGGCCGCCGAGGATCGCCGCCGAGGGCGGCCGGCTGACGGTCCGCGGGCTGCTGCGCGAGCAGAGCGTGCGCACCGACCAGCTGATCACCATCCGCTGCCGCGGCGGCATGGGCTCGCGGCTGGTCCTGGAGGACCTGATGGGCGGCCGCGTGCAACTGGATCCGCGCCAGCTCGCCGCCTCCCCGCTCCTCTGGCACCACCTCGACTCGGGCGTCCGGCGCTCCCGCGAGCGCGGCTTCCTGCGCGGCGGTACGCGGGAGCTGCAGGCGCTCGCGGATCACATCGACGGGGGCGGGGCGCGGAAGGTCTTCGAGGCGTCGGGGCTTACGTAGCGCGCAGGTCCTGAACTCCGTGGCGCGTGCGACGCGTTGACACCGGTGTGGTGGCGTGGAAGCCTCCGGAAGGGCATGGCTGACATCGTTGTCGAGCGGAGGACCGCCCATGACCTCGCCCGCGAACCGCCGCCCCCTCTCCCGCCGCACCCTGCTCCGCGGCTCCGCCGTCGCAGGTCTCACCGCCGCGGGCGCGGGCGCGATGCCGGCCTCCGCCTCGGCCGCGGCTCCCTCCGGCGCCCCGCCCGTCATCGAGTTCGGCGGCGGGCGCGACGCCCTGCTCGGCGGCGCCTACCGCTCCGCCCTGCGGAATCTGCTGGAGATCAACACCGTCCCGTACGACCCCGCCGAGTACAACCAGACCGGCCTCCTGACCGACCCGCCCGGCACCTTCATCCGGGCCGGCGGCGGCTACGAGCAGCCGTGGACCCGCGACGCGTCGGTGAACTCCTGGAACGCCGCCAGCCTGCTGTCACCCGCCGTCGCGCGGAACACGCTGTGGTCGGTCTGCCGGCGGCAGGACGACGGCACCCTGATCGTGCAGCAGGACAACCAGTGGTGGGACCAGGTGATCTGGGCGATCGCCGCCCGCGAGCACTACCTGCTCACCGGTGACCGGCCCTTCCTCGCCGACGCGTACGAGGCCACCGCGAACACCCTGCGCCATAACCGCGACGAGCACTTCAACGCCGAGTACGGCCTCTTCGAGGGCCCGGCCTTCATGCAGGACGGCATCGCCGGCTACCCGAGCCCGCCCTACGACCCGGCCAACGACTCGTCCTTCGTGCTGGACCACCCGCACACCGACAGAATGCTCTCGCTGTCCACCAACTGCCTCTACCACGCGGCCTATCTGGCCTGCGCCGACATGGCGGCCCTGGTGGGAGAGCGGGATGCGGCGAGGCGGTGGCGGGCATCCGCGGGACGGCTGCGTACGGCCGTCAACCGGCACCTGTGGCGGCCGGAGGCCGGGACCTACGGCTCGTTCATCCACGGCGCGGGCCCGAAGGCCGGCCGGCTGGAGCCGCACCAGGAGACGAACGGGCTCGCCTTCGCGGTGCTGTGCGGCGTCGCGTCGCCGCGCCAGGTGCGCACGCTGCTCGACGGCATCCACCAGGAGCCGTACGGCGTGGTCAACGTCTGGCCGCACTTCGACCGCTTCGACGACGCGCACCCGGGGCGGCACAACGTGATCGTGTGGCCGATGACGACCGCCATGTGGGGCCACGCGGCCGCGCGCGGCGGCCGTGCCGACCTCTTCGCGCGGACGGTGACGGACATCGCGGAACTGTGGCACGGGGACGGCCACTTCTGGGAGATCTACCACGCCCGTACCGGCGCGGTAGACGGCGGCCGGCAGGTCGGCAGGCAGTGGGACTCGCAGCCGGATCAGACCTGGTCGGCGACCGGCTATCTGCGCCTGATCCACCAGGGGCTCTTCGGCCTGCGCGCCGGGCACGGCGGGCTGTCCTTCGCGCCGAGCCTGCCGCCGGGGTGGGGTCCGGTCACGCTGTCCGGGCTGGCCTACCGCGGCGCGACGCTGGACCTCACGGTCGAGGGCGCGGGGCAGCGCATCGTCTCGTGCACGCTCGACGGCAGGCCCGCCCCCGCCCGGATACCGGCGGCGTTGGACGGGCACCATGCGGTCCGGATCGAGATGGGGTGAACCGGGCCGTCAGCCCAGCCCCTCGTACGTCACCCCCGTCAGCCGCTCCGACTCCTCCCACAGGCGCTGCGAGGCCGCGTCGTTGAGGGTCCACTTCGCTCGCGTGGACGTGCTCGGGGCGCCGCGCCAGCCCAGGACGCGCGGGCCGATGAAGGTGTCCGGGTGCACGCCGGGGGCGGTGGCGGCGAAGAGGGTCGGCAGGGCGCCGTCGTCCGCGGACTGGGCGATCAGGCGGTTGCCGATGGCGAAGATCCGTTCGGCGAGGGGGCGGTGCTCCGACTGGACGCTCGCGGCCTGCAGGTTGGTGGCCGCGTAGCCGGGGTGGGCGGCGGCCGCGACGACGTCGGAGCCCGCGCGGGCGAGGCGGCGGGCCAGCTCGTGGACGAAGAGCAGGTCGGCCGACTTGGAGCGGCCGTACTGCACCCAGCGGCGGTAGCGCCGCCGCATGTGCAGATCGTTCAGGTCCACCTGGCTCGTGAAGTGGAAGAGGCTGGAGACGCTCACCACCCGGGCCCGCTCGGCGGCGGTCAGCCGCGGCAGCAGCAGCCCGGTGAGCGCGAAGTGCCCGAGGTGGTTCACCCCGATCTGGGTCTCGAAGCCGTCGGCCGTCTCGCCGTACGGGATCGCCATCACGCCGGCGTTGTTGATGAGCAGATCGAGGCTCCCGTCCGATGAGCCCGGGAGGCCGTCGGCGAAGTCCCGTACGGACTTCAGATCCCCGAGGTCGAGCGGCCGCAGCTCGGCCTCGGCCCCCGGGACCTCGGCGCGCAGCCGGGCCAGCGCCTCGCCGCCGCGATGTTCGCTCCGGCAGGCGAGGACGACGCGCGCTCCGGCGCGGGCCAGCTCCCGGGCGGCGGCGTATCCGATGCCGCTGTTCGCCCCGGTGACGACGGCCGTACGGCCGCTCTGGTCAGGGATGTCGCGTGCGCTCCAGGCAGACATGCGCACAGAGTACGAGCGGGTGCGGTAGAGGAGAAGGAGCGCGCTGGGACGGGAGCGGAGCGCCGTTGATCTTATTGAGTGGTGTGCAGGCAAGAACCGCCCGGTGCGGGCCCGTTCCGCCCCGGGCTCGGTGAATATGCCTGCGAACCGGAGCGAATGGATCGCCGCCGGATGAGCTAGGAGTCCCCATGTCCACGAAATCCCTCGCCGGCGCCCTGCTGGCGGCCGCGACCGCCGCGGTCCTCGCCGCGGCGCCGGCCGCCGCCGTCGACGGCCCGCCCACGGGTGCCACCCCGGGGAGCAAGGCCGGCGCCCAGGGTTCGGTGTACCGCGACACCCACGTCTCGGCCGCCACCGCCACCAAGATGCTGGCGGCCGTCCTCGCCGCCGCGGAGGGCACCGACCGGGTGAGCGCCGCCATCGTGGACCGCAACGGCACCATCATCGCCAAGGTGCGCGGCGACGGCGCCGGTCCGCTGAGCGTCGACTCGGCCATCGCCAAGGCCAAGACGGCGGCCCACTTCTGCCGCCCGACATCGGAGATGGCGGGCGTGGTCGAGGGCAACCCGCGCCTCGCCGACATCCCGGGCTCGCTCTTCCTCGCCGGCGGCGTGCCGGTGCCGGGCACCCCCGTCTGCCTCGCCGGCATCGGCGTGGGCGGGGCGCCGAGCGGCGACACGGACGAGCAGTACGCGCGGGCCGGGCTGGCGGAGATGGGCGGCGGCGGGAAGTGAGCCGCTGATCCCTATGGCAGGAGGGCGGCGGCCGGTACGCTCTGCCGACGTGACGCGTTCATGGCGACTTACGTTCGGTACGGCACTGGCCGCCGCTTCCGCCGCGGTGGCGGCCTGGCTCCCGGCGGCGCAGGCGGCCCCGGCCGCGCTGCCCTTCGCTCCGGTCGATGCGGGGACGGTGGGGCAGTTCAGGCTCGACGCCGGTTCCACCTTCGCCGATTACGGGAAGGCGCTGACGGCGGTCGAGAAGAACCCGGCCGTGGCGGTCCGTAACGCCACTGAGGTGCTCACCTCCGGCGGGCGCACGGGATCCGCCGGGCTGTGCCACGGCACCGGGCTGAGCGGGTCGCTCAGCCCCGGCGGCTTCTGCTGGGACAAGGCGGACGACACCTCCAACTCGTACACCACGGCGGGCGGATGGACGCCGCAGGGGCTCAGCGGCTCGTACGACGCGAAGGCCGACGGCCTCTGGGACGGGCGCCGGACATTCGTCGCCTCCTGGCACTTCAGCCGGGGGATGGGGACGCCGGGGGCGGTGGCGAACGAGTTCGCCCGGGTGAGTCTGGTGAATGCCGAGGGCGGCGGCATCCGCTACAACCATCTGCTGCTGGTGCGGCCGACGCTGGACGCTGCCGGCAACGGCAACTTCACCGCCGCCAAGTGGACGCACGCGGACGGGGTCGTCTGGTACGGCACGAAGCTCTTCGTCGCCAACGGCCGTTATCTGCAGGTCTACGACCTCGCCCACATCTGGAAGGTCAACTCCAGCACGGAGGCGGTCGGCATCTCCGGCTCGGCGTCGTCCGCCCGCTGGAGCAACTACGCGCTGCCGATGATCGGCGAATACCGGACCACGACGGGCACGGCGGCCTGCGCGGTGGTCTCCGGCACGACTCCCTGCCTCAACTCCCTGAGCCTGGACCGGACTGGGGCGGATGCCCTGGTCTCGGCCGAGTTCAAGGCGGGCGCGGCGGGCGGCCGCGTCGTCCGCTGGGCCCTGGACGAGACGACGGGCCTGCCGAAGGGCACCGCCACGGCGGCCTACTCCTCCCCGGTCTGGGCGATGCAGGGAGCGGCGACGGACGGCGACCGCTGGTTCATGGCGGGGGACTGCCCAAGCGGCGTCGGCGACGGGTCGGGCGACGCCCTCAAGTACTCCTGCATCCACTACGCCCGCCCGGGAGTGGAGCCGCACGTACTGACGACGTCCCCGGTCCTGACCCAGAACCTCGGCTACGGCCCCGCCGACGGGCGCTTGTACGGCATCAACGAGCGGATCAACTCCACCAACGGGATCCGGGTGGTGTTCTGGATCAAGCCGTGAGTCAGGTCGCGCCGGCCAGCGTGAGCGAGAGGGCGAGCGTCCCCATGCCCGTCCCGCCCAGCACGGCAAGCACCGCCACCGCCCACAGCAGAGAGGCGAGCTCTCCGCGCAGCCACCCGGGCTCCTGCCGCCCTTCCAGGTCCAGCCGCTCCCGGGCCGCGCGGGAGACGCGGACGCGACCGGAACGCGCGCGCCGGACGGCCGTCACTATCTCGTGCGCAAGCCGGCCGTGGTCGATCCGCGCTTCCGGTACGGCCAGTTGCACCCCGTGCTCGTCGGTGAGCAGCAGCCACCGGAGCGGCCCCGGCTGGACGGGGATCTCGAGCAGCCTGACCCCGACGAGCCGGCCCAGGTCCACCGTGCGGCGGCCGAAGAGCGTGCGGGCGGTGAGCATCCGGCCGCGCTGCTCGAGCCCGAAGGACGCGTTGGCCGGCAGGTACACCGCGAAGGCGACGATGGGGCTGAGGATGGCGATGAAGCACACATCGTCCAAGGCGCCCGCCGCCCGGACGAGGACGGCAGGCACCACCACCAAGGCCACGACGCTCAGCGCGGCAGCCGCGAGTGCGGCCGTGGCGGCGTAACGTCCCTGGCCGGCATGGCAGTCGGCGGTCGCGGTCGTCGTCACGCCCCGGGACGCTACCCGAGGCCGGCCGGCCTCACAGGGTGCGGGTCGTGTAGGCCCGGATTGTCACCTCGTCGTCGTCCAGGCAGCGGCCTGTCTCCAGGTCGAAGCGCTGCTTCAGGAGCGGGGAGGCTACGAACGGGCGGCCGGCGGCTGATCCCAGCAGGCCGCGGGAGAGGACGTACGCGCCGGTGAACGGGTCGCGGTTGGCGATCGCGTACGTGCGGCCCGCGCGGTCGAGGAACAGTGCGACCTGTTCGCCGTTCGGGAGCAGGGCGGCGGCGCCGCGGCCCGGGGTGAGGTCGGAGAGTTCGCAGATGCTATGCCAGCCGCGGTCGAGGCGGAGTTCGACGCGGAGGGTGATGCGTTCCGGTGCCAGGGTCATCGGGCCGAGGCTCCTTCCAGGGCGTTGTCGAGGGCGGCTTCGGAGGCGTCCAGGGGGCGGATCTGCAGCAGGTTCAGGTCGGGCTTCACCTGGTCGCGCTCGGGGACGAACTGCACCGTCGGGTCGGGGGTGCCGGGGGCGTTGACGAAGGAGACGAAGCGGCGCAGGCGGTCCGGGTCGGCGAGGGTTTCCGCCCACTCGTCGCGGTAGTTGGCGACGTGGTCGGCCATCAGCGCCTCCAGCTCGTCGCAGAGGCCGAGGGAGTCGTGCACGACCACGTCGCGTACGTGGTCCAGGCCGCCCTCGATCCGCTCCAGCCACACCGAGGTGCGCTCCAGGCGGTCGGCGGTGCGGATGTAGAACATCAGGAAGCGGTCGATCAGGCGGACCAGCTCGGCGTCCGACAAGTCCTGCGCCAGCAGATCCGCGTGCCGCGGCGTCGCGCCGCCATTGCCGCCGACGTACAGATTCCAGCCGCCCGCCGTCGCGATCACCCCGAAGTCCTTCGACTGCGCCTCCGCGCACTCGCGGGCGCACCCGGACACCGCCGACTTGAGCTTGTGCGGCGAGCGCAGGCCGCGATAGCGCAGCTCCAGCTGGATCGCCATCTTCACCGAGTCCTGGACGCCGTAGCGGCACCAGGTCCAGCCGACGCAGGACTTGACGGTGCGCAGCGCCTTTCCGTACGCGTGGCCGGACTCGAAGCCCGCGTCCACCAGCCGCCCCCAGATCTGCGGCAGCTGGTCCACCCGGGCGCCGAAGAGGTCGATCCGCTGCCCGCCGGTGATCTTTGTGTACAGCCCGAAGTCCCGCGCCACCTCGCCGATGACGATCAGCTTCTCGGGGGTGATCTCGCCCCCGGGGATGCGCGGCACGATCGAGTACGAGCCGTTCTTCTGCATGTTGGCGAGGAAGTGGTCGTTGGTGTCCTGCAGCGCGGCCTGCTCGCCGTCCAGGACGTAACCCTCCGCGCCGATCGTCGGCGCGAGCGAGGCGATGATCGAGGCCACCGTCGGCTTGCAGACCTCGCAGCCGTCGCTGCGCTTGGCCTCCTCGCGGCCGTGGCTGTCGAGGAGGGCGGCGTAAGAGGTGATACGGAGCGTGCGGACGATCTCGTAGAGCTCGGCGCGGGTGTAGGTGAAGCAGCCGCACAGGCCCTTGTCGATGGTGACGCCCTGCGCCTCGAGCTCGTCATTGACGAGCGTGGTGAGGACCTTCACGCAACTGCCGCAGCCGGAGCCCGCCTTGGTGCACTTCTTCACCTCGGGGACGGTGGTGCACTCGTGGTCGGTGACGGCGCCGCGGATGCTGCCCTTCGTGACGTTGTGGCAGTTGCAGATGACCGCCTCGTCCGGGAGCGCGGACGGGCCCAGGGCGGCCGGGGCACCGGCTCCGGCGGGGAGCACGAGCTGCTCGGGTGACACCGGGGGAACGGACCCGGTGAGCGGGCGGAGCAGCCCGTAGGAGTCGGTGTCCCCGACCAGGACGCCGCCCAGCAGGGTGCCGTCGGGGGCGACGACCAGCTTCTTGTAGATGCCGGCGCGGGAGTCGGAGTAGACGACGTCGAGGCAGTCGTCGGCCGCGCCGTGGGCGTCGCCGAAGGAGGCCACGCCGACGCCGAGGAGCTTGAGCTTGGTGGAGAGGTCGGCGCCGCTGAAGCCGTCGCAGGCTTCCCCGTCTTCGGCGGCGATCGCCTTGGCCGCCGTCTCCGCCATCTCGTACCCGGGCGCCACAAGGCCGTACACCCGACCGTCGGCTGCTTGGGCGCACTCCCCGATGGCGAAGACGGCGGGGTCGTTGGTGGTGCGGCACTGCTCGTCGACGGCGACCCCGCCGCGCTCGCCGACGTCGAGGCCCGCGTCGCGGGCGAGCTGGTCGCGGGGCCGTACGCCCGCGGAGAAGACGACGAGGTCGGTGGCGATCTCGGAGTCGTCGGAGAGCGCCATGGCGCGGACGGCACCGTCGGCGTCGGTCTTGATCTCCTTGCCGCCGACGCCGGTGTGCACCTCCAGGCCCATGCCGGTGATGGTGCGGCGCAGCGCGCTGCCGCCGCCCTCATCCACCTGGACGGGCATCAGGCGCGGCGCGAACTCGACGATGTGGGTGTCGAGTCCGAGTCCCTGGAGGGCGCCCGCGGCTTCCAGGCCGAGGAGGCCGCCGCCGACGACGGTGCCGGTGGTGGCGTGCTTCTTCGCGTACTCCTCGATGGCCAGCAGGTCCTCGATGGTGCGGTAGACGAAGCAGCCGTCGGCGTCCTTGCCGGGGACCGGCGGGACGAAGGGGTACGAGCCGGTGGCCAGGACCAGGGTGTCGTACGGGTGCGTGACCCCGGACTCGGTGGTGACCCGGCGGGTCTCGCGGTCGATGGCGACGACCGGGTCGTTCAGGTGCAGCTCGATGCCGTGCTCATCGAGGAAGCCCTCGGGGGTGACGGAGAGTTCGTCGGGGCTGGTGCCCGAGAAGTACGAGGTGAGCTGGACGCGGTCGTACGCCGGGCGTGGCTCCTCGGCGAGGACGGTGACGCGATGGGTGCGGGTCAGCCCGCGCTCGGCGAGCGCTTCGAGGAAGCGCTGGCCGACCATGCCGTGGCCGATGAGGACGATCCGCTGTGCGTTGCCGGTCATCGTCAGGAGCCTCCGTTGTCGGTGATCAGGTGGAGCAGGGGAGCGTCGGGGAGGGCTTCGTCGGTCTCCCAGGTGAGTGCGAGATTTCCTACGGTGGCGAGGTCGCCGAGGAGGATGCCGCCGACGAGGCGGTCGCCGCGGACCACGACCTTGCGGTACGTGCGGCGGGTCGCGTCGGTGAGGTGCACGACGTCGTCGTCGGGGTCCCGGGGCGTGGTCTCGCCGAACGCGGCCAGGTCGAAGGCGCTGTCCGCGACTTCGGTGCCGAGGGTGAGGCGGGTGAGGGCGCGGGTGCCGGTGTAGCGGGGGGCCGTGGTGCCGTTGAGATCGGCGGCGATGACCTGGGCGGTGACCTCGGCCTGCTCCACGGCGGCGCCGGCGAGGCCGTAGGTGGTGCCGTCGTGTTCGGCGCAGTCGCCGATGGCGTGGATGCGCGGGTCGGAGGTGCGGAGGTGGTCGTCGACCACGATGCCCTTGCGGACGGTGAGCCCTGCCGCCTGGGCGAGGCCGGTGCGGGGACGGACGCCGCAGGCGAGGACGACGAGGTCGGACTCGAGGGCGTAGCCGTCGGCGAGTTCTACGGCGGTGACGGTGCCGGCGGCTTTGCGCAGGCCGCGTACCCGGCACTCGGTGTGCACCTCGACGCCCAGTTCCTCCAGGTGGCTGTGGAGGAGTGCCGCGGCGTGGACGTCGAGGTGCCGCTCCATGAGGTGCTCGCCCTGGTGGGCGAGGACGACGTGGGCGCCGCGCAGCGCGAGGGCGCGGGCGGCGGAGACGCCGAGGAGACCGCCGCCGATGACGACGGCCTTGGTGCCGGGGGCCGCGGCGGTGCGGAGTGCCTCGCAGTCGGCGAGCGTACGGAAGGGGTGCACGCCGGCGGGCAGGTCGCGGTCGTCGGGCTCGAAGAGGCCGCGGAGCGGGGGGAGTACGGGGTTGGAGCCGGTGGCCAGGACGAGGCGGTCGTACGGGACGGTGCTGCCGTCGTCGCACTGGACGGTGCCGGTGCCGCGGTCGATGCGGACCGCGCGGGTGTGGAGGCGGGTGACGCCGTCGGGTGGGGAGGGGAGGCGGATGACGTCGGCGGTGTAGCGGTCGGCGAGGACGTCGGCGA
>NZ_JAAKZV010000548.1 GCF_011044975.1 Streptomyces coryli | reverse complement strand
CCGCCCTGCCAACCGCACCCGCCACCGCTCCCGGAGCTGGTGCCGCTGCCGCGTCCGCGGACTCCGCGGACCCCGCGGAGTCCAGCGTCGAGTCTGCGTCCTCCGGTGAGCCGACCGCCGGGCCCCCGCGGGCACCTGTACGTCGCCGCCTGGCGCGACTGCTCGAGCCCGCTGTCCCGCGGCAGTATCGGCGCGGGGCGGGGCAGGAGCAGCGCCGGGTGGACGGTGTGCCCGATCCGCTCGAGGACGAGGACTCGCGGAGTGCTGCCGATGCTGCTGCCTGCGAGGGGCTGTTGCGGTGCTGGGTGCGGGAGAAGGGGGTGGAGGAACCGTCCGGGGACATGCTGCGGTTGGTGCTGCCCGCGAGCGGCGCCGCGCTGCGGGTCCCGGTGCGGTACTGGTCCGCCACCGGCTGGCACCGTTTCGGCCGGCCCCGGCTCCACGGTGCCCCCGCGGACGCCCCGAGCCTCGATGCCGTCACCCTCGCCTCGCTGCTGAGCCGCGAGGCCGCGTACGCCGCGGGCGGCGGCTGCATCGCCGAGGACGGCTCCGACCTGGTAGGCCGCGTCGCCGACTCGGTCCGCCGGACAGCGGAATTCGTCGCCGCCCGCCGGGCCCGCCCGGCCGATACGGGCCCGGGCAGCCCGGCCGCAGCCGCCTTTACCAGCGCAGCGGGGCCGCTAGCGCCCTTGAGCACGCCCACGTCACCCGCCGGCCCGGCCCGACACGCCGCCTCACCAAACGCGGCCCGCGCATCCACCCCCGCGGACGCCGCGCGCCAAGCCATCGCCCCCACCCACGCGACCGCGGGCAACACCCCGGGCGCCTCTGCTGCGGCGCCCGCCGCCACTGAGTCGGCCGCGGGCGCCACGCCGGGCGTCGCCGCATCGGCGCCCGCCGCAACTGAGTCGGCCGCGGCCACCACCCCAGGCGCCTCCGCTCCGGCGCCCGCCGCAACTGAGTCGGCCGCGGGCGCCACGCCGGGCGTCGCCGCTCCGGCGCCCGCCGCCACTGAGTCGGCCGCGGCCACCACCCCGGGCGCCTCCGCTTCGGCGCCCGCCGCGACCGGCGCGGCTGCCCCCGCCGCGGGCGAGGCCGCCACCCACACAGACGCCGCTGCCCGGCCGCCCGCTGCCACTCCCGCCACCATCACGCCAACCCCCCACGCAGGCGCCGCTGCCCCGCAA
>NZ_JAAKZV010000547.1 GCF_011044975.1 Streptomyces coryli | reverse complement strand
CCGCCAAGCCGGCCTTCCACGCCGCCCTCAACCCCTCCCCCCTCCTCACTCAACGCGCCGTAGGCGGCGGCATCCGCGCCATGATCCCGCTGCAAGCCGCCCTCGCCGCCCGCGCCGGCCGACCGGTGACCGCCGCCGCCATCACGGCGCTTGCGCCGATCGCCCGCCGCCTCTCCAGAAAGGTGAGCGCGACATGACGCCACTCCGCCTCGCCTACGGCACCAACGGCCTCACCGACCTCCGCCTCACCGACGCCGCTCACCTCCTCGCCGACCTCGGCTACGACGGCATCGCCCTGACCCTCGACCACATGCATCTCGACCCGCTGGCCCCGGACCTCGCGGCCCGTACGGCCAAGGTCGCGGGCCTCCTCGCCGACACCGGCCTCGCGGTCACCATCGAGACCGGCGCCCGCTACGTCCTCGACCCGCGGCGCAAGCACTACCCCACCCTCCTCGACCCGGACCCGGCCGCCCGCCAGGCCCGGGCGGGGCTGCTCCTCACCGCCGTACGGGTAGCCGCCGACCTCGGCGCCGCCGCCGTCCACTGCTTCTCCGGCCAACGCCCGCACGGCGTCCCGGAGGACGAGGCCTGGAAGCGCCTCGCCGACGAACTCGCTCCCGTCCTCGAGGCATCCGCTGCCGCCGGCGTTCCCGTCGCCGTAGAGCCGGAACCCGGCCACCTCCTCCACAACCTCGACGGCTTCCACCGCCTCCGCACCGCCCTCGGCGCCCCGGACTCCCTCGCCCTCACCCTCGACATCGGTCACTGCCAGTGCCTGGAACCGGCCCCGCCCGCCGACTGCGTACGCGCCGCCGCGCCCTGGGTGGCGCATGTCCAGATCGAGGACATGTACCGGGGCGTGCACGAGCACCTCCCGTTCGGCGAGGGCGAGATCGACTTCCCGCCCGTACTGGAGGCGCTCCAGACCACCGGCTACCGCGGCCTGATCAGCGTGGAGCTCCCCCGCGACTCCCACGCCGGCCCCGAACTGGCCCGCACCTCCCTCGACTTCCTCCGCGCCGCCGAAGCCGAGGCAAGCACCCGAGGAGGCGCCCGATGACCAGCACGCCAGACACGCCGGGCACCTCAGGCACGCCGGACAGCCCGGGCACCTCAGGCACGCCGGACAGCCCAGCCACCCCGGGCACGCCCGGCCCCAACGCCGCAGGCCCGCGCGACCCCAGCAC
>NZ_JAAKZV010000546.1 GCF_011044975.1 Streptomyces coryli | reverse complement strand
GGTCGGTGGGGCGGGGGAAGACCACGTGAGCGTAGCGTGACCGGCGCATCGCGGAGGGCGACCGGGGCGGGTTGATCGGTGCGAAGATACGTTCCGCCGACCGCACCCCAGGGTTACCGCCGCGGCGGCGCAACGCTCCCGCGAATGCGTGGCGGGGAGTCCGAACTCTGGCATCACCTCCACCTTTTCACCCGATCGCCCCAGATCAAGGACCGCCTCGCCACCCGATGGGGTGCCCTCGGCCCACCCCGGTCAACCTCCATTGATCGCCCACACGTTCCACGTATCCGAGTGACAGCAGCTCATAAAGTCTGCCCAGCGCTTCCTCGCGCTGCGTGCCCGAACTCCGTGCGATGAACACACAATCCGCTCCACCCCGCGCCGGCAGCGCCTCCAGCACCCGGGCCGTGGCGGTCGGCAGCAGATCCCGGCCGACCACGGGGCCGCGCCGCCGCGGCGCGAGGTCGGCGCCGATCCGCCCGACGAGCTCGACCACGTCGTCCGCGTCGGTCACGACCACGCCCTCACCGCGCAGCAGTTCGTGCACGCCGGCGGACAGCCCGGAGGTGACGGGTCCCGGCACGCCGCCGGTCACCCTTCCGAGGCGCTGCGCCCATCGCGCCGTGGACAGCGCCCCGCTGCGGTGCTCGGCCTCGACCACGACGGTGCCGCGGGTAAGCGCGGCAATGACCCGGTTCCTGAGGATGAAGCGGCCGCGGGTGGGGTGCGTCCCCGGCGCCAGCTCGCCGACCAGCAGCCCCTGCGCCGCGATCCGCTCGACCAGCTCGGTGTGACCGGGCGGATAGCAGCGGTCGAGCCCGCAGGCGAGCACCCCGGCGGTGGCGCCGTTCGCGGCCAGCGCGCCACGGTGAGCTGCCCCGTCGATGCCGTACGCGGCGCCGGAGACCACCACCCAGCCCCGCCGCGCGAGGCCTGCGGCGAGCTCGGCGGCGACATGCGCGCCGTACTCGGTGCAGGCGCGGGCGCCGACCACGGCGACCGACGAGAGCGCCCACAGCCGCAGGTCCGCGCGCCCGCGCACGTAGAGCCCCACAGGCGTCGCGTCGCCCAGGTCATCGAGCTGCTGCGGCCACTCGTGATCCCCCGGACACACGAAGCGCCCGCCCAGCGCCTCGATCCTGGCCAGGTCAGCCGCGGGCTCATACCCCGCGGCCCGCGCCCGCGCCCCTGCCGCCCGCCGCTCCCCGACCCACTCCGGCAC
>NZ_JAAKZV010000545.1 GCF_011044975.1 Streptomyces coryli | reverse complement strand
GTGGGGCGTCGGCGCGTACGGGGGCATCGGCGGGAGGCGAGACGTCGGCGCGTACGGGAGCGTCGGCGGGAGGCGAGACATCGGCACGTACGGGAGCGTCGGCGAGCGGTGAGACGTCGGCACGTACGGAGTCCTCGGCGGGCGGCGACGAGCCGGTGTCGGCGGAGAGCGGCGGAGGCGCTGGGGCGGCGGAGGATGGTGCGGCCAGAGGCGAGGGGGGCCGCGGCGCCGGCGCCGGGTCGGTGAGCGACGGTGCGACCGGAGACGAGGGCGCTGCGGCGGAGCCGGGCGGCGGGGGCACGGCGGTGGGTAGCGCGGGAGCTGCGTCCGAGCCGAGCGGCGGGGGCACGCCGGCGGGCGACGCGGGTGTTGTGCCGCGGGCGGATGCCGCGGGTGCTGCGCCGACGCGGGTGGACGGTGGGACCACGACCGGCGACATGGGCGTCCCCCAGCCGATGGGCGCGGGCACGACGAGTGGCGGCGAGGCTGGTCGCCCGGAAATCGCGGTCGGTCTGACGCGGGGTGCCCCGGATGACGCCGGTGCGCGGGACGCTGCCAACGGCGGCGCAGGGGACGAGGACTCCGGTGCCGGGCAGTCGGCGGGTGCCGCGTCGAAGCCACCCGCGGGTGTCGCGTCGCGGACGGATGCGCTGTCGCACGCGGCGACGAGCACGGCATCGGGCATGCCCGCGGAGGTGGCATCGGAGGCACCGCACGCGACGCCTGGCGAGGCGACAAGCGCAGCGCCGCGCCCGGCGACGCGCGAGACCTCCGCGCCAGCGACCGGCACGGCACCGGGCGAAGCGGGACACGCTGCACTGACCCCGGCGCCGAGCAGGGCGCCGCACCCGGCGATAACCGAGGCGTCCGCCCAGGCGGCCGACGCGGCACCGAACCAGGGAACGAGCAAAGCGCCGGGTCAGGCGGCGAATACGTCACCGGACGAGCCGGCAAGCGCCGCGTCGCACCACGCGACGGGCGGAGCGTCGGGCCAGGCCACCAGCCCGGTGTCGCGCGAGACCCGGGACGCGACGATGAGCGGTCGCGCCCAGGACCCGGCCACTGCTGACGGCACCCGCGACGTGCCGCGTAGCCGCACCACTCCGGATTCGGCCGCGGTCGACAGTCCCCACGACGCGACGACGAGCGGCCGCACCCCGGACGCGGCCACGCACGCCGCCGCTCCGGACGCGACGGTCACCCGCTCCACCCCGGACCCAACC
>NZ_JAAKZV010000544.1 GCF_011044975.1 Streptomyces coryli | reverse complement strand
GGCTCGATGTCGCTCTCGGTCGTGGGGCAGTAGTCGGCGCTTGTGACCACCAGGGAGGGTGTGGTGGCGGGGTCGTCGGCCACCGTGTAGGGCACGTCACCACGGATGACGGCGATGTCGCCGGTCTCGATGCGCACCGGTTGTTCGTGCTGGTCGGGGACGATCCAGGCGTGGCCGCGCAGCATGGTCGCGAGGGTGAGTGGGGCGCCGCTGGCCATCTTGAGGGCCCATGGGGGTCGCATGACTGTTTGCCGGAAGACGGCGCCGCGGGCTCGTACGTCTGCCAGGAGCTCTGCGACGGGGTCCATGCCCTTCAGCCTAGACGCTCAGACATCAGATGGAGGTTTTCAGCCATGGATGGTCTCGGTGCGGGTGGGTTGACTGAGGCTATGTCTGAGAAACCCATTCTGGTCACCGGGGCGACCGGCAAATCCGGCCGCCGAGTCGTCAGTCAGTTGCGAGCCAAGGGGCTCCGCGTTCGTGCGGCAGCCCGGAGCGGTGAGCATGTCTTCGACTGGACCGAGCGTGGCACCTGGGATGCCGCGCTCGAGGGCGTGCAGTCTGTGTACATCGTGCAGCTGGACGGTACGAGGCTCGTTCGCCCGTTTATCGAGCGGGCGGTGGCGCATGGGGTGCGGCGGGTTGTGCTCGCGTCGGGGCGCGGGATCGACGATCCGCATTATGTGAAGGACCGCGACGGTGTCCTGGACGGGATCGTCGACAGTGAGGCTGCGGTGCGGGAGAGCGGTCTGGAGTGGACGATCAGCAGGCCGGGTTGGTTTGCGCAGAATTTCAGCGAGGGGTTCTTTGCCGATGCCATCCGTGCGGGTGAGCTGCGGCTGCCGGGTGGGGACGGAGCAGCCAGCTTTGTTGATGCCGAGGACATTGCTGCGGTGGTGGTTGCCGCGCTTACCGAGGAGCGGCATGCGGGGCAGATTTATGAATTGTCCGGGCCGCGGGCGGTGGGGTTGGCGGAGGCGGTGGCCGTGATTTCGGAGGTGGCTGGTCGGGATATTCGGTATGTGCCGCTGTCTGTTGAGGAGTACGTGGCGGAGCTTGTGGGGGAGGGGGTGGCGGTTACGGATGCGGAGGCGTTCGCGGATGTCATCGAGCCGCTGAGGGAGGGGCGGGATGCGTATGTCTCGGATGGTGTGGACCGGGCGCTTGGGCGTCCGGGGCGGAGTTTCGCTGAGTTCGCCAGGTCTGTTGGGGGTGGGGGCGGGTG
>NZ_JAAKZV010000543.1 GCF_011044975.1 Streptomyces coryli | reverse complement strand
CGGCCCCGGTGCCCCCGCTCGCGGACGCCGCCGCTGTGACCGCCCCCTGTACGGCACAGTGACGACACCGCGCTATCCCGATCCACCCGCCCCCCGGACCGGTCACCGGATGCCCGCCGGGACACTCCCCGCGCCATGGCTCCTCCGGCTCGACGGCGAGCCGATACGCGGCCCGGGGCAGCAGCAGTCCGACGCCGGCGCCGTAGACAGCGGAGAGAAGAGCGATGAGTGCGTGCACGCGGCGAGCGTACCGACACGGGCGGCCCAGGTCATGGGCCTGCGGGCCCAACCGGGGACCTGTCTTCCGCACGCGCGGCGCAGCGCTTCCGGGCTCGGACGCCACTCACCAGCAAAGTGGTTGCTCTTGCAGATGCTAGCCCCAGGGCGCGAACCAAACAGCCTCGATCAACCCCAACCTGCAGGGAAGCAAGCTCCTGAACCCCTTCCATTAAAACGTTTGCAACTGCTACGGTCCGGCGGCATGACAGGAGACCACTGGCCCAACGGTCCACAGCAGCAACCCCCCGCACCCGGCTTCGGCCCACCGCAGGCCGGCTTCGGTCCGCCGCAGACCGGCTTCGGTCCGCCGCAGACCGGCTTCGGCCCGCCACCGACACCACCGCCCTGGCCGGCCACGCAGCCCTTCACCGGATTTCCGATGCCCAAACCCCTCCGGAACGCTCGAGCCGTGATGTTCACGCAGGCGGGGCTGGCAGTGCTGCTCTGCTTCGCCGTGCTGCTGATCGCCGACGATTTCTCCGGCGAGTTGGTGGGCCACCTGACGTACGAACTGATCAAACCCGCTCTGGGCCTCCTGCTCTGCCGCAAGATGTGGCATCGCGGCCTGTGGAACCGCCGCCTGGTGATCATCCTCCAGGCATTCTGGATCCTCTCCGCCCTCGGCACGATGGGCAACGGCGACCCCAAGGGCGTGACCCAGCTCATCCTCCCGATCTTGGCCATCGTCTTCATCACCCGCCCGGGAGTGAAGGACTGGTTCCAGCTCCCGCCCGACCAGCGGGCCCCGCGGCACCCTCTGCTGCGACCGCAGCGCGCACCGATGCACTAGCTCGGTGGGTCGGGATCGGAAAACTTGAGGTGATGGCTCGCTTCTGAGCGGCCGTTAGATCCCAAGTCGGGGCGTGGTGTTGGGTCCTGGGGCCCATGTGTCGGTTGGTCTGCTGCCGTAGGTTCGGTAGGTCTCTTGTGTGGGTTGGGTGTGGGT
>NZ_JAAKZV010000542.1 GCF_011044975.1 Streptomyces coryli | reverse complement strand
CGCAGTCGTCGTTGTTGTGGACGAGGGCGTTTCGGTTGCCGATTCCGATGTAGTAGGTGGGGGTGTCGGCGATGGTGAGGTCGTGGGTGGTTTGGCGTTGGGTGTAGCGGTGGATGCCGGTGATTGTGAGGGTGTTGCCGGTGCGGGTGCGCAGGTGGTCGCCGGGGGTGAGGTCGCCGGCGTCGGTCCAGCGGTCCTGGCCGGGCTGCCAGAAGGGGTGGGTGTCGGTGGTGGTGACCCGGGCCGGGCCGGTGGGAGTGGCGACGGTCAGGACGGTGAAGTCCTTGTCGTCGTGCGTGGTGATGGTGCGGGTGACCGGGCGGGGAGCGGTGAGGCCGGTGGCCGGGTCGGTGGCCCAGACCTTCTCACCCGCGCGCAGGTCCTGGATCGGCCGGCGTGAGCCGTCGGCGAGCAGGACCGGGGTGCCGGGCAGGAAGCTGTGCTTGACCGGGCAGGCGGTGGGCTTGCCGTTCTTGCGCTTCTTGCGGGCGGCGTCGGCCTTCTCCTTCAGCCTGGCCGTCTTCTCCTTCAGCTTCTTGATCTTCTTGCTCTGGTCGTACAGACCCTTCAGGCTCTTGCCGATCTTGTAGCCGTTCTTGACGATCGACTTGCCGACATTCCAGCCCTTCTTCGGGTTGAGGAGGTACTTCTTCGCCAACTTCAACGGCATCCCACCGACCGCCATCAACAGCGCATTGATGACCGTCTCGGTGCAGGCACTGCCATCACCCTCGGTAATGCACTTCAACGCATCGGTCAGCCCGGATTCCTCACCGGCAATCTTGATCAGCTCATTGGCGGCCTTCTTCAGATCCGCCTTCGTAACGTCGTACTCCTTGAGCGCCTTGTCCAGCTCACTCTTGGCCCTGTTGTACGCCCGCTCCTCAGGACTCAGATTCGGATCGGCCCCGGCATTGTCCGCAGAATCGCCCCCGGACCCGTCGCCGCCGCCGTCCTGGCCGTCCCCGCCGCCGTTGGAACCATCAGCCTGCGGATCACCGCTCTTCCCGCAGTCCTCGCCGCCGGTGACCTTGCACACCTGAGTACTGATGCCCTGCGCGATGGTGTCACCCACCGTCGTCATCAACAGCGCACCCACGATCGCCACCACCACCGCGATCACACCGAGATACTCCGCCGCCCCCTGACCCCGGTCGAAATGCCGCAACCCGAACTGCCGCGACACGCACAGCCTCCGACGCCACCCACGCGCACTGCCGCCCCGCCGCATCCCAGCCCCACTCCCCACC
>NZ_JAAKZV010000541.1 GCF_011044975.1 Streptomyces coryli | reverse complement strand
ACCCCCGTGCCGGACGGGCGGTTGCCGCGGGGACACAGCTTGCTCGGCGCCCGCCCGGAGGGATGGCTTCCGTGCGAGGATTCGAGCACATTCGAAGGCTTGCGGGGGTGCTCCACCCATGCTGCAACTCACCGTCGACGCCGCCGGTTTGGCACAGTCCCGCTTCGCCGTCTCACCACTGCACGAGGTCGCCGCCACCCTGCTCCCGTGGGGCCTGCGCCCACGCCCCGGCGCCGCCCCCTGGCTCGCCCGCGCCCGCCGCACGCTGCGCCACGAACAGCTGCCGCTGCTGACAGCGTGCGCACTGATCGACCGCGGCTACGTACCCGACTTCCTGAGCCCGCACCCGGCCGGCCCCGCCCCCACCATCGACGAGGAACTGGCCCTGGTCCGCGCCACTCCGGCGGACCGGATCGTGACCGAACTGCGGGTGGTACGCGGCGGCCGCCCGCACATCGGCCTCGACGGCAGAGGCAGCGAGCTGCCGACCGTCTTACGAGAGGCCCTGGACCGGGACGGCGCAGGCATCGCCGACCAGGCAGCGGACGAGCTGCGACGCTACTGGGATCTCACCTTCGCCGCCCACTGGCCAAGGGCGAAGGCAGAGCTGGACGCGGACGTGGACCGATGCGCGGACATCCTGGCCCGACGCGGCGCCGCCGCCCTCTTCTCGACCCTGCACCCGGGCATGCGCTGGCGCGACGGGACGCTGGAGGTCGCAAGCCGGTTCTGCGGCTCCATGGACGTGCCGCACGTAGTCCTGGTCCCGTCCCTGCTCGCGCAGCGCCCCACAGTGGCAGTGGACCAGCTGGCGGGCCCGCGACTACCACCGATCCTCAACTACCCGGTCGGCGCCGGCCCCACCACCGCAGGCGACGGCCCACTGGCCGCCCTCCTCGGCACAACCAGGGCCGGCCTGCTGACCGCCCTGGACCACCCAACGACAACGACATCCCTGGCCACAGCCAACTTCCTGAGCCCGGCCACAGTCTCGTACCACCTGGGCGTCCTCCTACGAGCAGGCCTGGTCACCCGCACCCGAAAAGGCCGCTCGGTCCTCTACCGCCGCACCCCCCAAGGCAGCCGCCTCACCAACTAAGCCGCACCCGGCACCCCAGCGCGCCCACGGCCCCCACTCCCTCCGTAGCCAGCCAACCCCACTGGCACCGCGCCGGGCTGGACCCGGCAGCGCGGCCGTCACCATCCGATGCCAAGCCGCCCGTACCAGCACCTACCCAACACCAGCCTCAGCCGGAGTCGAAGCCGCAGTCCCAGCCGCCGTCCCAGCCGCAGCCCCAGCCCGATCCCTCAG
>NZ_JAAKZV010000540.1 GCF_011044975.1 Streptomyces coryli | reverse complement strand
CATCCCACCCACTCCCCGCCGAAAGCGAGCGCGGGCGCGATGCCGGATGCGGCCGTCAGGGAGGCCTCCCGGGCCTCTCGTTGCGATACGTGTGCTCATGTCCGGGGACGCTACGGGCGCCCCGCACACACCAGTTGATCAAGAGGAAAGTCGGTGGATTACCGGCCGGTTGTGGAAAAGCCCGTCACCCCCGCGACACCACAACCCCCAACAACCCCGGCCCCGTATGCGCCCCGATCACCGCACCCACCTCGCTCAGATGCAGCTCCCCCACCCCGTCCCGCAGCGCCGGGACCCGCTCCCGCAGCCGTTCCGCCAGCTGCGACGCGCGCTCGGCCGCCGCCAGGTGGTGTACGGCGACGTCCACCCGCTCCGCACCCGCGCGCGCCACCACGATCTCTTCCAGGCGCGCGATCGCCTTCGACGCCGTGCGGACCTTTTCGCGCAGCTCGATGCGGCCGTTCTCCAGTTGCAGCAGCGGCTTCACCGCCAGGGCCGAGCCCAGCAGCGCCTGCGCGGCGCCGATCCGGCCGCCCCGTCGCAGATAGTCCAAGGTGTCGACATAGAAATACGCCGAAGTCCCCGCCGCCCGCTTCTCCGCCGCCGCCACCGCGTCGTCCAGTGAGCCCCCGGCCGCCACCGACTCCGCCGCCGCCAGCGCGCAGAAGCCCAGCGCCATGGCCACCATGCCGGTGTCCACGACCCGTACCGGCACCGGAGCGTCCTTCGCCGCCAGCACGGCCGCGTCGTACGTGCCCGAGAACTCCGCCGACAGGTGCAGCGACACCACGCCGCTCGCCCCGGCCTCCGCCGCCGCGCGGTACACCGCCGCGAACTGCTCCGGGCTCGGGCGCGACGTCGTCACCGGACGCCGTTTCTTCAGCGCCTCCGCGACCGAACGGGCCGAGATCTCCGTGCCCTCCTCCAGCGCGCGGTCGCCGAGGACCACCGTCAGCGGTACGGAGGTGATGCCGTGCCGGCGCAGCGCCTGCGGCGGCAGGTAGGCCGTGGAATCGGCGACGATCGCGACATCGGGGGACATGCCCAAGACACTACTGGGGGGCGCGCGCCCACCGCACTGCGCCCTTGGCCGTAAACGCTTGCCGACCGGCGGTTACGCCGAGCGCAAGCACCTCCAGGGCGCCCAGCTACGCCGGCGACTCCGGCCGCCGCACCTTCTCGATCTTGTTGAGCAGCGCCTGGAAGGCGTCCTGCGACAACGACCCGGACTTGGCGGCGGTCAGCTCATCCTGAGCCTTCGCCTCCCGGGCTTCGGGAACGTCCGGCTTCCCCTGCCCCTGAGCCCCCTGAGCC
>NZ_JAAKZV010000053.1 GCF_011044975.1 Streptomyces coryli | reverse complement strand
CCCCGCGCCCGCCGCCCGTACCGGAATCGAAGGAGTCGTCGTCGCCGCCGGGCAACCGGACCCGCGTCTGCCGCCGCTCGCCGGAGCCGCCGGCTCCGTACGCGAAGCCGTAGTCATAGTCGCCGCCGGCACGGCCGCCGCCGACGTCGTCGAAGCGCTCGTCGCCGTGGCTCATCGGATAGCTCCTTGCTCAGCGGACGCCGCCAACTCCCTTGCGACATAGGACCGTAGCGCCCCCGCGGCCCAACCGGAGGGCCGCACCCCGCTTTCGCCGGGCGCGGGTGCGCGATGTGTCGGCACACGGTGTGCGCCAGTACTCAGCGTGACATCCGGCACTGACATCGCAGCCGTCGTCACCTCGGTCGCCATCACAGTCCGCACCCCCCTTCTGGGCCGTCGGAAAGCGAGAGGGGCCGCGCAGTCCCGTTCGTTACGGGACCGGGAGCGGCTTGGGGTCGCGAGGGCAGGGGCGGGCGCCGGAGCCGGATCGGCCGATACGGCGCAGGGGAGCCGCACGACTCCGTGCGTGCGGGCCCGCAGCCGCCACCGGCCGACCGGTCGGCGCAACCGGCCGACCCTCGCGGGTCGTCGGGCTACACCGCCATTCCGTAGACGATGGTGAAGACCGTGCCGAGCGATCCGATGATGAATACGCCCGTGAGCCCGGCCACGATCAATCCCTTGCCCTGCTCCGCGCTGAAGGTGTCGCGCAGCGCCGTGGCGCCGATGCGCTGCTTCGCCGCGCCCCAGATCGCGATGGCCAGACACAGCAGAATGGCGAAGGCCATCACGACCTCAACCATGACCCGGGCTTCCTGGCCCAAGCTGCCGAAGGGGCCCCAGTCAGGGGCGATGCCATCGATAATGGTGTTGATGTCACCCTTCTCGGCCGCCATGAACATCTCGTAACTCACCGCCCCTAGTGGTGCGTTGCCGTACCCCGCCGGTCGGCGGGCTCTCCCATCCTCCCCGATGGAGACGCCTGCAGATGTCGATTTGGCGTCATCCGCACGTGTGTTGTGTGCAGATACGAACTCTCTGCAAATCCGGACCGCTGGGGCGGGGCCGGGTGTCACAGACCTCCCCTGAGTTGCTCACTCTGTGTATCACGGCATGTGACGCTGGGCAACGCCGTTGACGAGCCCCGCACGCAGCGTCACGACCGCGGTGCCGTGGCCGCCCGGCATCGGGAAGCCGCTTGAACAGGCCTTCCCCGCATGCCAGAGTCCCCGAGTGGCTCCCGAACATTTGCGCCCCCAAGACCCTGCCCAATTAGGCCCGCACGTCCTCCTCGGCCGGCTCGGCGCCGGCGGCATGGGGCAGGTGTACCTGGGGCGCTCGCCGGGCGGGCGGCAGCTTGCCATCAAGGTCATCCGCGATGACTTCGCGGATGCTGCCCCTGACGCTCTGGACCGGTTCCGGCGTGAGGTGGAGACGGTGCGGGCGGTGCACGGCGCGTATACGGCGAACCTCGTCGACGCCGCGTTGGACGCGCCGCCCTACTGGCTGGCCACCGAGTACGTGCCGGGCCCCACGCTGCTCCAAGCGGTGCGCCGGCACGGCCCGTTGCCGCCCGACAGCTGTCTGAGGCTCTTCGCCGCGCTCGCCGAGGCGCTGGCGAGCGTGCATGCGTACGGCGTGCTGCACCGCGATCTCAAGCCGCACAACATCATCCTGTCGCCGGTCGGCCCGAAGCTGATCGACTTCGGCATCGCCCGCGGCCTGGAGCAGAGCGCACTGACGCACACGGGGATGGTGCCGGGGACGCCTGGCTTCCTCGCGCCGGAGGTGCTGATACGCAACGAGGCGGGCGAGGCGGCGGACGTCTTCGCGCTGGGCGCCACGATGGCGTACGCGGCGACGGGGCGGGCGCCGTACGGGGACGGGCAGGCGCACGGGGTCTCGTACCGGGTGGTGCACGAGGAGATAGACGTCGCCGGGGTGCCGGCCGGGGTCGCGGAGCTGATCCGGGCGTGTGCCGCCAAGGAGCCGGAGGAGCGGCCCGGGTTGGCGGAGGTCATCCGGAGGTGCGGGGTGACGACGGCGCTGGTGGAGGACCCGCATTACGGGGCGCTGGCCGGTCCCGGGGAGGCGGTGCCCGCGGAGTCCGGGCCGCCGACGGGAGGGACGCCGCAGCCGCATCCGGCGACATATGTGCCCACCGTCGCCGCGCAGTCGGGGGCGGCGACGGGGCGGATGCCGTCCGGCACGCGGCGTAAGGGCTGGATCCTCGCGGCGGCCGGGACGGCCGTGGCGGTGGCGGCGCTGGCGGGTGTGGGCGCGTGGCTGCTGCCCGACGGGGACGGTGGGAAGGACCCGGCAGGGAAGGGGAAGGGGTCGGCGGCACCGAAGTCGCCTGCGGGGGACAAGCCGTCGGCCGATGGTGCCCCGGCCAATATCCGGGAGACCGGCCCGGTACGGGACGCATGGGTGGACGGAGGGTGCATGACCTCCGGATTCCAGGAGCGCGCGGAGGGGTTCCAGATCTTCCCGGAGCGCAAGCCGGTGCCGCGCGGCACCCGCTCGCTGACGGTGGAGTGGCGCGCCACCTACAGGGCCATCGCCATGAAGGAGGCGGCTCCGTATTACGTCGTCGCCGCCGTGCGCCCGCCGCACGAGATCGATGCCGAGACCGGACGTCCCATCGAGGGGCTCAAACAGGCGAACATGCAGCTCGGTTACGTCACCGAGCCCATGGATCTCTTCGACAGCGAGGAGGAGGCCGAGAAGGTCTCGTACCCCGAGGACTTCCGGAATCCGCGGCCGGTCGAGGGCGCGAAGATCAAGAAGCTCAAGGGCGGCCCGATCCCGTTCACGAACGATCCGGGCGACTGGACCGTGCTGTATTACCACGTGGAGTCGCCGACCGAGTACCGCCTCATCGCCTGCAGCGGCTTCGAGGTCAAGTAGCACCCTGCGTGACGAGTTATCCACAGGCGGGTGCGCAACAGGCGGCGGATGGGGGATGGTTGGAGGCATGGCGAGCGCGGGAGGTGGCCGCAGACGCGGCCTGGGCAAGGTCTGGCTGATCGGGTCGATCAGCTCTGCCCTGCTGTTCGGCTTCCTCGGCTTCCTCATTCTCGGTACGTACATGGCGGCCGGCGGCGCCGCGGGCGGCCGCGGGAGCGGCCTGGCCAAGGGTGCCGTGCCGGCGGCCTATCAGCCGCTGGTGCAGAAGTGGGGCAATCTCTGCTCCGCGATCAGCCCGGCCCTGCTCGCCGCGCAGCTGTATCAGGAGAGCGGCTGGGACCCGAATGCGGTCAGCCCGGCCGACGCCGAGGGCATCGCCCAGTTCATCCCGGGCACGTGGGCGACGCATGGCATCGACGGCAATGGCGACGGCAAGCGGGATGTCCGTGACCCGGAGGACGCCATCCCGTCCGCCGCCAGCTACGACTGCGAGCTCGCCGCCGACGTCAAGAACGTCCCGGGCGACCGGACGGACAACATGCTGGCGGCGTACAACGCGGGGCCGTATCGCGTCCTCAAGGCGGGCGGAGTCCCGCCGATCCGGGAGACGCAGAATTACGTCAAGATCATCCGGGCCCTCGAGAAGAGCTTCGCCGCCCCCACCAGCCGTGTCTCGCCCTCCAAGCAGGCTGCCGGGGCCATCCACTATGCGCAGGACAAGCTGGGGACGCCCTACCTCTGGGGTGGGAACGGGACGCCGGAGCAGGGTGGGCGGTTTGACTGTTCGGGGCTGACGAAGGCGGCGTATCGGTCGGTGGGGATTGAGTTGCCGCGGGTGGCTAACGATCAGTGGAATGCCGGGCCGCATCCGAAGCGGAGTGAGTTGCTGCCGGGGGATCTGGTGTTCTTCGCGTATGACCTCAATGATCCGCGGTCGATCCATCATGTGGGGCTGTACGTGGGCGGTGGGTACATGATCAATGCGCCGTACACCGGGGCCAAGATCCGGTTCGACAAGATCGACTCGCCGGACTACATCGGGGCGACCCGGGTGACGGAGGATGGCGCGAAGGCGCTGCCCAAGCGGTGAGGCGGTGCTGCCCAAGCGGTGTGGCGGCAGGGAGACAGCGGTCCGGCAGCCGCCCGGCCGCGCTTCGGTCACCGCTCGATAACCGACAGGTGATCTTTCGGTAAGGCCCGGAACCGGCGTTACTCCTGTCGCGTTCTCATGGTGCGGAACGCGACGTAACCCGGTACAACTGCCGGAAAGACCAAGGGAACCAGCAAGCGCCAGTAGCCACCACTGACCACGGAGGCCACCCGCACGCGAACAGCCACCCCCCACGAGCGAAGGACGGGCGCCAGCACATGCCATGGCCGTACGACGACGACACCCCCACCTCTGTCGCCGGAGCACCGCCGAGCGGCTCCAACCCGGACGTGTCCGTGCTGCAGGACATCAACGGCATCGCCGGCTCCACGCCGCACTGGCTGGACCGGAGCATCGCCTTCGCGGGTGAGTACGGTCTCGTGCTGCTCCTCGGACTGCTGCTCGTCGCCTGCTGGTGGCGGGTGCGGCGCTCCGACCCCCAGTCGGCCACCGCCTCGGTGGCCGCGCTGCTGTGGGCGCCGTGCGCCGCGGCGATCGCGATCCTGGTCAATGTGCCGCTGCGCAACTTCGTCGAGAGACCGAGACCCTTCGTCGACCACCACGACGGGATCACGCTGCTGCTGTCCGGCAAGGGCGGCTATTCGTTCGTCAGCGACCACGCGACGATCGCCGCGGCGCTCGCCGTCGGCATCTACATGGCCGACCGCCGCTTCGGCATCGCGGCGCTCGTCATCGCCCTCACCGAGGGGCTGAGCCGGGTCTATCTCGGCGTGCACTACCCGTCGGACGTCGTCGGCGGCTTCGCGCTGGGCACGGCGGTGGCGCTGCTGCTGGCCCCGTTCGGGACGGCGTGGCTGGGGCGCCTGGTGCGCTACGTGCCATGGCTGGCGCCCGGCTCGACGGCGGAAGCCGAGGGCGCCGCCGCGATCCCCGCACCGGGACGCAGCACCGAGCAACAGCTGTGGGAGGACCCCGGCAAGGCCGCGTAGCCGCCGCGGCTGTCCCGCACGGTGCGAGTCAGGGTGGGCGGCTTGCGAAACGTCCCGCGCCGGCCCGTCCCGCCTTGCGGGACGCCCTCCCCCGGAGGGACGTCACAACCCCTGCGGATACGAGAACAACCGTTCCCCGTCATACCGCTCCTTCACCCGCTCCAGCCGCTTCACCGCGCCCCCGTAATACGCCTTCCGCCACCCCTTCAGCCGCGGATCCGCATAGTTCTGATACGCCGCCCCCGAGGCATCACGCCGCAGCGCCGCATGGGTGCGATCCAGCCAGGCTTCGGCGGGCTTCGGGGAGCTCCGGCCGTCCGATGCGTCCTCGCCCGCCCATTTTGCGTAGTACTGCGCGAGCACCCGCGTGCCGCGGTGCACGAAGGCCGTCTCGTCCTCCCCGACCCGGTTCACGGCGCCGCCCATCGCGGTCAGCAGGATCATCCCGTCGACGCCGCGCCCGGCCTTGCTCGCCCGTTCCGCGTGCTCGACCAGCGCCCGGACGCCCGCCTCCCCGATGCCGCCGTCGAAGAAGTCCGAGCGCGCCGACGACGCCTCGCGCTTCATCACCCCGTCGCGATTGCGCCCCGGCACCGCACCGGGCAGGTGGCACTGCTCAACGCCGACCGCCGTGCACCCGGCGTAGACGTTCATCGCGTGCTGATACGTGACCGTGCTGACGTTCACCGACTTCGCCTGCCCCGGCCCGCCGGGAGCGTCGGCGAGGCGGTCGATGGCGTCCTTGAGGTCGTCCTCGTCGCCCAGCGACAGGGCGCTGACGGAGATGGTGGGGTCGGCGCCCGCGTTGGCGCCGAGGTGGCAGGCCGACCAGATCTCGTCGGGCTGGTCGGGGCCCCAGCGCTGCCAGGCGCGCAGCACCGCGGCCGCCTTCGACCACGGCCAGGACATCTGCGCCATGACGACGTCCGACGCCTTGTGCGTACGGAAGCGCAGCTCGGTGACGACGCCGAAGTTGCCGTTGCCCGCGCCGCGCAGCGCCCAGAAGAGGTCCTTGTCGCGCTTCGCCGACACCTCGCGGATCTTGCCGTCCGCCGTGACGACCGTGGCGCCGCTGAGGCTGTCGCAGGTCAGCCCATACGCCCGGGAGACGACGCCGTGGCCGCCGCCGAGGGTGAGTCCGGCGATGCCGACGGTCGCGCACGAGCCCGCGGGGACGGTGCGGCCGGAGGTGGACAGGCCGGAGTAGACGTCGATGAGGCGGGCGCCGGCGCCGATCACCGCGCTCTTCCGCGACGCCTCGACCGAGTCGAGGGCGGAGACGTCGACGATCAGCCGGCCGTTGCCGCTGGAGTAACCGCCGTAGGAGTGGCCGCCGCTGCGGATGGCGACCGGGACGCGGGCGCGGCGGGCGAATTCCAGGCATTCGCGGGCGTCGGCGGCCGAGGATATGTAGGCGATGGCGGCTGGTTCGAGGCTGTCGTAGCGGGAGTTGTAGAGCTGCCGGGCGGTCCGGTACGCGCCGTCGTCGGGCCGTACCAGCTTGCCTTCGAGGGAGCCGGCGAGCGCGGCCCAGTCGGCCTTCCTGCCGCTGCCGCCGGGGGGCTTGCGGCCCGGCTTGTCGTCCTTGCCGCCGCCGTCGCCGCCCGTGCACCCGGTCGTCAGCGCCGCGCTCGCGCCGCCCACCACCCCCGCCGCAAGCCCTGCCTTGATGACCTTCCGCCTGTCCATCGGGACAGTGCATCGCAGCCGGGCCGGAACCGCCAGACCCCGGGCGTACTCAGCAGTAATCCACAGGCTGCGGACCGGCGCGCGGGGGCGCACAGATGCACTCCCGACCGGGCCCGGGGGTGCACCGTCCGCGCGCCAGGTACGGTGGCGATGTGCTCAACCACGGCCCCGGAAACCGCCCCGGACCCGCCCGCCGCCAGCCGCCGCACCACGCGGTCGCGGACGGCGAGGCGCATGTGACGTCCACCGAGGAGACGGGTTCCTTCGCACTGGCCCGCTGCAGCTGCGGCTGGACCGGTCCCGCCCGCCGGGCCCGGGTGCGGGCGCGCGAGGACGCGGCCGGACACACGGCTGGTTAACGACCCCCGGCGTTCGCGATACGGCGAACAGCCGTGACGCAGCCTGCCCGGCTTCGTTATCCGAATCGAAACGATTCTGGGGCCATTCTGGGGCCGGGGTAGGCAGGTCATCCGTGGGCAGGTCAAACGCGACGAGGCAACCGCTGACACGCGCGGTCCGGTCGAGCGCGGCGTCGGCCGCGGCCTTCGCGGTGTTCTCCTGTCTCGCCGCGGCCGGATGCTCGGAGCACGGCGCGATCGCCGACGGCCGCTCCTCCGGCGACCCCGCGCGGATGGCGCGGGCGGTGCGCGACGCCGCCGACGGCCTGGTGAAGAGCGGGAGTTCGGCCGCCCGCACGGCCATGCAGATGAACAGCGGCGGCACCCGCGTCACCGTCCGCGGCACCGGCGGCTTCGATTACGGGGCCCGCCGCGGCCGGCTCGACATCGTGCTGCCGCAGAGCGGCCCGGGCGGCGGCGGCCGCGAGCGGCCCGCGCCCATCCGGGAGTTGTACGCCGCCGGCGCGCTGTACATGAAGAACCGCGGCGCGGGCGTCCCCTCGGACAAGTGGCTCCGCCTGGACACCACCGAGCTCGCCGACGGCAATCTCGTCACCAACGGCGCCACCGACCCGCTCACCGCCGCCGAACTCCTGCGCGGCGCGGGCAAGGTGACGTGCGACGGCCAGGACCGGCTGCGCGGCGACACGGTGCGGCACTGCAGCGGCACCACCGACATCGGCCGGGCGGCGAAGGCCGCTTCGGCGTACGCGCGCGGTTCGCTCGAGGCGGCGGCGAAAGGTTTCGCGAAGGACTCGGTCCCCTTCGACGCCTATCTGGACGACGACGGGCGGCTGCGGAAGGTGCGGTACGAGTTCGCGTTCGCGCAGCAGCAGGAGGTCGAGGTCGTCTCCACCACCGAGATCTACGGCTTCGGGGAGCCGGTGAAGGTGGCGCTGCCGGCCGACGGGGACATCTACGCGGGGAAGGTCGAGCCGTAAGCGACGGCTGCGCACTGCTGCGGGGGATGGGGCATTAGCCGGAAATCACCGGTTGCGCAAGGGGGTGCGGCGTGAAAATGGTCCAGACGTGTCATGCGCGGACTGTGTTGCCCTCCCTACGCTGGGCGGTGGTGGCCCCCCGGTAGGTACCGGATGGGAGAAAGCGAGGTGATTGCGTGGCTCCCGGAACGACCGTCCAGGACCATGTGGCACTCGCCGAGATCGAGCTGTGCGGGGAATTGATCATCGCGGCGAGCAGCACACCTGAGGAACGGCTGAGCCCCGACCGGATCGACGAGGTGCTGAAAGTGGCGTCCCGCCCGGCCTCGGCGGACGAGCGGCAGTTCGAGTAGCGCGGCCGGTAGCGCCGGGCGGCAGCCAAGACCCCGCGGCCGCCGGCTACGACCGCAGCAGCCTCGCAATTGCCGCCGTCGCCTCCTCCACCTTCTCGTCGACATCGCCCCCGCCCGCGGCGGCGTCGGCGACGCAGTGCCGCAGGTGCTCCTGGAGCAGCTGGACGGCGAAGGACTGCAGCGCCTTGGTGCCGGCCGAGACCTGGGTGAGTATGTCGATGCAGTAGACGTCCTCCTCGACCATGCGCTGCAGGCCGCGGATCTGCCCCTCGATCCGGCGCAGCCGCTTGAGGTGGAGGTCCTTCTCCTTGCTGTAGCCGTGCGGGCCGGTGTGCGTGGGGGCCCCTTCTACGGTCTCTACGGTTTCCGCGCTCATGACGGCTCCTCCCGTTTTATGGGCTCCACGCCCTGTTGCATACCCACCAGGGGTATATTCTACCGGTTTACCGCGGCGACGCGGGGTTACCCGAGGTACGGGTGCCGGTTCGCCGTGCTCGCGTGATGCGCCTAGCATCATCGAGACGCATCCGCTGTATTTTCCTTGAGGACCACACCGTGCGATTTCGTCTTACCCCCAGGGAGACGAGCTTCTACGACATGTTCGCCGCATCTGCGGACAACATCGTGACCGGCTCGAAGCTCCTCATGGAACTGCTTGGGGCGGATTCCTCCGCGCGCGCGGAGATCGCGGAGCGCATGCGCGCCGCCGAGCATGCGGGCGACGACGCCACGCACGCCATCCTCCACCAGCTGAATGCCTCGTTCATCACGCCGTTCGACCGCGAGGACATCTACCGTCTCGCGTCGTCGCTCGACGACTGCATGGACTTCATGGAGGAGGCCGTCGACCTGGTCGTGCTGTACCAGATCGACGAGCTCCCCAAGGGCGTCGAGCAGCAGGTCGAGGTGCTCGCCAGGGCCGCTGAGCTGACCGCCGAGGCGATGCCCCATCTGCGCACCCTCGACAACCTTCCGGAGTACTGGATCGAGGTGAACCGCCTCGAGAACCAGGCCGACCAGATCCACCGCAAGCTGCTGGCCCACCTCTTCAACGGCAAGTACGACGCGATCGAGGTGCTGAAGCTCAAGCAGGTCGTGGACGTACTCGAAGAGGCCGCCGACGCCTTCGAGCACGTGGCGAACACGATTGAGACCATCGCGGTCAAGGAGTCCTGAACCCCTTGGATACGTTCGCCCTCGTTCTCACCATCGGCGTCGCGCTGTTCTTCACATATACGAACGGCTTCCACGACTCTGCGAACGCGATCGCCACCTCGGTGTCGACGCGCGCGCTGACGCCGCGGGCGGCGCTGCTGATGGCGGCGGTCATGAACCTCGCCGGCGCCTTTCTCGGCTCCGGCGTGGCCAAGACCGTCAGCAAGGGGATCATCGAGACGCCGCACGGGGACCACGGGATGTGGATCCTGTTCTCGGCGCTGGTCGGCGCGATCGCCTGGAACCTGATCACCTGGTACTTCGGCCTGCCCTCGTCGTCCTCGCACGCCCTGTTCGGCGGCATGGTCGGCGCCGCGCTCGCGGGTGGCATCGGCGTCATCTGGAGCGGCGTCTTCGAGAAGGTCGTGATCCCGATGTTCGTCTCGCCGATCGTCGGCCTCGGGGCCGGCTATCTGGTGATGACGGCGATCCTGTGGCTCTTCCGTAACTCCAACCCGCACAAGGCGCAGCGCGGCTTCCGCATCGCGCAGACCATCTCGGCGGCGGCGATGGCCCTCGGCCACGGTCTGCAGGACGCGGCGAAGACGATGGGCATCGTGGTGATGGCCCTGATCATCGCGGGCAAGACCGACGGTCACGAGATCCCGCTGTGGGTCAAGTTCGCGTGTGCGCTGATGCTGTCGCTCGGTACGTACGCGGGCGGCTGGCGGATCATGCGGACGCTGGGGCGGCGGATCATCGAGCTGCAGCCGTCGCAGGGCTTCGCGGCGGAGACCACGGCGGCGAGCATCATGTACAGCGCCTCGTACGTCTTCTCCGCGCCGATCTCCACCACCCACGTGATCACCTCGGCGATCATGGGTGCCGGCGCCACGAAGCGCGTGAAGGCGGTCCGCTGGGGCGTCGCGAAGAACATCGTGGCGGGCTGGTTCATCACGATGCCGGCCGCCGCCGCGGTGGCCGCCTTCTGCTATCTGATCGTGCACCTGATCTTCGAGTAGCCCGCTCGTACGACATGAAACCGGGCCCGCCCCCTCCCCGGGGGCGGGCCCTTCGTCTTGCGGCGGCACCGCCATGCAGCGCCGCAAGACGGGCTGGGGGGTTCCGGGGTCAGCCGAAGCGGCCGGAGATGTAGTCCTCCGTCGCCTGGACCGCCGGATTCGAGAAGATCTTCTGGGTGTCGTCGACCTCGATCAGGCGGCCCGGCTGGCCGACGCCGGCCAGGTTGAAGAAGGCCGTGCGGTCCGAGACGCGCGCCGCCTGCTGCATGTTGTGCGTGACGATGACGATCGTGAACTGGTCCTTCAGCTTCGCCATCAGGTCCTCGATCGCGAGCGTCGAGATCGGGTCGAGGGCGGAGCAGGGCTCGTCCATGAGCAGCACCTGCGGCTGTACGGCGATGGCCCGCGCGATGCACAGGCGCTGCTGCTGGCCGCCGGAGAGGCCGGAGCCGGGCTTGTTCAGGCGGTCCTTGACCTCGTTCCAGAGGTTGGCGCCCTTCAGCGACTCCTCGACGACGCCGTCGAGGTCGGACTTCTTCACGCCGCCGTTGAGCTTCAGACCCGCGGCCACGTTGTCGTAGATCGACATCGTGGGGAACGGGTTCGGGCGCTGGAAGACCATCCCGACCACGCGCCGGACCGCGACCGGATCGACGCCGGGACCGTAGAGGTTCTCGCCGTCCAGCAGCACCTCGCCCTCGACGCGGCCGCCGGAGGCGACCTCGTGCATGCGGTTGAGGGTGCGGAGGAAGGTGGACTTGCCGCAGCCGGAGGGGCCGATGAAGGCCGTGACCGACTTGGGCTCGACGGACATGGAGATGTCCTCGATCGCCTTGAAGTCGCCGTAGTAGGCGTTCAGGCCGTTGATATCGATGCGCTTGGCCATTTCAGATCATTCCTTACGTTGGCCGAGCTCAGCGGCCGGTCTTCGGGGACTTCCAGCGGGCGATGCCGCGAGCCACCAGGTTGAGGATCATGACGAAGGCGATGAGCACGAGCGCAGCCGCCCAGGCGCGGTCGTAGCTCGCCTCGTTGCCGTTGGCCCACTGCTCGTAGATGTAGAGCGGGAGCGAGGCCTGGGCGCCTTCGAAGGGGTTGTTGTTGATCATCGGGTTGCCGAAGACCAGCAGCAGCAGCGGCGCGGTCTCGCCCGTGATGCGCGCGATGGAGAGCATGACGCCCGTGGTGATGCCGCCGATCGAGGTCGGCAGGACGACCTTGAGGATCGTCTTCCACTTCGGCACGCCCAGCGCGTACGAGGCTTCCCGCAGCTCGTTCGGGACCAGCTTGAGCATCTCCTCGGTGGACCTGACCACCGTCGGCATCATCAGGATCGCCAGGGCCAGCGAGCCGGCGAAGCCGGAGTAGCCGAAGCCCAGCATCATGATCCAGACGCTGAGGATGAAGAGGCCGGCGACGATCGACGGGATGCCGGTCATGACGTCCACGAAGAACGTGACCGCCTTCGCGAGCTTCCCCTTGCCGTATTCGACCAGGTAGATCGCCGTCAGCAGGCCGATGGGGGCCGCGATCAGGGTCGCGATCGCCACCTGCTCGATGGTGCCGAGCAGCGCGTGGTAGACGCCGCCGCCGGGCTGGATGGTCACCACGCCGTTCATGGAGTGGGTGAGGAAGTAGCCGTTCAGGACCTTGATGCCGCGGGCGATGGTCTCGTAGATCAGCGACGCCAGCGGGACGACGGCCAGCAGGAAGGCGACCCAGACGAGCGCCGTCGCGAGGCGGTCCTTCGCCTGCCGCCTGCCCTCGACCCGGGAGGCGATCACGTACTGGCCGATGACGAACAGGATCGCGGCGATCAGGCCCCACTGGATCTTGCTCTGCAGGCCGGCCACGAGGCCGATGGCGATCGCCACCGCGGCCGAGCCGGCGGCGATGACGGCCGGGCCCCACTTGGGCAGCCGCGGCTGGTGGATGCCGAGGTGGTCGGCGCGGTCGGCGGGGGTCATGGTCGTGGCGGTCATCCGTTGGCCCCCGAATACTCCTTGCGGCGGGCGATGATCAGGCGCGCGGCGCCGTTCACCAGCAGCGTGATGACGAAGAGGACGAGGCCGGAGGCGATCAGCGCGTCACGGCCGAACTCGCCGGCCTCCTTGAAGGCGGAGGCGATGTTCTGCGCGAAGGTGCCGCCGCCGGGCTCCAGGATCTTCGCCGAGAGGATCGCGGAGGGGGACAGCACGGTCGCGACGGCCATCGTCTCGCCCAGGGCGCGGCCGAGGCCCAGCATCGAGGCCGAGATGACGCCGCTGCGGCCGAAGGGCAGCACGGCGGTCCTGATGACCTCCCAGCGGGTGGCGCCGAGGGCCAGGGCGGCCTCCTCGTGCATCTTGGGGGCCTGCGCGAAGACCTCGCGGCTCACGTTGGTGATGATCGGGAGGATCATGATCGCGAGCAGGATGCCGACGGTCATCAGCGAGCGGGCCGCGCCGCCGTCGTACGAGAAGACGACGGTCCAGCCGAGCCAGGAGTCCAGCCACTTGTAGACCCCGGTCAGGTGCGGGACCAGGAAGAGCGCGCCCCACAGGCCGTAGACGATCGAGGGGATCGCGGCCAGGAGGTCGATCACGTAGGCGATCGGGGTCGCGAGCTTGCGCGGCGCGTAATGCGTGATGAAGAGCGCGATGGCGACGGCGATCGGGACCGCGATGAGCATCGCGATGATCGAGGAGACGATCGTGCCGAAGGCCAGCACCGCGATGCCGAAGACCGGCGGGGTGGAGTTGGCGTTCCACTCGAAGGTCGTGAAGAAGTTGCCCTCGTTCTTGGAGAGGGCCATGACGGCGCGGATGGTCAGGAAGACCGCGATCGCGCCCATCAGGACCAGGAGCGTGATGCCGGCGCCGCGGGAGAACCCGAGGAAGATCTTGTCGCCGAGCCGGCCGGTGCCCTTGGCGGAGGTCAGATGTCCCGGCTGCGCCTTTGGTGCCTGGGGTGGCGGCGGAGCCGGGGTGCGTATGTCGGTGGTCATGTGGTGTTTCTCCGGTCTGGTGTGGGGCGGCCTCCCCGGTGGGGGCGGCCGCCCCGGCGGCGGTGCACCGGACGGTGGGTCTTACGGGGCTGTGCGGGTCTTACGGGGAGGGGGTCAGGACAGCGACTCGACGACGTCCTGGACCTTGCCCTGGATCTCGTTGGGCAGCGGGGCGTAGCCGAGGTCGTTCAGGACGTCCTGGCCCTTGTCGCTGGCGGTGTAGGTCAGGAAGGACTTGACCGCGGCGAGGCTGTCCTTCTTGTTGCCCGTGTCGCAGGCGATCTCGTAGGTGAGCAGGGTGATCGGGTAGGCGCCCGGCTCCTTGGTGGCGTAGTCCAGCTCCATGGCGAGGTCCTTGCCCTTGCCGGTGACCTTGGCCGCGGCGATCGCCTTGGAGGCGTTCGCGGTGGTGGCCTCGACCGGGTCGCCGGAGCCGGTGTCGATGTCCACGGTCTTGATGCTGTTGGCGTGGGCGTACGACAGCTCGAAGTACGAGATGGCGCCGGAGGTCTGCTTCACCTGCGAGGAGACGCCGGAGGAGCCGTCCGCGGACTGGCCCCCCTGGATCGGCCACTTCTTGCCGGGCTCGTGCGGCCAGGCCTTGGGAGCGGCGTCGGCGAGGTAGGAGGTGAAGTTGTCGGTGGTGCCGGACTCGTCGGAGCGGCTGACCGGCTGGATCTTGGTGTCGGGGAGGTCGGCGTCCGGGTTGAGCTTCTTGATGGCCGCGTCGTCCCAGGTCTTGATCTTGCCGGCGAAGATCTGGGCGAGGGTGTCCGCGTCGAGGGTGAGCTTGTCGACGCCGTCGACGTTGAAGCCGACCGCGATCGGGCCGCCGACCATCGGCAGGTTGATGCCCTGGCCGCCCTTGCAGACCTTCTTGGACTGGGTGACCTCGTCCGGCTTCAGCGCCGAGTCGGAGCCGGCGAAACCGGTCTTGCCCTGCAGGAACTCCTGGATGCCGGCGCCCGAGCCGGTGGCCTTGTAGTTCACGGTGACGCCGGAGCAGGCGGCGGTGTAGTCCTTCACCCACTGGTCGACGGCGTTCTTCTGGGCGGAGGAGCCGGAGGCCAGCAGCTGGCCCTTGGCGTCGTCGCACTTGATGTCGGAGGCGCCGTCTTCCTGGGCGCCGCCGGCGCCGGAGCCGGTGTTGTTGTCGGAGCCGCAGGCGGAGAGCACCAGGGCGCCGGACAGGGCGACGGCGCCGAGGGCCGCGGCGCGCGTGCGCTTCGTACGGGGGAGGAGCTTCACGTCGGTGATTCCTTCGGTTCTGGTGCGAGACCTTCTTCTCAGTCACGCGCGTTCGCGTGCGTCTCGCCTGGTGGGACTCGGTGACGTAACCGAAATTAGGCAAACCAGGTGAAGCGACCAGTGGTGAAAAGTGAACTGAAAATGAACCAGCCCAGTCACTTTGGTGACCCTGTGTGACCTACCTCGCAAAGTTCCGGCCGCGAGCCGCTGTGGGCCACCGCGGTCCGCCCGCATGCCCGCCTATCTCCGCCGAACCTCCCGTATGCGCCGCGCGGCACGTACGGTGAGAGACATGACGAGCATCGGTGGTGCGGAGATGGTCGACTGGAATCTCGCGGTAGCGACCGCGACCCGGCTGGTACGGCCCGGGCCAGACGTGAGCCGCGACGATGCGCGCGCCATCGTCGCCGAGCTGAGAGCACATGCGAAGGCGTCCGAGTCGCATGTCCGGGAGTTCACCCGGATGTTCCCCGAGGGAGCGTCCGAGGCGCATGACACCCCGGTGCTGGTCGTCGACCGGCCCGGCTGGGTGCGGGCCAATGTCGCCGGCTTCAAGGCCGTCCTGACGCCGCTGCTGGAGAAGATGCAGGAGCGCCGCGCGAGCATGCCGGGCGGCGCCGTCCTGGGCGCCGTCGGCGGCAAGGTCACCGGCGTCGAGCTCGGGATGCTGCTGTCCTTCCTGGCGTCCCGCGTCCTCGGCCAGTACGAGACCTTCGCCCCCGCCACCCGCGATCTCCCGGCCGGTACGGGGCACGGGGCCGGGCGGCTCCTCCTCGTAGCGCCGAACATCGTGCACGTGGAGCGCGAGCTCGAGGTCGCCCCGCACGACTTCCGGCTGTGGGTGTGCCTGCACGAGGAGACGCACCGCACCCAGTTCACCGCGGTGCCGTGGCTGCGCGACCACCTGGAGAGCGAGATCCAGGCCTTCCTGGCCGAGACCGAGGTCGACCCGTCCACGCTGCTGGAGCGCTTCCGCGAGGCCGCGCAGGCGCTGTCCGGGAACAAGACCGAGGCCGAAGACGACGCAGAGGGCGGCCGCAGCCTCGTAGAGATCGTCCAGACCCCGGCCCAGCGCGAGATCCTCTCCCGGCTGACCGCCGTGATGTCGCTGCTCGAGGGCCACGCCGACTACGTGATGGACGGCGTCGGGCCGCAGGTGGTGCCGAGCGTCGCCGAGATCCGGGAGAAGTTCCAGCAGCGCCGCGCCAAGGGCGCGGGCCGCCTCGACCAGGCGCTGCGCAAGCTGCTCGGCCTGGACGCCAAGCTGCGGCAGTACAAGGACGGCGAGAAGTTCGTACGGGCCGTATGCGAGTCCGTCGGGATGGACGGCTTCAATCGCGTATGGACATCTCCGAACACGCTGCCGACCAAGGCGGAGATCGCTAAACCGGCGGACTGGATCGCGCGGGTGCACAGTAAGACGGAGAGCTGACGAGTCTGGCACCTTGCGAGCCGGTCATTCACCCGTCCGAGGGAGCGTAACGGTCGCTGCCCGCGTGCAATGCTCGGATGTCAGCTCTTCTCTGTCACCATCGAGATACGCACAGTGACAGTGCAGTGGACCGCCGCTCTCGAAAGAAGTGAAAGCCATGGGTCCCCATCCCGCGGTCGCCGCGATACGTCTCGCAGTCCGACGCGTCCTGCATGACGTAGCGGACGAGCACGCGAAGCTCCACCCCCTGCGCAAACCGGATCAGCCGCTGGTGCTGGTCGCCTGCTCCGGCGGCGCCGACTCGATGGCGCTCGCCTCCGCCCTCGCCTTCGAGGCCCCCAAGCTGCACATCCGCGCCGGCGGCATCACCGTCGACCACGGCCTGCAGGACGGCTCCGAGCGCCGCGCCACCGAGGTCGCCGACCGCCTCGCCGCCATGGGCCTGAAGCCGGTCGAAGCCATCCGCGTCGATGTGGGCCGCACCGGCGGCCCCGAGGCCGCCGCCCGCGACGCCCGCTATGCCGCCCTCGACCGCGCCGCCGAGCGCCTCGGCGCGCATGCCGTGCTGCTCGGCCACACCCGCGACGACCAGGCCGAGACCGTGCTCCTCGGCCTCGCCCGCGGCTCCGGCACCCGCTCGCTGTCCGGCATGGCCGCCGCCACCGGCGAAGCCGGCCGGTACCGCCGCCCGTTCCTGGAGATCGACCGCCAGGTGGCCCGTAAGGCCTGCATGGTCCAGTCCCTCCCGGTCTGGGACGACCCGCACAACGTCGACCCCGCCTACACCCGCTCCCGGGTCCGCCACGAGGCCCTGCCGGTCCTGGAGAAGGCGCTCGGCAAGGGCGTCGTCTCCGCCCTCGCCCGCACCGCCCAGCTCTCCCGCGACGACGCCGACGCCCTCGACGCCTGGGCCGAGACCGCGGGGCGTGACGTCCGCCTCGCCGACGGCGGCTTCGACACCACCCGCCTGTACGCGCTCCCGCCCGCCGTGCGCCGCCGCGTGCTGCGCCGCGCCGTGATCGAAGCCGGCGCCCCCGCGGGCTCGCTCTTCTCCCGGCACATCGAAGAGGTCGACCGGCTGCTGACCAGCTGGCGCGGCCAGAAGGCCATCAGCCTCCCCGGGCGTGTCGAGGCCTGGCGCGCGGATGGCAGACTGGTCATCCGGCGCCGCGATGAGGCTGCCGCGGAGAACTGACCGTTACTTACTTAGCGAGAGACGGCGCGGGTGGACGAAAAGGACATGGGGGCCGACCTCAAGTCGGTCCTCATCACCAAGGAAGAGATCGACGCGAAGCTCGCCGAGCTGGGCGCGAAGATCGATGCGGAGTACGCGGGCAAGGACCTGCTCCTCGTCGGAGTCCTCAAGGGCGCCGTGATGGTCATGGCGGACCTGGCCCGGACCCTGTCCACCCCGGCCACGATGGACTGGATGGCGGTGTCCTCGTACGGCGCGGGCACCCAGTCCTCGGGCGTGGTGCGGATCCTCAAGGACCTGGACACCGACATCAAGGGCAAGCACGTCCTGATCGTCGAGGACATCATCGACTCCGGGCTGACGCTGTCCTGGCTGCTGTCGAACCTCGGCTCGCGCGAGCCGGAGTCGCTCAAGGTGTGCACGCTGCTGCGCAAGCCCGAGGCGGCCAAGGTGAACATCGACGTGGAGTGGGTCGGCTTCGACATCCCGAACGAGTTCGTGATCGGGTACGGGCTGGACTACGCGGAGAAGTACCGGAATCTTCCGTTCGTGGGCACGCTGGCCCCGCACGTATACGGCGGCTGACCCTCTGACAGGCCCATTTGGCGGCGGGAACGACTGGCTCGTTCCCGCCGTTGGAGCATGCGAAGGCGCCTGACTTCGCCGCCCCCGCCGCAACGGGTGACAATGCTGGGGTACCGTCGAAAGCTAGTCGCCATTTTTCACAAGAGGCGCCAGGACCGGGTAATACACGTACGCGCGGAACGGGTCGTCAACGGCCCGCCGCGCCTCACTGTGGCAGGAGGTACGGGGTGCAACTCGCCCCGTGTGGATGGACGTGAAGCGCTACTTCCGTGGGCCAGTCATGTGGATCGTGCTGGCCGTCCTCGCCGTGGTCCTGCTCATTGAGCTCGTCGGTTCGTCCGAGGGCTACAAGTCGGTGGACACCGGCAAGGTCGTTCAGGCGATCACCGAGAAAAAGATCAAGTCTGCCGAGCTGACCACCGGCAACGATCAGACCGTCAAGATTCAGCTCAAGGGCGACGGCAAGATCGACGGCAGCAACAAGGTCAAGGCGAACTACATCGACGAGCAGGGTGTCGAGATCGCCAAGCAGCTGCAGGGGTCGTTCGACCGCGGCGAGATCGCCGACGGCTACTCCGTGAAGCCGACGAAGGACAACCCCTTCGTCAGCATCCTGCTGTCCCTGCTGCCGTTCGTCCTCATCGTCCTCGTCTTCCTGTTCCTGATGAACCAGATGCAGGGCGGCGGCTCCCGGGTCATGAACTTCGGGAAGTCGAAGGCGAAGCTGATCACCAAGGACACCCCCAAGACCACGTTCGCCGACGTGGCGGGTGCCGAGGAAGCCGTCGAGGAGCTCCACGAGATCAAGGAGTTCCTGCAGGAGCCGGCGAAGTTCCAGGCCGTGGGCGCCAAGATCCCGAAGGGCGTGCTGCTCTACGGGCCGCCCGGTACCGGCAAGACGCTGCTGGCGCGGGCCGTGGCCGGTGAGGCCGGGGTGCCGTTCTACTCGATCTCCGGCTCCGACTTCGTCGAGATGTTCGTCGGTGTCGGTGCCAGCCGAGTCCGCGACCTCTTCGAGCAGGCCAAGCAGAACGCTCCCGCGATCGTCTTCGTCGACGAGATCGACGCCGTCGGCCGGCACCGCGGTGCCGGTATGGGCGGCGGTCACGACGAGCGCGAGCAGACGCTGAACCAGCTGCTCGTCGAGATGGACGGCTTCGACGTCAAGGGCGGCGTGATCCTCATCGCGGCCACCAACCGGCCGGACATCCTCGACCCGGCGCTGCTGCGCCCGGGCCGGTTCGACCGGCAGATCGGCGTCGAGTCGCCGGACCTGAACGGGCGCCTGCACATCCTGCAGGTGCACCAGAAGGGCAAGCCGATCGCGCCGGACGTCGACCTCAAGGCCGTCGCCAAGCGGACGCCGGGCTTCACCGGTGCGGACCTGAGCAACGTCCTCAATGAGGCCGCCCTGCTCACGGCCCGTAGCGACAAGAAGCTGATCGACAACAAGGCGCTCGACGAGGCCATCGACCGCGTGGTCGCGGGTCCGCAGAAGCGGTCCCGGATCATGTCGGAGAAGGAGAAGAAGATCACCGCGTACCACGAGGGCGGACACGCCCTGGTCGCGGCGGCCTCTCCCTCCGGAGACCCGGTGCACAAGGTGACGATCCTGTCCCGTGGGCGTGCGCTGGGCTACACGATGGTGCTGCCGGAGGAGGACAAGTACTCCACGACGCGCAATCAGATGCTCGACCAGCTCTCGTACATGATGGGCGGGCGCGCGGCCGAGGAGCTCGTCTTCCACGACCCGACGACGGGTGCGGCGAACGACATCGAGAAGGCCACCAAGACCGCCCGGGCCATGGTCACGCAGTACGGCATGACCGAGCGGCTCGGCGCGATCAAGTTCGGCTCGGAGGGCAGCGAGCCCTTCCTCGGCAAGGAGATGGCGCACCAGCGCGACTACTCGGAAGAGATCGCCGCGCTGGTCGATGAGGAAGTCAAGAAGCTCATCGAGACCGCGCACAACGAGGCCTGGGAGATCCTCGTCGAGAACCGCGACGTCCTCGACAACCTGGTCCTCGAGCTCCTCGAGAAGGAGACGCTGAACAAGGAGCAGCTGGCGGAGATCTTCAAGGACCTGGTCAAGCGCCCCGAGCGCCCGGCCTGGACCGGCTCCTCCCGGCGTACTCCGTCGACCCGCCCGCCGGTGCTCTCGCCGAAGGAACTGTCGGCGACCAACGGTGTGCAGCCGTCGATCCTGGCCAAGCCGGACGGCCAGCCGCAGGAGACGGTGGAACTGCCGGGTCACGGCGGGTCCGCCGGTCCTGACGACACCCCGCCGGCGGCGTCGGGCAACAGCGAGGCGTAACGGCATCTCCTTCAGCCTCACGGCTCCCGGAATGCAGGCCGCGTCCCCAAGGTTCTAGCCTTGAGGGGCGCGGCCTCTGCATATGCCGCCGCCCACGGACCAGGAGCGAGGCCTACGCACATGATCGATCCCGTAACGCTTGCCGGGGACGGCGACATCGGCGAGTTCGACGAGAAGCGCGCGGAGAACGCCGTACGCGAGCTGCTCATCGCCGTCGGCGAGGACCCGGACCGCGAAGGACTGCGGGAGACGCCGGCGCGGGTGGCGAGGGCGTACAAGGAGATATTCGCCGGCCTGCGGCAGCAGCCGGAGGACGTGCTGACCACCACCTTCGACCTCGGCCATGACGAGATGGTGCTGGTGAAGGACATCGAGGTGATGTCCTCCTGCGAGCACCACCTGGTGCCGTTCGTCGGCGTGGCCCACGTCGGGTACATCCCGTCCCACGACGGCAAGATCACCGGGCTGTCGAAGCTGGCGCGGCTCGTGGATGTCTATGCCCGCCGCCCGCAGGTGCAGGAGCGGCTGACCACGCAGATCGCCGACTCGCTGATGGAGATCCTGGAGCCGCGCGGGGTGATCGTCGTGGTCGAGTGCGAGCACATGTGCATGACCATGCGCGGGGTGCGCAAGCCGGGCGCGAAGACGCTGACCTCGGCGGTGCGCGGGCAGCTGCGGGATCCGGCGACGCGGTCCGAGGCGATGAGCCTGATCATGGCTCGCTGAGGCGGCTCGGCCGCTCGCGGCGGGCGGTGGCTACGCTGGCCGTATGAGCTCTGACGTACGCGGCCGGGTGGCGGGACTGCCGGACTTCGACCGCTGCGCGGTCATGGGCGTGGTGAATGTGACGCCCGACTCCTTTTCCGACGGCGGGCGGTGGTTCGACACCACCGCGGCGGTCAAGCGCGGCCTTGACCTGGTTACGGCCGGGGCTGACCTGGTCGACGTCGGCGGCGAGTCCACGCGGCCCGGGGCCACCCGGGTGGACGAGGACGAGGAGCTGCGGCGCATCCTGCCCGTGGTGCAGGGTCTTGCGTCCGAGGACGTGGTCGTGTCGGTCGACACCATGCGGGCGCGGGTCGCGGCCGCCGCGGTGGAGGCGGGGGCGCGGCTGGTCAATGACGTGAGCGGGGGGCTCGCGGATCCCGAAATGGTGCCGGTGGTGGCCGGGGCCGAGGTGCCGTTCGTCGTCATGCACTGGCGCGGGCAGTCGATCGACATGAACAACCGGGCGGTGTACGCGGACGTCGTCGCCGAGGTGATCGCGGAGACCCGGCGGAGCCTCGACCGGGCGGTCGAGGGCGGCATCGCGCCGGAGCGGATCGTCGCGGACCCGGGCCTGGGCTTCGCGAAGTCGGCCCCGCACGATCTCGCCCTGGTGGCGAGTCTCGGGCGGCTGCGGCGGGAGATCGGGCGGCCGCTGCTGGTGGCGGCGTCGCGGAAACGCTTCCTGGGACGGGTGCTGGCGGGCGAGGGCGCGTCCCCGCCGCCGGCGCGCGAGCGGGACGCGGCCACGGCGGCGGTGTCGGCGATCGCGGCGCGGGAGGGGGCCTGGGCGGTGCGGGTGCACGAGGTGCGGGCGACGGCTGACGCGGTGCGGGTGGCGAGGTCGCTGGAGGGCTGGGACTAGCCGCCTCAGCTGCCCGGGACGGAGTCCAGGACCACGTCCTCGCGGGCCACATCCCGCGCGTCCGCGTCGATCGACCGGCGCAGCGCCTCGTGCAGTTTGGCCGGGGTCAGGACGCCGATGAAGCGGTCGCCGTCCACGACGGCGATCCAGCCGGCGTCGTGCTGCAGCATCACCGCGAAGGCCTGCTTCAGGGTCGCGCCGACCGGGAGCCAGGCCTCCATGCGGCGGGCGTGTTCGCGTACGGAGCCCGCCTCCAGGTCGTCCGCCGCCACCCAGCCGTGCAGGGTGTCCGCGTCGTCCAGGACGACCGCCCACGGGGCGTCCTCGGTGCGCAGCCGGGCCGCCGCCTTCGGGGCCGGGTCATCCAGATGGACCACCGGGGGCTGTTCGAGATCGCCGGACTCGATCTCGGTGACCGACAGCCGCTTCAGGCCCCGGTCCGCGCCGACGAAGTCGGCCACGTAAGGCGTCGCGGGCGCGCCCAGGACCTCCGCGGGCGGCGAGAGCTGCTCGATCGTGCCCTGCCCGAAGACCGCGATGCGGTCGCCGAGGCGGACCGCCTCCTCGATGTCGTGGGTGACGAAGAGGACCGTCTTGTGCATCTGTGCCTGGAGGCGCAGGAATTCGTTCTGCAGATGCTCGCGGACCACCGGGTCCACCGCGCCGAACGGCTCGTCCATCAGCAGCACCGGCGGGTCCGCCGCCAGCGCCCGGGCGACGCCGACGCGCTGCCGCTGACCGCCGGAGAGCTGGTCGGGATAGCGGTCGCCGTACACGGACGGGTCGAGGCCCACCAGGTCGAGCAACTCCGCGGCGCGCTCCCGCCGTTTCCCCTTCGGCCAGCCGAGGAGGTACGGGACCGTGGCGGTGTTCTCCAGCACCGTCTTGTGCGGGAAGAGGCCGACCTGCTGGATGACGTAACCGATGCGGCGGCGCAGCTCGACCGGGTCGGTGCCGGCGATGTCCTGGCCCTGGACGAAGATCCGGCCGGAGGTGGGCTCGATGAGGCGGTTGACCATCTTCATCGTGGTCGTCTTGCCGCAGCCGGAGGGGCCGACGAGCGTGACCAGCTCGCCCTCCGCCACCTCGAACGACAGGTCGTGGACGGCGGTGGTGCCGTCGGCGTAGCGCTTGGTGACGTTCTCGAACCGGATCATGCTTCCCCATTCTGCCCCCGGATCGGGCGGCGTGCGTGAAGGTTGCGTTGCGGATCGCGCAGGCCGGGGAGCGACTGTCAGTCGTCATGCTTAGGGTTGGTCACACGAATCGGACCGACGTACCGGAGCAGGGCGGGAGGTGGGGAGCGTGGCGACGAAGCAGAGCTGTCTGGCGGCCAATGAGTGGATCTGCGGCGAGTATGTCCGCTCCCGCAGCCAGGAGCTCATCGACGCCACCGTGCAGCATGTGTGGATCACCGTCGCGTCGGTGCTGATCGGGCTGGTCGTCGCCTTTCCGCTGGCGTTGCTCGCGCGGCGGTACAAGCACGTCGCCGGGCCGCTGCTCGGGCTGACCACGCTGCTCTATTCGATTCCGTCGCTGGCGATGTTCTCGCTGCTGGTGCCCTGGATGGGCCTGTCGGCCTCGGTGGTGATCACCGGCCTGGTGCTCTATTCGCTGACGGTGCTGGTGCGCAATCTGATGGCCGGCCTCGAGTCAGTCCCAGAGGAGGCCCGCGAGGCCGCCCGCGGGATGGGTTACGGACCGGCCAGGCTGCTCTTCGGGGTCGAGCTGCCGCTGGCCGTGCCGGCGCTGATGGCGGGCATCCGGATCGCGACGGTGTCGACGATCGCAATGACGACGGTCGGCGGGATCGTGGGCTATGGCGGCCTCGGCAATCTGATCCTCGAGGGCATGGACACCCTGTTCAAGGCGCAGGTGCTGTCCGCGTCGGTGCTGTGTGTCGCGCTGGCGGTGGTGGCGGACGTGGCGCTGCTCGGGCTGCAGCGGCTGCTGACGCCGTGGGAGCGGGCGCAGAAGCGGGCGAAGACCCGCCGCTGGGGCGGGGGCCTGGGCCGTAGGACTGCTAAGGCGGGTGCGTAAGCCATGGGTGCGATCGCGGACGCCTGGTCCTGGCTGACCGACGGGTCGAACTGGTCGGGGGCCGAGGGCATCGGGGTGCGGCTCGGGGAGCATCTGTGGCTCACCGCGGTCGCGCTGGTGATCACGGCGCTGATCGCCCTGCCCGTCGCGCTCTGGCTCGGCCATATCGGCAAGGGCGGCGCCCTGGCCATCAATATCTCCAACGTCGGCCGTGCCGTCCCCACCCTCGCCGTCCTCGGCCTGCTGCTGCTCACCCCGCTCGGCAAGCAGGGGAACTGGCCGACGATCATCGCCCTGGTGCTCTTCGCCGTGCCGCCGCTGCTGACGAACGCGTATGTCGGCGTGCGCGAGGCCGACCGCGATGTGGTCGAGGCGGCCCGCGGGATGGGCATGTCGCCGTGGCAGCTGCTGACCCGGGTCGAGGTGCCGCTGGCCTCCCCGCTGATCATGACGGGCATCCGCTCGGCCGCGGTGCAGATCGTCGCCACGGCCACCCTCGCGGCCTTCGCGGGCGGCGGCGGCCTGGGGCGGATCATCACCCACGGCTTCGCCACCAGCCGCACCCCCGAAGTGGTGGGCGGCGCGCTGCTGGTGGCCGCGCTGGCCCTGGTGGTCGAGGCGGTGCTGGTGCTCGGCCAGCGGCTGCTCGACCCGCTGCGCAAGCGCCGCCCGGACCCCGCAGAGCCGCGGGACGCTGCGGTGGTGAAGGTGCCGGCATGAGGCATACGGCATCCTCTCGAGAGCTTCCTGTTAACCATGGATGGAGCAGTCCCTTGAAGACGAAGCGCACAGCTCACCGCAGTGGCATAAGGGCGACCGGCGCGGTCGCGGCCGTGGTGGCGTTGTCCGGGGCCCTGGCCGCCTGCGGCGGGGACAGCCTGGAGGAGAAGGGCGGCAAGGAGGGCGGGGGCGGCGGCAAGTCGATCGTCATCGGCTCCGCCGGATTCACCGAGCACGCCGTGCTCGCCAATCTCTACAAGGGCCTGCTCGACGACGCCGGCTACAACGCCTCCATCAAGAAGGTGAAGAACCGCGAGCTTTACGAACCGGCCCTGGAGAAGGGCCAGATCCACGTAGTCCCCGAATATGCCGCGACCATGGCGGAATTCCTCAACGCCAAGGAGAACGGCGCCGAGGCCCCGGAGAAGAACCCGGTCGCCTCCAGCGACGTGGACAAGACCGTCACCGCGCTGCAGGAGCTCAGCGAGAAGCGCGGGCTGAAGGCCCTGGCCGCCGGCAAGGCCGTGGACCAGAACGCCTTCGTCGCGTCCAAGGAGTGGGCGGAGAAGAACAACCTCAAGACGCTGACCGACCTCGGCAAGTCCGGCCTCGAGGTCAATGTCGCGGCCGGTGAGGAGTGCAGCGAGCGGCCCTTCTGCGCCCCCGGGCTCAAGGACACGTACGGCATCAAGGTCGGCAAGATCGACCCCAAGGGCGTCTCCACCCCGCAGTCCAAGCAGTCGGTGAAGGAGGGCACCAACCAGCTGGCGCTGACCAACTCGACGGACGCGACGCTGGACCAGTTCGGCCTGGTGATCCTCGAGGACGACAAGAAGCTGCAGAACGCGGACAACGTGCTGCCGGTGGTCAACGCCGACAAGGCCGGCGACAAGAAGGTCACCAACGCCCTCGACAAGCTCAACCGGGTCCTCACCTCCCAGGACCTGATCGACCTGTCGAAGAAGGTGGACGCGGAACGGGCCAAGCCGGAGGACGCCGCCGCGGACTACCTGAAGGAGAAGGGCCTGGTGAAGTAGGCCGCTCACGGGGGATGGTGTCGCCGGTATTTAAGTAACCACCGGGAAACGATCGTTGGGCGCCATTCCCCGTTAGCACACCCAAGCGGTAAGTTTCCAGCCATGCCACCTCGTGGACGCCACCGTTTCTCGTCGCCGGTCCGCAGGCTGCTTCCCCCACTGGCGGTAGCAGTTGCCGCTCTCGGCTGTGCCGCCGCGGCCTGGCTCATGACCGGCAGCGACGCCCGGGTGCTCAGGTGGCTGGTCGTGGGAGCGGCGGTCGCCGCGACGGCCGGTGCAGTCCTGCTGCGCAAGTGGGATCGCACCGCGAGCCTGCGCCTCGCCGAGGCGGCCGGCTCCCGCGCCCGCGCCGAGATACGTCACGAGGAGAAGGTCGGCGAGCTCGAGGACGACCTCGAGGACTCCCGCAAGGTGCGCGCCGAGCTCGAGGGCCGGCTCCGCACCCGCCTCGCCGAGCTGGGCCACCTGCGCAGCGAGCACGCCACCCTGCTGCGCCGCTACGCCACCGCCGAGACCGACCGCGCCGATGCCCTGGAGGGCCGCCGCCGGCTCGCCATCGAGGCCGCCGAGCCGGTCCGGGCGCTGCCGCCCGCCGGCGCCGACCGTAACTCCACCGGCGCCCCGACCCCCGCCACGTATCTGCGCGCCTCGGTCGCGCTGCGGCACCTCGCCGACAACGCGTCCCGGCAGGGCCGGGGCCAGGGCCAGGGCCACGAGACGGCGGAGACCAACGCCCGCGGCGGCAGCCACTTCGACTACTTCGGCCGCAAGGAAGCCGGCCCGCCCGCGCCCCGGCAGCCGGAGGAGAACGCCGACCGCGAGGAGGACGACGGAGTCGGCGCCGAGACGGACCTGGCGGATGTCGTCGGCCCCGAGATCCTCGCGGAGGTGCGCGCCGAGGCGGAGGAGGCCGAGGCGGCGGACGAGGCGGATGAGCCGGACGAGGAGCCCGAGCGGCCCGCGGTGAACCCGAAGATCAGCAGAGTCATCGACCTGCAGGCGGCCAAGTAGTAGACCCGTTTCCGTGTCTACTTGTCGATGTCGCCGACCACGAAGAACATCGACCCCAGAATCGCCACCATGTCCGCGACCAGCGCATTCGGCAGTATCTGCGTCAGGGCCTGGATGTTGTTGTACGAGGCGGACCGCAGCTTCAGCCGGTACGGAGTCTTCTCGCCCTTCGAGACCAGGTAGTAGCCGTTGAGGCCGAGCGGGTTCTCCGTCCAGGCGTATGTGTGGCCCTCGGGGGCCTTCAGCACCTTCGGCAGCCGCTGGTTCACCGGGCCCTGCGGCAGCTGCGCCAGCCGGTCCAGGCAGGCGTCGGCGAGGTCGAGCGAGTTGTGCGCCTGGTCGAGCAGCACCTCGAAGCGGGCCAGGCAGTCGCCCTCGCTCCGGGTGGAGACCTTCAGGACGTCGCCCAGCTCCCCGTACGCGAGATAGGGCTCGTCCCGCCGCAGGTCGAAGTCGACGCCCGAACCGCGCGCGATCGGCCCGCTCACCCCGAAGGCGTGCACCACCTCGGGCGTCAGCACACCGACGCCGCGGGTGCGGCCGCGGAAGATCTCATTGCCGAGGACCAGGTTGTCGAAGACGTCCATCCGCCCCCGGGCCGCCTTCACCGCGGCCCGCGCCCGGTCCGTCCAGCCGTACGGGAGGTCCTCCTTCAGCCCGCCGACCCGGTTGAACATGTAGTGCATCCGGCCGCCGGAGACCTCCTCCAGCACCGCCTGCAGGTCCTCGCGCTCGCGGAAGGCGTGGAAGATCGGGGTGATGCCGCCGAGTTCGAGGGGGTACGAGCCGAGGAACATCAGGTGGTTGAGGACCCGGTTCAGCTCGGCGAGCAGCGTGCGCAGCCAGACCGCGCGCTCGGGGACCTCCATGCCGAGCATCCGCTCGACGGCCAGCACCACGCCCAGCTCGTTGGAGAAGGCGCTCAGCCAGTCGTGGCGGTTGGCGAGCATGATGATCTGGCGGTAGTCGCGGGCCTCGAAGAGCTTCTCCGCGCCGCGGTGCATATAGCCGATGACGGGATCGGCGGAGACGATGCGCTCGCCGTCGAGGACGAGCTTCAGGCGCAGCACGCCGTGGGTGGAGGGGTGCTGCGGGCCGATGTTGAGGACCATGTCGGTGGCCTCACCGGCCCCGCCGACGCCGACCGTCGTCTCCGTAGTCATGGGGGAGAGTGTGCCACCCGGCCGAACTACAGCGCCGGGCTGTGCGGGTCTTCCTCGTCGTCCGGGAGCTTCAGGACCCGCTCCAGGAAGATCGCGGCCGCGATGACCAGGCCCGCGGCCAGCACCGCGAGCAGCGCGTAGACCCCCTGCCGCTGCCGGGCGCCGAAGTCCAGGCCGTCCACCACCAGGAAAAGACCGAAGCCGCCGTACATGCCGCCGACCAGCGCCGCCACGTACGCGCTCGCCTGACCGAGGACCACCGCCCGCGCCGCGACCATCGGGTCCACGCCCTTGGCCCCTGGCTCCCGGTCCCGCTGCGCCTGCAGCCGGGAGCGCATGGACAGCGCCGTGGCGAGCAGGACTGTGGCGATCAGGGCCAGCACGATGGGGGCGGCGACCGGGACGCTGGGGAGCGTACCGACGGAGTCCCACAGCCGGGCCCCGGCCCAGGCCAGCACGCCGGCCACGATGAACGAGCCGGCCAGCACTCCGATCCGCAGCTGCTTGATCACGGTACTCAGCGCCCTCTCTCCGTAAAGCCCCTGTCCCCGCACCCGCCTACTCGGGCAGCCGCAGCTCCAGATCCTGGCGCTGCTCCACGCCCTGGCGGCCCACCGCGGAGACCAGGTCGACGACCCTGCCGTGGCCCTGCAGCTCCGCGCCCGGGTCCACGTCGTACCACGGTACGAGCACGAAGGCCCGTTCATGCGCGCGCGGGTGGGGGAGTGTCAGCTGCGGGTCGTCGGAGACGACGCCGTTGTACGACACGATGTCGACGTCGAGGGTGCGCGGCCCCCAGCGCTCGTCGCGGACCCGCTCGAAGGCCTCCTCGATGGCGAGGCCGCGCTCCAGCAGGGACGACGGCGGCAGGGTGGTCTTGATGACCACGACCGCGTTGAAATACGAGGGCTGGGCGCCCGGTTCGACGCCCCAGGGCTCCGTCTCGTAGACCGGCGATACCGCCTTGACCCGCAGGCCAGGCGTGTCCTCGAGGGCGTCGACGGCGCCCTGGAGGGTCTCCAGCCTGTTGCCGAGGTTGGAGCCGAGGGCGAGCACGGCGCGTTTCGGGTTGTGCAGGGTGGTGTCGGCCGCGTCGACCTGGCGGACGATGTCGACCGGCACGGGCTGCACGGTGGGGTCGCTGCGATTCATACACGTCCTCGGGTGATGGTCACGGTCACGTCGTCGAACGGGACGGTGATCGGGGCGTCCGGCTTGTGCACGGTCACCTCGACCTGCTGCACGGGGTCGTGCTTCAGGCACTGGGCGGCGATCCGCTCCGCCAGGGTCTCGATGAGGTCGACGGGCTCGCCACCGATGATCGCGGCGACCTCCTCGGCGACGATGCCGTAGTGCACCGTCTTCGTGAGGTCGTCGGCCGCCGCCGCGGCGCTCGTGTCCAGCGAGAGCACGAGATCGACGACGAAGGTCTGGCCGTCGGCGCGTTCATGGTCGAACACCCCGTGGTGACCACGGACCTTCAGGCCGTGCAGCGCAACACGATCCACCGCGTGGCTCCCTTCGATCTGCTGTGCCCCTCATCGAATCTACCTGCGAGCACCGACAGGCTTCTCCCCAGGTTCGGCCCGCGCTTACCCCCTCGGAGAGGCATGCACGCCGCTTCGTTCCGGATCCGCCCCTAATGGACGTGCGGCAGCAGGCCCGGGTTGACCGTGTCCGGTCTCACACCGGCCCAGTGCACCAGCCACCCGAAGTCCCCGAGCCCGCCCGCGGCCGTCAGCTCCGCCGCCTCGCCGGCGCCCGCCAGCTGCCGCACGTACGCCGCCGGGTCGGTCGAGGCGAGCGCCAGCGGCGGCCGGGTGCCGCGCACGCCGAGCTCGTGCAGCGCCTCGCGCTGCGTCAGCAGCCGGTACGGCTCGCCGCCCGCCGCCGCGCACGCGTCCAGCGCGACGTGCGCGGTGAGATCACAGCTCCCGTCCGGTACGGGCCGCACCTCCCGGCCGTCCCGGAAGCCGGTCAGCGTCCCGGCAGGTGGCCGCGAGCCGGCCGCATGCGCGTAATCCACCGCCACCGCCGCCCCGCGCGCCAGGCTCCCCACCGCCGCGCTCCACGCCGCGTCCCGCGCCGCCCCGAGCTCCGCCCGGTCGCCGGGCGCGGACAGCGGCCACCAGCGCCGCAGCCAGTCGGCGTCCTCCTCGGTTACGGGCTCGCCGAGCCGCTCCGAGCCGTCCGGGGACACGAGCACGTACCGCGGTACCCCGGCGTCGTCGGCCTCGGCGAGGTCAAGCGGGACGTTGTCGAGCCACTCGTTCGCGAAGAGCAGCCCCTCGACGCCCGCCGGCGGCTCGGCGACCCAGCGCACCCGGGCATCGAGCCCGTCGGGCCGCGGCGCCTTCTCCACGGCGTACACGGTGAGCCCGTCGTCCCCGTACGCCTCGAGCACCCCGCTCGCGAGCTCCCCGCGCCCGGCGCCGACATCCACGAAGGCGAGCTCCGCCGGGTGCCCGAGCGCCGCCGCGACCTGGCGCAGCAGCCCGGCGACGGCGCCGGCGAAGAGCGGCGAGGCGTGCACCGAGGTACGGAAGTGGGCGGCGGGTCCGCCGCTCCCGGGGCGCACATAGAAGCCGCGCTCTCCGTACAGGGCCTCGTGCATTGCCGTGGCCCATCTCTGCTCACCCGAATTCACAGGTCAAAGCTACGCAACTCCAACTTGCGGAGTAGCCCGCCGTTTACGGATCGCCCCCGGGGCTGACTCCCAGGCCCTGGCGGGATGCCTACGCTGGGTAACGTGCAACGCGTCTACGACTTCCTCCGCAGGCATCCGACCTTGGTCGACAGCTTCTGGGCTGTTGTCCTGGTCATGATGAGCCTGCTCTGGGTCGTCACGATCGACGAGACGCAGCAGCGGCACAACGACCACCAGCCGCACACCGACATAGAGAAGACCCTCGCCCTCGGCTTCTCCGTCGCCTTCGCCATTTGTGTGGCGCTGCGCCGCCGCAGCCCGGAGCGGGTGCTGCTGGCGACCATCGCGATCGGCGTGCTGCAGCTCGGCACCGATGTCGGCGTCGGCCCCGCCCACTTCGCCCTGGTCGTCATCGTCTTCACCGCCGCCTCCCGCGGCACCCGCTGGGCCTCCCGGCTCGCGCTCGCCGCCTCCGCGGTGGCTCCCACGATCTCCTCGCTGCGCTGGCCGGACTCGCAGCAGACGATCTCGAGCGCCATCGCGGGCACCATCTTCATGACCATCACCTTCGTGCTGGCCTGGGTGCTCGGCGACAGCATCCGCACCCGCCGGGCGTACTACGCCGAGCTGGAGGAGCGCGCCCGCCGCCTGGAGAAGGAGCGCGAGGCGCAGTCCCGGGTCGCGGTCGCCGCCGAGCGGGCCCGTATCGCCCGCGAGCTGCACGACGTCGTGGCGCACAACGTCTCCGTCATGGTGGTCCAGGCCGACGGCGCCGCCTACGTCCTCGACCAGGCCCCCGACCAGGCAAAACAGGCGCTCGGCACCATCTCCTCCACCGGCCGCCAGGCGCTGACCGAGATGCGCCGGCTGCTCGGCGTGCTGCGCACCGACGGCACCGAGCAGGTCGGCGAATACGTCCCGCAGCCCGGCGTCGACCAGCTCACCGACCTCGTCGAGCAGGTCCGCGGCACCGGCATCACCGTCGACTTCAAGGTCGACGGCACCCCGCGCGAGCTGCCCAGCAGCATCGAGCTGACGGCGTACCGCATCGTCCAGGAAGCGCTCACCAACACCCGCAAGCACGGCGGCCCGAACGCCGGCGCCACCGTCCGCCTCACCTACGGCGACAGCGGCGTCGAGCTGCTCGTCGAGGACGACGGCCGCGGCGCCGAGCGCGAGCTGGTCGAGGAGGGCGGCGCGGACGGCCTGGGCCACGGGCTGATCGGCATGCGCGAGCGCGTCGGCATGGTCGGCGGCCGGCTGGAGACGGGCCCGCGGCCCGGCGGCGGCTTCCGCATCACGGCCCTGCTGCCGCTCAAACCGGCGACGTAACGCCACCATCGATACTGATCTCACCGCTACGAGAGAAGGCCCGAATCCCATGCCGATCCGCGTGATGCTCGTCGACGACCAGGTGCTGCTGCGCACCGGCTTCCGCATGGTGCTCGCCGCCCAGGAGGACATGGAGGTCGTCGCCGAGGCCGGGGACGGCCAGGAGGCGGTGGACCAGCTGCGGACGACGCCGGTGGACGTGGTCCTGATGGACGTGCGGATGCCGCGCCTGGACGGGGTGGAGGCCACCCGGCAGATCTGCGCCGGCGAGCCGTCCGAGGCCCCGAAGGTCCTCATCCTCACCACCTTCGACCTCGACGAATACGCCTTCTCCGCGCTGCAGGCCGGGGCCAGCGGCTTCATGCTCAAGGACGTACCGCCGGGCGAGCTGCTCACCGCGATCCGCGCCGTCCACAACGGCGACGCCGTCGTCGCCCCGTCCACCACCCGCCGCCTCATCGACCGCTTCGCGGACGTCATGCCGGTCTCCGGCGGCGACCGCGCCCACCCCGAGCTGGACCGCCTGACCGACCGCGAGCGGGAGGTGCTGCTGCTGGTCGCGCAGGGCCTGTCGAACGGCGAGATCGCGGCGCGGCTGGTGCTGTCGGAGGCGACGGTGAAGACACACGTCGGGCGCATCCTGACCAAGCTGGAGCTGCGCGACCGGGTGCAGGCGGTGGTGCTCGCCTACGAGACGGGGCTGGTGCGGGCGGGCACCTCCTGAGCCGCTAGCGCAGCACCGTCTCCAGGAAGTCGGAGCCGAGGCGGGCGACGGTCTGCAGGTCCAGCTGGTGGAGGACGTAGCGGCCGCGGCGGCGGGTGGTGATCAGGCCCGCCTTTTTGAGTACGGCGAGGTGGCGGGAGACCTCCGGGGCGGTGATGCCGAAGGCCGTCGCCAGCTCGCCGGTGCTGTGCGAGCTGCGGGCCAGCATGCGGGTCAGGCGCATGCGCATCGGGTGGGCAAGCGCTTCGAGGCGCGCCTGGACCAGCTCGAGCGCCTCCGGGCGGGGCAGTTCCGGGGTGGCGACGGGATAGAGGATCACCGGCTGCCAGCCGGGGGCGTGGCCCGCGAACAGGTGCGGCCAGCCGAAGGCGCTGGGCAGGAAGGTGAGCCCGCCCTCGGCGGTGGCACTGGTCGTGCCGGTGGACAGCTTGTCCAGGACGAGGCGCTGCCCGCCGGTGCCGTACTCCTCGAGCCGGATCGCCTCGGAGACCGCGGACACCGTCTCCGCGAGCCCCTTGCGCTGCAGCAGCTCCGTCTTGTGCCGGGCGTCGGCGGCCAGCTGGACCCGTATCCGCTGCCAGGTGTCGCCGAAGAACGCCTGCTCGCAGTCCTCGAAGAGGCGCCGCAGCCAGATCCGCAGCCCGTCCGGGTCGTCGAGCATCCGCTCGGTGAACTGCGCCTGCCGCGGGCCGCGCGCCGCCGCCAGCTCCAGCACCTTGGCGCGCTCGTCCGCGTCGTCGAGCGGGGAGACGGTCGACTCGTACGACGAATTGCAGCTGATCTCGAAGGCGGCCTTCACGAACCGGCGGTTGTCGAGGCTGTCGATCCAGTCCAGGTCCTCGGCCAGGGTGGCACCGGGGCGCGGCGGAGCCAGGAGGTCGGAGCGGGCCGACCGCCACATGAAGTCCGCCTCGGTGAGGCGGTCGGCAAGCACCGGCTTCAGCGCGGCGGTCGTCGCCGTCGCCCAGCTGTGCAGCCCCGGATGGTGCGCCGGCTCGGACAGCGCATGCAGCATCGCCCCCAGCTCGGCGAGCGGCGAGGGCGCGAAGGTGATGCGCTCGGGCGGCAGCCCGGTGACGTCGATGGTGATGCTCACGCGATCCATAGTGCCTCCGCCCACCGACACCGCCCGAGCCGTTTGACGGCCTCGGTCAAGTGACGTGACCGCCGCCCGGAGCCGGGCGCACGGTCGATGGCATGACTCTCCACCAGCAGTACGCCCTCGACGCCGCCCGCGCCGCCCAGCACGGCGTACCGGCCCCGCCCGCCCCCGAACTCAACGTCTGGCGGGTCATCCGCCAGGCCCTCGCCGACCGCCGCCGCGCCCGCTTCACCCGGGCGGCGTGAGCAGCCGCAGAAACGCGGCGGCGGCCTCTCGTACGTCCTGCGCCGACCACTGAAGCCCGGGCGCTGCCACCGTCACCTCGGTCATCGCGACGCCCGGCGGCCCGCCCGCCGGCTCCCGCCAGCGCCGGAACAGCATGGTCCGCTCCTCCTCGGCGAGCCGCACCGACGCCTCGGTGAGCTCCTGGGCCGCGTACGGCAGCCAGACCTGGAACTGATGCGTGTGCGGCTCCCCGGGGTGCACCCGGAACCAGCCCACGCCCGCAAACGCCTCCCGCAGCGCCCCGGCGACGACCCGCGCCTGCGCCACGTACTCCGGCAGCCGCGGCAGCTCCTGATCCAGCCCCACCAGCGCCGCCAGCGCGACCGGCCACTGCTGGATGACCTGCCCGCCGTACCGGTGCCGCCACGCCCGCGCCTCGTCGACGAGCGACGCGGGCCCGGCGAGCGCGGCGCCGCCCAGCCCGCCGAGGGACTTGTAGTACGACACGTACACGCTGTCGGCCAGGCCCGCGATCTCCGGCAGCCCGCGGCCGAAGTGGGTGGTGGTCTCCCAGAGCCGGGCGCCGTCGAGGTGCACGACGGCGTCGCGCTCGCGGGCCGCGGCGACGGTGGCGGTGAGCTCGTCGAAGTCCGGGAGTACGAAACCGGCGTCCCGCAGCGGCAGTTCCAGCATCAGCGTCCCGAAGGGCTCGCCGAGGTCCGCCACCTCCTCGGCGGAAGGCAGCCGCGGTTCGGCGGTCGGATGTACGGTCCGCAGCCCGCTCACCACGGCGTAGGCGTCCCGCTCGTGGACCTCCAGGTGGCCGAGCGGGTGGGTGGCCACGGTGGCGTTGCCGGTACGGGCGGCCCAGCACCGCAGCGCGACCTGCTGCGCCATCGTCCCGGTGGGAAAGAAGGCGGCGGCCTCCATGCCCAGCAGCTCCGCGGTGCGCCGCTCCAGCTCGGCGACGATGCCGTTGCCGTACATGTCGACCGGCTGCTCCAGGTCGTACGCATCCGGGGCGGCGGCCACCAGCCGCCGCATCCGCTCCCCGACGCTCTCGACCCAGTCGTCCGCCAGCGCCCGCTCCGCACTCCGCCCGCTGCCGCGCCCTGGCCCGCTCTTCGTCGTCGCTCATGGGTCAGCAGCCTGCCAGGCCCCGGGCCCGTGCCGTGACCAACCCCACCGCCGCCGCCATAGCCGCCCGCAGGGGATCGCGTAAGATTGACGACAAGTCCGGTACCCGAGAGGACCGGAACTGCCGCAGCGCCGCGAAGGGGCACCAGTGAGCTCAAGCGCACCCGACCCGCAGGAGAAGCCTGCGCGCCTGGCCATCGGCGTCGTGGGCGCCGGCCGCGTGGGCCCGGCCCTCGCCGCGGCCCTCGGCCTCTCCGGCCACCATCCGGTCGCCGTGAACGCCGTCTCCGAGACCGCCCGCCGCCGCGCCGAGGACCTGCTCCCCGGCGTCCCGGTGGTCAGCGACCCGGCCGAGGTGCTCGCCCGCGCCGACCTGGTCCTGCTCACGGTCCCGGACGACGTCCTCCCCGGCCTGGTCGAGGGCCTCGCCGACACCGGCGCCGTACGCCCCGGCCAGCTGCTCATCCACACCTCGGGCCGCTATGGCGCCGACGTCCTGGAGCCCGCCACCCGAGCCGGCGCCCTCCCGCTCGCCCTGCACCCCGTGATGACCTTCACCGGCACGCAGATCGACGTGCAGCGCCTGGCCGGCTGCTCCTTCGGCGTTACGGCCCCGGAGGAGCTGCGGCTCGCGGCGGAGGCCCTCGTCGTAGAGATGGGCGGCGAGCCCGAGTGGGTCGACGAGGCGGCCCGCCCGCTCTACCACGCCGCCCTCGCGATCGGCGCGAACCACCTGGTCACGCTGGTCTCGCAGTCCATGGAGCTGCTGCGCACCGCCGGCGTCCAGGCCCCCGAGCGGATGCTCGGCCCCCTCCTCGGCGCCGCCCTCGACAACGCGCTGCGCAGCGGCGACGCCGCGCTCACCGGCCCGGTCGCCCGCGGCGACGCGGGCACCGTCGCCGCCCACATCGAGCAGCTGCGCGCACACGCCCCGCAGGCGGTGGCGTCGTACGTCGCGATGGCCCGCGCCACCGCGGACCGCGCACTCGCGCACGGGCTGCTGAAGCCGGAGCTGGCCGAGGACCTGCTCGGGGTCCTGGCGGAGAGGCAGGGACCGCAATGACTCCGACCGTCGTACACACCGCCGCCGACCTGGCCGCGTTGCCGCGCGCCGGCGCGCGCGCCGTCGTCATGACGATGGGCGCCCTGCACGAAGGCCACGCCACCCTCGTCCGCGCCGCCCGCGACCGCGTCGGCCCGGACGGCCAGGTGGTCGTCACGGTCTTCGTCAACCCGCTGCAGTTCGGCCCGAACGAGGACCTCGACCGCTACCCCCGCACCCTCGACACCGACATCGCCGTCGCCGGCAAGGAGGGCGCGGATGTCGTCTTCGCCCCGGACGCCGACGAGGTGTATCCGGGCGGCGAGCCCGAGGTGCGGATCAGCGCGGGCCCGATGGGGGAGCGCCTCGAAGGCGCGTACCGCCCGGGCCACTTCGACGGCGTCCTCACGGTCGTCGCGAAGCTGCTCCACCTCACGGCCCCCGACATCGCCTTCTACGGCAACAAGGACGCCCAGCAGCTGGCGCTGATCACCCGCATGGCGCGGGACCTGAACTTCCCGGTCGAGATCGCCGGCGTCCCCACCGTCCGCGAGGACGACGGCTTCGCGCTGTCGTCCCGTAACTGCTACCTCTCGGCGGAGGAGCGCATGACCGGACTCGCCCTCTCCCGGGCCCTGTTCGCGGGCCGGGACCAGGAGACTCCGGCGGCGGTACGGGCGGCCGCGCAGGCGGTGCTGGACGAAGCCGCCAAGGCGTCGCCGCCGCTCGCGCTCGACTACCTGGCCCTGGTCGACCCGTCCGACTTCACGGAGATCGCTGACGACTACGCCGGCGAGGCCGTCCTCGCGGTCGCCGCGAAGTTGGGCACCACCCGCCTCATCGACAACGTCCGCCTCACCTTCGGAGGCCCCCGGTGAACCGTCTCCCGGCCCCCGCCCCCGGCTGGTTCACCGACGCCGACGTGGCCGTCGTCGGCTCCGGCGTCGCCGGCCTGACCGCCGCACTGCGCTGCGCCGCGGCCGGTCTCCGTACGGTCGTCGTGACGAAGGCACTTCTCGACGACGGCTCCACGCGCTGGGCGCAGGGCGGCATCGCCGCGGCGCTGGGGGACGGCGACACCCCGGAGCAGCACCTCGAGGACACCCTGGTCGCGGGCGCGGGCCTGTGCGACGAGGAGGCGGTACGGGCGCTGGTCACCGACGGCCCCGGCGCGGTGCGTCGACTCATCGCCGCGGGCGCGGAGTTCGACGCGGACACCGCCACGGGCGACCTCCAGCTGGGCCGTGAGGGCGGCCACCACCGGCGCCGCATCGCGCACGCGGGCGGCGACGCCACGGGCGCGGAAGTCTCGCGCGCGCTGGTCGCCGCGGTCCGCCGCGCCGGGATCGAGACCATCGAACACGCCCTGGTCCTGGACCTGTTGAAGGACGCGGACGGCCGCACGGCCGGCCTCACGCTGCACGTCATGGGCGAGGGCGCGCGCGACGGCGTGGGCGCGGTCCGCGCGCCGTACGTGGTCCTGGCGACGGGCGGCATGGGCCAGGTCTTCTCGGCGACCACGAACCCGGCCGTGTCCACGGGCGACGGCGTCGCGCTGGCGCTACGGGCCGGGGCGGAGGTCTCGGATCTCGAATTCGTCCAGTTCCACCCGACGGTGATGTACCTGGGCCCGGACGCGGAGGGCCAGCAGCCGCTGGTGTCGGAGGCGGTGCGGGGCGAGGGCGCGCATCTGGTGGACGCGGACGGCGTCCGCTTCATGCTGGGCCAGCACGAGCTCGCGGAGCTGGCGCCGCGCGATGTGGTGGCAAAGGGCATCCTGCGGCGCATGGTGGAGCTGGACGCGGACCACATGTACCTGGACGGCCGGCACTTCGGCCGGGAGATGTGGGAGACCCGCTTCCCGACGATCCTGGCGGCGTGCAAGGCGCACGGCATCGACCCGGTGACGGACCCGATCCCGGTGGCCCCGGCCGCGCACTACGCCTCCGGCGGGGTGCGAACGGATCGGCGGGGCCGCACGACGGTGCCCGGGCTGTACGCGTGTGGCGAGGTGGCATGCACGGGCGTCCACGGCGCGAACCGCCTGGCGTCGAACTCGCTCCTGGAGGGCCTGGTCTTCGCGGAGCGGATTGCCGACTCGATCACCGCCTCCGCGCCTGCGGCGCAGGATGCTTCCAACCCGACCCGCCCGCTGAACTCGCACGAGGATGTGGCGACGGGCGTTCAGCGGGCGCAGGCCGATGAGGATGTGCCGACGGGCGTTCAGCGGGCGCAGGCCGACGAGGACGTGGCGACGGGCGCTCAGCGGGCGCAGGCCGACGAGGACGTGGCGACGGGCGCTCAGCCGCCGCAGGCCGACGAGGACGTGGCGACGGGCGCTCAGCCGCCGCAGGCCGACGAGGACGTGGCGACCGGCGCCCAGCAGCCGCAGTCGTCACCGGCCGCCGCCTCCTCCTCCGCCGCGCCTGACCCGACCACACCTCTCCCCCGAGAGTTCAGCGGGCGGTCTGTGGGTGGGCAAGAGCCGAGCGCCGCAGGCGCAGGCGTCCTCCTCCCCCCGGAAGCCCGGTAC
>NZ_JAAKZV010000539.1 GCF_011044975.1 Streptomyces coryli | reverse complement strand
CCCCCGCTCCGCCCCGGGCCCGAACAGCCACGCCTGCCCCGTCCCCAGCGCCGTATCGCCGGGAGCAATCGGCCGCGCCCCGGAGCCCGGCCGCCGCAGCACCCGCAGCCCAGTGGCGACATCGCCACTCAGCATCGCCACCGCCCCGCACTCCGCGAACGGCGCCGACGCCGCACACGCCGCCTCGTACACAGCCGTCAGCGGCGTCGCCGCCGTCGCCGCCGGCGTCTCGGCGAGGCTGATCACATGAATCCCGGCCGCAGCGCCCCTGGCGGCCAGCCGGGCCGTGGCAGCGCGCAGGTCGGCACCCGCGGGATCGCCGTCCACGATGAGCACCGTGTACGCGGGCCCGGCCGGACCCGCGCCGTCCAGGCGGCGGGTGAGTTCGGCGAGGCGGGCGGTGGCCTGGTCGCGGTCGTACGCGGTGAGCAGGCGGCAGTCCTGGCCGCGGGCCGGGCGCAGGTGCGGGAGCCAGCCGAGCCAGGACCAGTCGGCGAGCCGGTCGCGAAGCGGGCGATAGCGGTCAGTGCTGATGAGAACGAGCTCCAGCACGTCCGGCGAGTGCAACGCGGCGAGCTGCGCCAGCACGGACCTGGCAAGCCCGGTCAGCCGCGGCCGCGGCCCGGCGAGGCCGAGCGCCCCGGCCTCGGGCAGGCTCACGGCGAGTGCGCCGCCGGGGGCGGCTACGGACGCGGCTCCGCCGCCGGGACCGGCCCCGATCGCGTGGTCGTGGGCCGGGGCGCCCGCCGGCGTGCCTCCGGGAGGCAGGCCCGCCGCCTCCGCCGTGCCCAGACGTACGTGCAGGACGTCGGGGTGGTCCGCAGCCCGCTCCCACAGCCGGGGGCCGGGTTCGAGCGCGGTGAGCAGCAGCGCCGCCGCGTCGGGCCAGCGAGCGGCGGCCGGCGCTGCCGCGGCCGCGGGCCGCGGGACCACAGCGGAGGTCACCGCAACGCTCGGCTCCTGCACGCCACGACCGTCGCCGGCCTCACCTCGGCCCCCCGCAAGCCTCCGGGCCCAGGATCTGATGCCGCTGCCGCGCGCCGGCGGCAGGGGCGCGGACGGCGCCTGCGCCGCATCCGCGGGCATACGGGCCGAGGGCACCCCGGCCTCCGCGGCGAGATGCGTACCCCGCGAGGGCGTGGCGCCAGGCCGCGGAGCCGGTACGCCCCCGACCGGGCTCACGGTGCCGGTGGTGGCGGTCTCAGCAACGATGCCGGGCGATGCGCCACCCGTCGGAACACCGGCCCGTCCAGCGCCGGAGGAGCCAGCGGCCCCGGACGAGCCGGCCCCGGAGTACCCGGCAGCCGCCCCACC
>NZ_JAAKZV010000538.1 GCF_011044975.1 Streptomyces coryli | reverse complement strand
CCCCGCCACCGTCCCCCCCAACAGCGCCGGCCGCTCAAAGGCATACGCCACCGCCTCCCGCAGCTCCTCATGTCTCAGTTCCCCCACCGGCACGCCGTCCAGCAACACCCTGCCCTCGTCCGGCTCCAGCAGCCTTCCCGCAGCCGCCGCCAGCGCCGACTTTCCGCTGCCCGAGCGGCCGACGATCGCGACCACCGCCCCGCCCGGCACCGTCAGGTCCACGTCCCGCAGGACCTCTCGACCGTCGAGCCGCACCGTCACCCCGCGGAAGTCCAGCGTCCCCGGGCCGTCCCGCAGCACCCGCTTCCCGTACGAAGGCACCGGCAGGCGCCACGGCTCCGCCAGCCGGCCCGCAGCCGCCCGCGCCCGTGCCAGGGCGCTCAGTTGGCCTGTCAGTGCGCCGATCCCGGCGGCCAGCACCGCGTAGCGCCAGCAGGCCAGCAGGCCGCCGACGCTCAGCTCCCCTGCCGCCACCCGCAGTCCGGCCACCGCCAGCACCGCCAGCTCCAGCAGCGGCAGCAGCGCCGTCGCCTGGGCGGTCGAGCGGGCTCTGATCTGCCACATGCGCAGGCCCGCGCGGGACAGTGCGGGGAGTGGGGCGAGGACGCGGGTGGCCTCGCGGTCGCGGGTGCCGGCCGCGGCGATGGTGCGGGCGCCGGTCACGGCCTCGGCGAGGCGGGCTGCCAGCTCGCCCTGGAGTTGCTGGTAGTGGGCGGCGCTGTTTCCCGTCTCCCTTACGAAAACCCTTAGCAGAAGGGCCAGTACGGGCAGTCCGGCCGCGAAGACCAGGGCCGTCCGCCAGTCGATGAGGGCCAGCGCCACCAGGCCGCCGAGCGGGGCGAGCGCCGCGGCCGCCGTCGCCGCCAGCGCCGCCGGCGCGGTGCCGGCCTGCGCGGCGCCGCCGACCAGCCGCGCCACCAGGTCGCCGGAGGCGAAGCTACGGCCCGCCGCAGGGCCCGCGCCCAGCAACCGGCGCAGCAGGCCGGTGCGCAGCCAGGCGGTGGTGCGGGCGTTCGCGGTGCCGGTGAGCAGACCGTCGGCCGCATCCGCCGCGGCCGCCAGCACGATCAGCCCGGCGCACAGCAGCAGCGGCCCGCCGGCCGGCCGGCCGGCGAGCACCCGGTCGAGGGCCCCGCCGAGCGCCGCGGGCAGGGCGATCGCGGCCCCGGCACTCAGCACCGTGCACAGCGCGATCCCCGCGGCACCGTACCGCCGCGCCCGTACCGCGGACCGAAGCAACGAACGCGCCGGCCCGCCGGACCCGCTCGAAGCCGACCCGCCCGAAGACCCACTCGAGCCCGCCGCACCCACACCCCCAC
>NZ_JAAKZV010000537.1 GCF_011044975.1 Streptomyces coryli | reverse complement strand
CCGGCAGCGCGGCCGTCACCATCCGATGCCAACCCACCTGCCCTCACCACGACAGCCCCACCACCCCCTCCGCAGCACCCTCAAGCCGCATCATGAAACACAAGACCCAACGCCCGCCGCTCCCCCGACCGCACCACGCTCACCCCATGCCGCACCGGCCCGGCGGACCACCCCCGGGCCGATCGCACGGGGCGATCCCGCGTCGTGAAGACCAGCCCCCGCCCCTGCTCAAGCACATTGGCCGTCCCCCGAGATTGCGCCCGCGGCCGTTGCTCCACCAGCAGGAATTCACCGCCCGTGTAGTCCTCCCCATACGCATCCAGGCCGATCACCACCTGAAGCGGAAAGACCAAGTCCCCGTACAAATCCCGATGCAGGGCATTCCAGTCCCCCTCCCCATACCGCAGCAGAATGGCCGTCGCCCGGCTCTGCCCCGCCGCATGGCACATCTCGAGCCACTCGCCCAGCGTGTCCGGCCAAGGCGCCTCGCGGCCCAGCCGGGCGGCCCAGTCGCGGGCGACCGGCAGCAGCCGCGGGTAGAGGTCCTCCCGCAGCTGCTGCAGCCGGTCGGGCAGTGGGTAGTCGAAGTACCGGTACTGCCCGGACCCGAAGCGATGCCTGGCCATGTCCACCGTCGAGCGGAACAGGTCCGGCTCGTCGTAGAGCTTCGCGATCTCCCGGCACTCGTCGGCCGACAGCAGCTGCTCGGGCAGCATGCCGCAGCCATCCGTATCCAAGGCGTCCTGCCAGCTCATCGGCCTGCCCCTCCCCTCAACCGAGCATCGGCTGCAGCGCACCCTCGTGCGTCAGCAGCGCCTGCTTCTGCTCGACGCCCGCCGCGTAGCCCCGCATCCCGCCGTCCGCGCCGATGACGCGGTGGCACGGGCGGATCAGCAGGAGCGGGTTCGCCCCGATCGCCGCGCCCAGCCCGCGCAGCCCTTCGCGCGGCACCTCCAGCCGGGCGGCCAGTTCGCCATACGTGGTGGTCGTGCCGTACGGGATGTCCTCCAGCGCGCGCCACACCCGCTGCTGGAAGTCCGTGCCTTCCGGCGCCAGTTCCAGATCGAAGTCCCGCCGCTCCCCGGCGAAGTACGCCCGCAGCTGTGCCACCACCTCCGCGAACGCGGCATCGTCGCGGCGCCACTCGCCCGATACGGCCATCCGCTCCCCGGGCATCGACAGCGCCGTGAGCGCGACGCCACCCGACCCGTCCGAGGTCCCCACCAGGAGCAGCTCACCCAGCGGGCTGTCAGTCATCGTGAAGAGATTCATGTCTTCAACGGTCCGCCATCAGCGCCCCCAAAGCTGGCAGAAAAACGACATCAGGTT
>NZ_JAAKZV010000536.1 GCF_011044975.1 Streptomyces coryli | reverse complement strand
GTGCTCTCCATGCCTGCCACTTAAGCAACGCTGTTGCGAAAGCGCAAGCGGCGATGGAAGGTGGGGGTGTGTCACGTACCTTCCGCCCTTCGGGCGGCGCCGTGCGCGCGGCCGGCTCCGCCGCGGGCAATCTCCCCGCGCTGCGGCGCCACAACGACGCACTGGTGCTGGAGCTGGTTCGGGCCGCGGGGCCGGCGGGCGTCAGTCGGGGCGAGCTGGCGGAGGCGGCAGGCCTCACCCCGCAGGCGGTCAGCAAGATCACGGGTCGGCTGGCGGCGGCGGGCCTGCTCGCGGAGGCGGGCCGCACCTCCACCGGCGGCAAGCCCCGGACGGCCCTGCGCCTGGAGCCCGGCGCCCGGCACGCGGTGGGCCTGCACCTGGACCGCGACGAGCTGACGGCGGTGCTGGTGGACCTCACCGGCGCGGTGGTGACCGAGCGGGCCGCGCCGCTGGACCTGGGCGCGGGCGCGGAGGCGGTGGTGGAGCAGGCGGCGGGGGTCGTACGGGCGCTGGTGCGGGACACCCTGGCGGGTGGCACCTCGGGGTCCGGGGCGGGGCGCTCCGGCGGCGCGGGATCGCGGGCCGGGTGCCCGCACACACAGACCGGCGATGCGCGAGCACGGACCAGCGGCGAGGGAGCACGGGCCAGCGGCGAGGGAGCTCGGCCCGACGGCGAGGGAGCACGGCCCGGCAGCGCGGAAGCACGGCCCGACGACGCGGAAGCACGGCCCGGCAGCGCGGAAGCACAGCCCGGCAGCGCGGAAGCACAGCCCGGCGGCGCGGGCGCGCCGGCCGGCAATGCGGGCATGCCGACCAGCCATGCGGGCATGCCGGCCGGTGCCCCGGTCACGGGGCCTGGCACCGCGGTCGGGGCCTCCGCCGCCCCCGGCCTCCCCTGGCCCCACTCCCTCGCAGGCGTCGGCGTCGCGCTTCCCGGCCCCCTCGACCACGCCTCCGGCGTATTGGGCCGGGTAACGGGGCTGCCGGTCTGGGACGGCTTCCCGCTGCGTGACGTGCTTGCCGACCGCCTCGCCGGGCCGCCGGTCGTCCTCGACAAGGACACCAACGCCGCCGCCCTCGCCCTCACCCGCACCACCGCCGGCTCCTTCGCGTATCTCCACCTCGCCACCGGCCTGGGCGCCGGGCTCGTGCTCGACGGTGCCGTCTATCGCGGGCCGCGTACCGGGGCCGGGGAGTTCGGCCATCAGGTGGTGCAGCTCGACGGACCGCGGTGCGAGTGCGGGCGGCGCGGGTGTCTGGAGGCGGTGTGTCTGGGCGCGGTCGCGCGGGGCGACGCGCGGGAGGCGGCGCGGGTGCTCGGGGTCCTGTCTCGTAGAC
>NZ_JAAKZV010000535.1 GCF_011044975.1 Streptomyces coryli | reverse complement strand
GCCAACCCAACCCAACCCAAGCCGCCCCGTGTCACCCCCGCCACAGCGGGTACCGTGACGGGTCGCCCGTAACCCCGAAGGAGCACCGGTGGAAGACCTCCGCACCGAATCGTTGCGTCGCACCACCCTCGACGCCTGGGCGGCCGCGCCCGCTCGCTTTCGGGAGGACGCCAACGCGGAGGAAGACCTGGCCCTCGGCGGCTATCGCGATCGCCTCGTCGTCGAGCTCGCCCAGAACGCCGCCGACGCCGCGGCCCGCGGTGGCGCCCCCGGTCGCCTCCGCCTCACCCTCTCCGCCGACGGCGGCACCCTCACCGCCGCCAACACCGGCGCCCCCCTCGACAACCCCGGCGTCGAGTCCCTCTCCACCCTCCGCGCCTCCGCCAAGCGCGACGAGGACGACGCCACCGCCGTCGGCCGCTTCGGCGTCGGCTTCTCGGCGGTACGGGCCGTCAGCGACGACCCCGCCGTCATCCGCGCCGACGGCGCCGGCGTGCGCTGGTCGCTCGCCGAGACCCGGCGGATGGCCGCGGAGGCCGCCGCCGGCAGCCCCGGCCTCGCCGACGAGCTGCAGCGCCGCGACGGCCACCTCCCCGTACTCCGCCTGCCGCTCCCCGCGCAGGGCACCGTCCCGCACGGTTACGACACCGCCGTCGTGCTCCCGCTCCGCGACGACGCCGCCCGCGACCTGGCCGTCCGGCTCCTCGGCGAGATCGACGACGCGCTGATGCTGGCACTGCCGGGCCTCGCCGAGGTGGTCGTCGAGACGGACGCGGGCATCCGCACCCTCACCCGCCGTACGGAGCCGGGCCATGTCGTGATCGAGGACAGCGCCAACGGTTCGAGGCCGAGCCGCTGGCGGCTGGCCGAGGCGGACGGTCGTCTCGACGGCACGCTGCTCGCCGACCGCCCGATAGAGGAACGCCTGCGCCCGCACTGGACCGTCACCTGGGCCGTCCCGGTCGACGGCGAGGGCACCCCGGCGGCGCCGCGCACCGCGCCGGTGCTGCACGCCCCCACACCGACGGACGAGCCCCTGGGCCTCCCCGCCCTGCTGATCGCCTCCTTCCCGCTGGAGCCGACCCGCCGCCACGCGGCCCCGGGCCCGCTGACCGACTTCCTCATCGACCGCGCCGCCGAGACCTACGCCCAACTCCTCCGCTCCTGGGAGCCGGTCACCCCGGCAACGCTGGACCTGGTCCCGGGCCCGCTGGGCCAGAGCGAACTGGACGCGTCCCTCCGCGCCCACGTCCTGGAACTGCTCCCGGAAACCCCATTCCTCCCGCGAGCCGGCCGCTCCGGGGGAGGGCGTCCCGCAAGGCGGGACGGGCAGGCCCCGGACGTTACGCA
>NZ_JAAKZV010000534.1 GCF_011044975.1 Streptomyces coryli | reverse complement strand
GCCGCCGGCGAGCATCAGGTCGCAGCGGCCCGTGGTCAGTTCGGCGACGGCCTGGTCCACGGCGATCAGGGAGGACGCGCAGGCGGCGTCGGTCGTGTAGGCGGGGCCGCGGAGGTCGAGGCGGTTGGCGATACGGGAGGCGACGAGGTTCGGGACCAGGCCGATGGCTGCCTCCGGCACCTCCGGGCCGAGTTGGTCGGCGAAGGCGTCGCGTACTTGCGTGAGCCGGTCCTGTCCCAGTTCCGGCAGGAGCTCGCCGAGGGTGCGGGTCAGCTGTTCGGCGGTGCGTATGCGTTGGTCGTGGCGCGCCTGGGCGGGGGTTAGGTAGCCGCCGCGGCCGAGTACGACGCCGATTCGGTCGCGGGCGGGTAGCCGCTCTTCGCCGCCGGCGTCGGCGAGGGCGCGGGCGGCGACGGAGAGGGCGATGAGCTGGTCCGGGTCCGTTCCGGAGACCGAGCCGGGCATCACGCCGAAGCGGGTGACGTCGACGGAGGCGAGGTCGTCCACGAAGCCGCCGCGGCGGCAGTAGACGCGATCGGGGAAGTAGGCGGGGTCCCAGCGGTGCGCCGGGACCTCGGTGATGGCGTCGGCGCCGGTGACCAGGCCGTGCCAGTACGCCTCCAGGTCGGCGGCGCCGGGGAGGAGGACGGCCATGCCGGTGATGGCGATGTCCATGCCTGTGCCCTTGTCCATGGGCGTCACCACCCCGAGGCCGTATAGACGACGGAGGTCAGGGACGGGTCGCCCCAGGCGAGTTCGCGGAGGAGGGCGAGGACGCCTTCCTCGGGGTCGATGAGCTCGACGCCGCGGCGGGCGTAGTCGCGGCCGAGTTCCGGGGTGACCATGCCGGTGTGGGCGCCGACGGGGGCCCAGGGGCCCCAGTGGACGGTCAGGGCGCGGTGGCCGGTGCGGTGCGCCCAGGCGGCGCCGAGGTGTTCGAGGGTGTCGTTGGCGGCGGCGTAGTCGGACTGGCCGGCGTTGCCGTAGACGGCGGCGATGGAGCCGAAGAGGACGGCGAGGAGGGGGCTTTCGCCTTCGGCGAGTTCGGCGGCGGCGTCGAGGAGGTTGCGGGCGGCGTCGGTCTTGGTGGCGTAGACGCGGTGGAAGGAGTCGGGGGTCTTGTCCGCGAGGAGGCGGTCCTCGATGAGGCCGGCGGCGCCGACTACGGCGTCGAGGCGGCCGTGTTCGGCGGCGATTTCCTTGAGGGTGCGGCGGGTGGCGTCGGGGTCGCGGAGGTCGCAGGTGTGGTAGCGGGCTTGGGCGCCCAGGCGGTGGAGTTCGGTGAGGGTGGTGGTGGTTTCGCGTTGGGCGAGGATGCGGGTGGCGGTGGTGGAGGCTTCGGCGGTGGTGAGGTGGGGGGTGG
>NZ_JAAKZV010000533.1 GCF_011044975.1 Streptomyces coryli | reverse complement strand
GCCGCAAGCGCGGGTGCAGGGGGTCTGGGGCGAAGCCCGCGGAGGGCTTTCCACCGGGAGACAGCGGCGCGGAGCCATAAGCGCGCGTGCAGGGGGTCTGGGGGCGAAGTTCCCAGAGGCCTTCCACCGGAGGACGGCGGCGGAGCCGCCAGCGCGCGTGCGGGGGGTCTGGGGGCGGAGCCCCCAGGAGCTTTTCGTCGGAGGGCAGCGGCGGAGCCGCAAGCGCGCGTCGGGTTGCGCCATGGAACAATCGGTTCCGGGCAAAATACGACAGGAGACACATGCGCATCGGAGTACTCACGGCCGGCGGTGACTGTCCCGGGCTGAACGCCGTGATCAGGTCGGTCGTGCACCGGGCCCTCGCGGGCCACAACGACGAGGTCATCGGCTTCGAGGACGGCTTCAAGGGCCTGCTCGAGGGCCGCTACCGCAAGCTCGACCTGAACGCCGTATCCGGCATCCTCGCCCGCGGCGGCACGATCCTGGGCTCCTCCCGCCTGGAGCGCGCCCGGCTGCGCCAGGCGTGCGAGGAGACCGAGGACCTGAGCCGCGAGCTGGGCCTCGACGCGCTGATCCCGATCGGCGGCGAAGGCACGCTGACGGCGTCCAGCATGCTCGCCGCCGCGGGCCTCCCGGTGGTCGGCGTCCCGAAGACCATCGACAACGACATCTCCGCGACCGACCGCACCTTCGGCTTCGACACCGCGGTGGGCGTCGCGACGGAGGCGATCGACCGCCTGAAGACGACCGCGGAGTCGCACCAGCGCGTGATGGTCGTCGAGGTCATGGGCCGGCACGCGGGCTGGATCGCCCTCGAGTCCGGCATGGCCGGCGGCGCCCACGGCATCTGCCTCCCGGAACGCCCCTTCTCCGTGGACCGCCTGTGCGAGATGGTCGAGGAACGCTTCGCCCGCGGCAAGAAGTTCGCGGTCGTCTGCGTCGCCGAGGGCGCGCACCCCGCCGAAGGCCAGATGGACTACGCCAAGGGCGAGATCGACCAATACGGCCACGAACGCTTCGCCGGCATCGGCAACCAGCTCGCGGGCGAACTGGAGCGGCGGCTTGGCAAGGAAGCGAAGCCGGTGATCCTGGGCCATGTGCAGCGGGGCGGCGTCCCGACGGCGTACGACCGGGTGCTGGCGACGCGCTTCGGGTGGCACGCGGTGGAGGCGGTGCACCGGGGCGACTTCGGACAGATGACGGCGCTGCGGGGGACGGACATCGTGATGGCCCCGCTGGCGGATGCGGTGACGGAGCTGAAGACGGTGCCGGTGAATCGAATGGCTGAGGCGGAGTCGGTCTACTAGCGGCTTCGCGCGCGCCCGTTGCTACGTGGGGCGGGGGCGGGGCTGTCTCTTATACACAGCTCCGAGCCCACTAGACATG
>NZ_JAAKZV010000532.1 GCF_011044975.1 Streptomyces coryli | reverse complement strand
AAATTCGAGTAAGAGGTATTTTTGTTTTTGGTCATCGCCTCTCATGAGTAATTCGGGATTAAGCATTATAGCACCAGTTCTTCTTTTAATAATATTTCCTTCTTCCAATATTTTTAGGGTTCTTGTAACTGTCTGTGTGCTTGTGTTTGTAGCTTTTGCTATCTCTCTTGTAGTTGCTACGATTAAATTATTGCTTAAATGGACATTATCTAGAATATAATTGACGATTTTTAGTTTTTTTCCTCCAATCATATCCAACATTGAAACTAACTGTACGATATAAGCCTTTACAAAGTTCCCAGAGCTTTGTTTTCGGTATAACTTATCTACCTCTATTACTTCTCCAGTTTGTTCGTCTATGAGCCTCTGAGACCCCTTATACACCGTTCCATATCTTTCCTTCATTTTATATCCTCCTTTCTTAGTTCATATTTTATCATTGTAGTGAATTAATCACAACATTTGTCGACAGAATTCACTACAAAACATGTCAAAAATCACTACAAACAAATTCCTTATAAACCTTATCATCTCAACCTATATTAAGATTTTACCTAGTTGAATCTTCTTTTCTATATAAAGCGTCGGAGCATATCAGGGGGTTATCTAACGTAAATGCTACCCTTCGGCTCGCTATCGCTCGGCATTGACGTCAGATACTGCACCCCCTGAACCCCCATGCTCCAACAGCAAAAAGGAAACTTTTTGCTGCTTTTCCGACGCTTATTCGCTTCGCTCATATTTATATAGAAAAGAAGCGAATGCGTTTATGCTTACGTTTATTTTTTGATATATGGCTAGCATTTTGTAGGGGGCTTTGGGGGCTTGCCCCCAACAAGCAGGCGAGCAGTCACGAATGAGCGATAGCGATTGAGTGGCTAGCAAAGCCAATGCTTGCCAAACCTTAATTAAGCATTTATGCCGAGAAAACATTTTGAGAAAGAAAGGCGAATATGATAGCCACTTCAGTGGCGATTGGTGCCGGTTTTAAGTTGGATTAATTCCAACTTAACAACCAATCCAAATCATATGAGTAAAGTTTCTGCTCAAAATGGAAATTGGAATAAAGCGAGATTAAGGTGGGTTGTTATTGCTTTTATTTGTAGCTTTTTCTGCGAGTGTAACGAGTAGATCAAAGCTACAAATATAAAAAAGGACTAGTGTTAGCTAGTCCTTTCGTCTACAACATAGACGAATTTATGCTATACTACTCCTTGAAAGAATAATATTCTGATAAAGCATTTTCTTGCTTTTGGTCGTCCTCTTGCTCAAAGTTCCCAAATTCGAGTAAGAGGTATTTTTGTTTTTGGTCATCGCCTCTCATGAGTAATTCGGGATTAAGCATTATAGCACCAGTTCTTCTTTTAATAATATTTCCTTCTTCCAATATTTTTAGGGTTCTTGTA
>NZ_JAAKZV010000531.1 GCF_011044975.1 Streptomyces coryli | reverse complement strand
GCGCTCTTCCCGAAGCCGCCGGGGCCGACGACCGTGACCCGCGGCGCCGACCGCAGCAGCAGCTCAAGCTGTCCGTACTCCGTACTTCTGCCGACCACCATCTGTCGCCACTTCCTTCCCACAGCCCGCAGCCTGGCCGCGGTGGGGTCCGTGGGTCATCGGTGATCGGCGGGTTTAGGTAGCCGTAGGTATGCGTATACGCATGCCCGGTGCGCACGGTCCGCGGGGCCAACTCCGGTTACCCGAGCGGTCACCGGCGGTCGGAATCACCCCGCCGTACGGGCAGCTCACGCCGATAGCGGTCATCGCCCACGGCGGCCGCCCCGGCACACCACGCTGTGCGCATGCCCGCCCGCCACGCGAAGCCGTCCGTCACCCGCCGCCGGGTGCTGTCCTGGGTGCTCGCGGCCCCGGTGGTCGCGCTCGGCGCCCGCTCCGGCCTCGCCTCGGATCTGTTCGCGGCGCGGACCGAAGCCCCCGAGCACCGCTTCAACCTCTACCTGGCCGTGGCCGAGGACGGCCGCGTCGAACTCACCCTCCCCCGCACGGAGATCGGCCAGGGCGTCACCACGGGCGGCGCCGTCCTGGTGGCCGAGGAGCTGGACGTCCGCCTCGACGCGGTGGACGTGCTCACCCCCGGGGCGCTGGAGACCATCGACGTCCAGATCGTCGGGTACTCCCTCAGCCTGCGCCTGCTCGCCCCGCTGCTGCGTGGTGCGGGCGCCGAGGCCCGCGCCCGCCTGGTCTCCGCCGCGGCCCACCGCCTGGACGTCCCGTACGGCCAACTGCGCACCGAGAACGGCGAGGTGATCGCCCCCGACGGCCGCCGCCTCGGCTACGGCGAGCTGGCCGAGGAGGCCGCGGCGCTGGTCCTGCCGGACAACCTGGTCCCCACCCCCAAGGACCCGGCCGACTACCGCCTCGCCGGCCACCCGCACACCCGCATCGACGCCCGCGCGATCGTCACCGGCAAGGCGGCCTACGTCCTCGACCGCCCGCCCCCGGAAGGCGCCGCCGCGGTGGTCCTCGCCCGCCCGCCGCAGCTCGGCGGCAAGGTCCGCGGTTACGACGACGCCAAGGCCCGCGCCCTCCCCGGCGTCCTCGGCACGGCCCAACTGCCCACCGGCGTCGCCGTCGCGGGCGAGACCTTCCACCACGCCCTCGCCGGCCGCGACGCCCTCGACGTCGACTGGTCCCCTGGCCCGGCCGACGGCCTCTCCGATACGGACATCCGCACCCGGCTCCGCTCGGTCGCCCTCGACCTGCCCGCACTGCCGAAGCTGCTGGTCAAGACGATCGAGGGCGAGTTCGACTTCGCCCACGCGGCGCACGCCCCGCTGGAGACCCAGGCGAGCACGGCCGACGTCCGCGACGGGCGGGCCGAGGTCTGGTCGTCCACCCAGGACCCGATCGGCGCCCG
>NZ_JAAKZV010000530.1 GCF_011044975.1 Streptomyces coryli | reverse complement strand
GGGCGGGCTGGGCGGTCAAGCGCGTGCCTCCCGCCCGCCGCCGGACGGGCCGGCGAAGGCCTGCGCGATGCCGAGCCATCGCTCGGCGTCGGCGCCGGTCGCCCGTAGCGCGGTGTCGTCGCGGTGGACGCGCTGGACGACGAGCAGGCAGAAGTCGAGCGCGGGGCCGGTGACGCGCTGCTCGGCGTCCTCGGGTCCGTACGACCAGGTGCCCGCGCCATCGGGCGCGGTGAGCTCGATCCGGAACTCGCCCTGCGGCGGCTGGAGTCCACTGCTCTGGAACGAGAAGTCCCGCGTCCGTACGCCGATCCAGACCACATGCCGGAGCCGCTCGGTCGGCTTGCGCTCGACGCCAAGGGCGTCGGCGACATCCTGCCCGTGCGCCCAGGTCTCCATCAGCCGGGCGGTGGCCATGGAGGCGACGCTCATGGGGGTGGCGTACCAGGGGAGCTTCCCGGCGCTTGCGGGCCGCTCCCGCAGGGACTGCTGCAGCGCCTCGCGGGATGTGCGCCAGCGGGCGAGCACGGTGCCGGGCTCGGCTTTGACCCCTTCCTCGGCGCCCTGATCGACGAAGGCGTACGGATTCCCGCCACTCTCCTCGATCGCCTGCACCGTCTCCCGCAGAAACTCGTCGGGGTCGTTGGCGGACAGCAGCGCCCGCTCATCGGTCCAGGCCAGATGCGCGATCTGATGCGCGACGGACCACCCTGCGGCGGGCGTGGGCGTCGCCCACGCAGCAGCGGGCAGCTGGGCCACGATCGCGTCCAACTCCGCGCTCTCAGCGCGCAGATCATCGAGTACGACGCCGGGGTCTGCCACGATCCGGATCCCTTCAGGGGCGGCTGCTGACAAGACGTCAGCGTGCCAGCGAGACCAAAAACAAGCAAGCGTGCTTGCAATTCCCGGCGGGGGACGGTGACACCGGTTCGGGGGACCTTGGTGCCGTTTCTGCTGCGCAGGGCGGCGCACTGAGCTTCAGTACGCGCAATGAGGCCAGTTCACACCGAATGGCAGGTTCCGCCCGAGCATCGGGAGGACCCCTCTTACCGGGCTGCTGGGCGTCGCATGGACTTCGCTCAGGGTGTACGGCCGGCGGAACGCTCTCGGGTGGAGCGCCGCTGAGCTTGCCGGTCGGGCCGGCATGTCCGAGGAAGAGATTGAGCGGATCGAAGAGAGCGGCACTGATCCGACGCTGGGGCTCCTCGAGCAGCTGGCGGCTGCCTTCGAATCCGGTGCTCGCTCGCTGCGGAGCACACCGGGGGCCACTTCGTAGTTCGCCTTCGGGGTGCGGGCTCTGTGCGGGCGGGCGTTGCGGATGGGTTGGCATCGGATGGTGACGGTCGTGATGCCGTCTTCCGTGTGGTGCGGTGCCGGAAACGGATGGCTGGCTACGAGAGGAGTGGAGGGCGGGGCGTCTTGGTCTGTCGGGTGG
>NZ_JAAKZV010000052.1 GCF_011044975.1 Streptomyces coryli | reverse complement strand
CTTCACCTGTGCCGGCCCCGGCCGCGTCCCCGGCCCCGCGCACCCGCTGCGCTACGAGATCCGGCGTATGACCACCGGACCCCGCGTCCCCCGCCTCGTAGCCGCGCTGACCGTCCTCGCCTCCGTCGCCGGCGCCGCCCTCCTCGCCCACACCGGCGGCAACGGCGCCTCCGGCGTCCGGATGCTCACCGGCTGGCACCCCTCGCTGCCGCTGCCCCCGGTCGCGATCGGCGCCGGCTTCATCGGTGCCCACGCCTTCGCGCAGGAGTTCCGCTTCCCCTCGCTCGCCGCGGCCTTCGGCGGCGTCCCCCGGCGCTTCGGGCTGTTGGTCGCCAAGCTCGTCGTCGCCACCGCGGTCGCGCTCGCCCTCCTGGTCGCCGTGATGTTCGCCGACGCCAGCGCCCTGCTGGTCGGTTACGGCGACATCGTCGACCTCCCGGCGAACTGGGCCACGAGCATGACCGGTTGGGCCCTGCTCACCATCGGCTGCGCCTGGACCGGCGTGCTCGCCGCCGGCGTCTTCCGGCACGCGTCGCTCGGCCTCGCCGCCGTGCTGACCGTGCCGGTCGCGGTCAGCCCGCTGCTGGGGGAGTTCGCCACCACCGGCGCCGCCCGCCGCATCGCCGAGCTGCCGCTGCGGATGCAGGAGGTGTTCCCGATGCCGTGGCCCTCCGGCGCCGCCCGGCTGCTCTCCACCGACCTCGGCCCGGCCGCCCAACCCGTCGGCCAGGCACTGGTGTTGTCGCTGCTGGCGCTGCTCGCCGCCTACCTGCTCACCGCGGCCAAGAGCCGGGCCCGCTGACCTGCGGCGCAAGCCGCGCACCCCGAGCAACACCCCTCGCACACACGCCCTGAAAAGGCGTCAATGCCGGGGTCGCAGGCGATCACCCTTTCGTGTGCTTTTCACGAAAGCCCTCAAGGTCCCACGGAGCCCGGCCGACAAAAGACTTCGTGAGTACCCTTGCGCAGACCATGCAGACCATGATGACCGCGGCTCCCTCGACCGACGGCTATGCCGGCTCGGCGGGCGGGCTCAACCGCTTCGCGTACCAGGAGGGCGCACCAGCCGCACCCACCGCCGCTCCGGCACCCCCGGCCCCGGCCCCCTCGCCGGCCTGGGATTCGGAGCCCGACCTCAGCCGCAGCGTCCGGCGCGCCGCCACCAGCCGCGGCCGCGGGCTGCACGGCCAACTCGTCCAGCAGCTCGGCCAGATGATCGTCTCCGGCGATCTCGGCGCCGACCGCCCGCTCGTCCCCGAAGAGATCGGACAGCGCTTCGAGGTCTCCCGGACCGTCGTCCGCGAGTCCCTGCGCGTGCTGGAGGCCAAGGGCCTCGTCAGCGCCCGCCCCAACGTCGGCACCCGGGTCCGTCCGGTCAGCGACTGGAACCTGCTCGACCCGGACATCATCGAGTGGCGCGCCTTCGGCCCGCAGCGCGAGGACCAGCGCCGCGAGCTGTGCGAACTCCGCTACACCATCGAGCCGCTGGCCGCCCGCCTCGCCGCGGGGCACGGCCGCGAGGACGTCCAGCAGCGGCTCCAGGACATGGCCGAGATCATGAGCCACGCCCTGGTCCAGGGAGATGCAGTGACGTTCTCCCGCGCCGACGCCGAGTTCCACTCCCTGGTGATGCAGGTCGCCGGCAACCGCATGCTGGAGCACCTCTCCGGCGTCGTCGGCGCCGCCCTGCAGGTCTCCGGCGGCCCGGTCGGCGGTTGCGACCGCCCGGGCGAGACGTCGGTCGCCAACCACCTGCGGATCTGCGACGCGCTCGCCGCCGGCGACGGCCCCGCCGCCGAGGCCGCGATGCGCCAGCTGCTCTCGGTCCACGAGACCACCGGCACCGAGCGTGTGGTGCCCGCCCCGCGCGAGCACTGACACGCTCACGGGCGCTGTCGTCGCCGGACCTCCAGGGGTCCGGCGACGCGCCGTCCCGGGCCGCGGCCCCTCAGTGTGACCTGAGCCACGTGGATTGGGCGTAACGCTCTGCGGGAAGGCGCGATGACCTAAGAGGTGGCTCGCGCACCGCGCTTCTGCGGAGCGTCGCCGCCGCACCCGCCGACGGTCCATCCCCACCGCCGGTCGTTCCCATCGTTCGAGAGGTTGTTCGTGTCGGCCAGCACATCCCGTACGCTCCCGCCGGAGATCGCCGAAGCCGCGTCCGTCATGGCGCTCATCGAGCGGGGAAAGGCCGAAGGGCAGATTGCCGGCGACGACGTGCGCCGTGCCTTCGACGCAGACCAGATTCCGCAGACACAGTGGAAGAACGTCCTGCGTAGCCTCAACCAGGTCCTCGAAGAGGAGGGTGTGACACTGATGGTCAGTGCCGCTGAGGCGCCGAAGCGCACCCGTAAGACCGCGCCGGCGAAGAACACCCCGGCCGCCGCTCCCAAGCCGGCGGCCAAGAAGACGGTCGCCGCCAAGACGGCCACCAAGAAGACCACCGCTACGGTCCCCGCGGCCACCGAGGACGCCGCCGCGGAAGCGACGGCCGCCGAGGAGACCGCCGAGGCCGTCGACGAGCAGACCGAGGCCAAGCCGGCGAAGAAGGCGGCGGCGAAGAAGACCGCCGCCAAGAAGACGGCTGCCAAGAAGACCGCCAAGAAGGCCACGGCCAAGAAGACCGCCGGCAAGAAGGGCGAGGGCGAGGAGGAGTCCGAGGAGGGCGCCGCCGGTCCTGAGGGCAAGACCGACGGGCCCGAGGGTCCCGAGGGCGAGTCCGGCGAGGGCTTCGTCCTGTCCGACGAGGACGAGGACGACGCGCCCGCGCAGCAGGTCGCCGCGGCCGGTGCCACCGCCGACCCGGTCAAGGACTACCTGAAGCAGATCGGCAAGGTCCCGCTCCTCAACGCGGAGCAGGAGGTCGAGCTCGCCAAGCGCATCGAGGCGGGTCTCTTCGCCGAGGACAAGCTCGCCAACTCCGAGAAGCTCGCGCCGAAGCTGCAGCGCGAGCTGGAGATCATCGCCGAGGACGGCCGCCGCGCCAAGAACCACCTCCTCGAAGCGAACCTCCGCCTCGTGGTCTCGCTGGCCAAGCGCTACACCGGCCGCGGCATGCTCTTCCTGGACCTGATCCAGGAGGGCAACCTCGGTCTGATCCGCGCCGTCGAGAAGTTCGACTACACCAAGGGCTACAAGTTCTCCACGTATGCCACCTGGTGGATCCGGCAGGCGATCACCCGCGCGATGGCCGACCAGGCCCGCACCATCCGTATCCCGGTGCACATGGTCGAGGTCATCAACAAGCTGGCCCGCGTCCAGCGCCAGATGCTCCAGGACCTGGGCCGCGAGCCCACCCCGGAGGAGCTGGCCAAGGAGCTCGACATGACCCCGGAGAAGGTCATCGAGGTCCAGAAGTACGGCCGCGAGCCCATCTCGCTGCACACCCCGCTGGGCGAGGACGGCGACAGCGAGTTCGGCGACCTGATCGAGGACTCCGAGGCGGTCGTCCCGGCGGACGCGGTCTCGTTCACCCTCCTGCAGGAGCAGCTGCACTCGGTGCTCGACACCCTCTCCGAGCGTGAGGCGGGCGTCGTGTCCATGCGCTTCGGCCTGACCGACGGCCAGCCGAAGACCCTGGACGAGATCGGCAAGGTCTACGGCGTGACCCGCGAGCGGATCCGCCAGATCGAGTCCAAGACCATGTCGAAGCTGCGGCACCCGTCCCGTTCGCAGGTGCTGCGCGACTACCTCGACTGATCGGCTACGGGTGCGCGGCGCACCCACGTGAAAGAGGCTGAGTGGACACCGTCCGCTCAGCCTCTTCTCGTTTCCGCGTCAGGAGTCGCCATGCGCCACGTTGTCGAAAGAGGGTGCCACCGCCTGCTGCCCGCCCGCATCCTCGCGGCCCTGCTGCCGCTGGCGGTGCTCCAGCTGCTGGCGGTGGCGCCCAGGGCGGCCGCCGACGGCGTGGTGGTGGGCGGCAAGCCGGTGCAGATAGAGGAGAGCCCGTGGATAGTGGCGCTGACCAGCCGGGAGCAGTACGGGCGGGAGCGCTCCGGGCAGTTCTGCGCCGGGGTGCTGATCTCGCCGCGCAAGGTGATAACGGTGGCGCACTGCCTGACCCGCGAGGTGCTCGGCGCCCCGCTCGAGAAGGTGCGTGACCTGCGGGTGGTGGCGGGGCGGGGCAATCTGCGCGACGGCGGGGGCCAGGAGATCAAGATCAGCAAGGCCTGGGTCAACCCGGACTACGACAGCTGGACCAACGCGGGGGACGTCGCCGTACTCACCCTGGAACGACCCGCCACTCGGGGCAAGCCGATCGAACTGGCCACCGGCGGCAGGGACGACGCGTACCAGGCCGGCGGTCCGGCGCAGGTCTACGGGTGGGGCGACACCAAGGGCGACGGCAGCTATGCCACCTCGCTGCACGCCGCGGAGGTGAAGGTGCTCGCCGACCGTCGGTGCAGGTCCGCCTATCCGGCGGGGAGCCTTGACGGTACGTACACGACCGACTCCATGCTGTGCGCGGGAGTGGTCGAGGGCGGCAAGGACGCCTGCCAGGGCGACAGCGGCGGGCCGCTGGTCGCCAAGGGGCGCCTCATCGGGCTGGTGTCCTGGGGGAACGGCTGCGGGGAGCCGGGGAACCCGGGGGTCTACACCAGGATCTCCGGTGTGCTGCCGGAGATCGCGGGCCGTACATAAAGATCGCGGGCCGTACATAGGCGGTGGACCCGCGGTCACAGAAAGGCTGAGGAGCCGAACGGGCGGCCTTCCCCTGATCTCTCAGGGGGAGGCCGCCCGAACGCCGGTCCTGGACCGGCACGGCTCGTCTGGGAAGCGTCGTATCAACGTTCCTCTGTGTCGGCTGCAGGAGTCGCGGTCAGCTTCTCCGTCTCGTCCTGTATCTCAGCGGCGATCTTCTTGAGTTCCGGCTCGAACTTGCGCCCGTGGTGGGCGCAGAAGAGCAGTTCGCCACCGCTCATCAGGACGACGCGCAGGTATGCCTGGGCGCCGCAGCGGTCACAGCGGTCTGCGGCCGTCAGCGGGCTCGACGGTGTCAGAACAGTAGTCACGTCGCCTCTTCTCTAGCTCGACGAGCTGTCGTACCAGGGTCAACATCCAACCAGGCCGAAAACGTTCCCGCTCGGGCTTTGCCTCGGGGTGGGTTCGCTCACAGCGGACAGATGCCGACGGGGTGGCGGCGAAATGTGCCGTAGTGCATTTTTGGTGCGCTGCTGGGCTTTTCGCTTCATTACAGGGGTCGTCCTTGCCGGCTGGCTTGCCGGTTGTCCATGAGGACGTGCCCGGAGCCTAAATGGTTCATGCCGGGATGGGAACGTGATGTGGACGTCACTCCTTCGAGGGATCGAACATCTGCTCGACACGGTACTAGCATGGAGCCACGAGCAAGTGCCTGCACACCAGTCCCGCCAAGGGGTCGGTACCCTCTGACCGGCGCCACCAGGCACCACACACCTGAATTCAGCGAGGAGCGAACTTACGTGTCCGCCGCAGTGTCGACCACCGATGTGCCCTCCCTGCTCGCCGCGGCAGACCGCGACGGGTCGAATTACACCGCGCGGCACCTCCTCGTTCTCGAGGGCCTCGAGGCCGTCCGCAAGCGCCCCGGCATGTACATCGGCTCCACGGACAGCCGCGGCCTCATGCACTGCCTCTGGGAGATCATCGACAACTCCGTCGACGAGGCCCTGGGTGGCTATTGCGACCACATCGAGGTCCTGCTGCACGCGGACGGCTCGGTCGAGGTCCGGGACAACGGCCGCGGCATCCCCGTCGACAAGGAGCCCAAGACCGGCCTCTCCGGCGTCGAGGTCGTCATGACCAAGCTGCACGCCGGCGGCAAGTTCGGCGGCGGCGCCTACGCGGCCTCCGGCGGTCTGCACGGCGTCGGCGCCTCCGTGGTCAACGCGCTCTCCTCCCGCCTGGACGTCGAGGTCGACCACTCCTCCCGTACGCACACGATCAGCTTCCGCCGCGGCGTCCCCGGCGCCTTCGCGGGAGAGGGCCCGGACGCGAAGTTCGAGGCCGCGAGCGGGATGACCAAGACCAAGAAGGTCCCGAAGACCCGCACCGGGACCCGTATCCGCTACTGGGCGGACCGGCAGATCTTCCTCAAGGACGCCCGCCTCTCCCTGGAGGAGCTGCAGGCCCGCGCCCGCCAGACCGCCTTCCTGGTGCCGGGGCTCACCCTGGTCGTACGGGACGAGCGCGGCATCGACGGCGCCGAGCCGACCACCGAGATCTTCCGGTACGACGGCGGCATCAGCGAGTTCTGCGAGTACCTGGCGCCGGACAAGGCCGTCTCCGACGTGGTCCGGCTGGCCGGCTCGGGCACCTTCAAGGAGACCGTCCCGGTGCTGGACGACCAGGGGCACATGACGCCGACCGAGGTCCAGCGCGACCTCGGCGTCGACATCGCGCTGCGCTGGGGCACCGGCTACGACACGACCATGAAGTCGTTCGTGAACATCATCGCCACCCCCAAGGGCGGCACCCACGTCTCCGGCTTCGAGCGCTCCCTCACCAAGACGGTCAACGAGGTACTGCGCGGCGCCGTGAAGCTGCTGCGCGCCGCCGAGGACGACGTGGTCAAGGACGACGTCACCGAGGGCCTCACGGCCGTCGTCACGGTCCGGCTGGCCGAGCCGCAGTTCGAGGGCCAGACCAAGGAGGTGCTCGGCACCTCGGCGGCCTCGCGGATCGTCGCCAATGTGGTGGCCAAGGAGCTCAAGGCTTTCCTCACCTCCACCAAGCGCGACCAGAAGCAGCAGGCCCGCTCGGTCCTGGAGAAGATCGTCGCCGCGGCCAGGACCCGTATCGCCGCGCGGCAGCACAAGGAGGCACAGCGCCGTAAGACGGCCCTGGAGTCGTCGTCGCTGCCGGCGAAGCTCGCGGACTGCCGCAGCGATGCCGTGGATCGCTCCGAGCTCTTCATCGTCGAGGGTGACTCGGCGCTGGGTACGGCGAAGCTGGCGCGGAATTCGGAGTTCCAGGCGCTGCTGCCGATCCGCGGCAAGATTCTCAATGTCCAGAAGTCCTCGATCTCGGACATGCTGAAGAACGCCGAGTGCAGCGCGATCATCCAGGTGATAGGAGCCGGCTCCGGGCGGAGCTTCGACATCGACCAGGCGCGCTACGGGAAGGTGATCTTCCTCGCCGACGCGGATGTGGACGGCGCGCACATCCGCTGCCTGCTGCTGACCCTCTTCCAGCGCTATATGCGGCCGATGGTCGAGGAGGGCCGGGTCTTCTCGGCCGTCCCGCCGCTGCACCGGATCGAGCTGATCAATCCGAAGAAGGGCGTCGACAAGTACATCTACACGTACTCCGACAACGAGCTGCGCCAGACCATCCTGGAGCTCGAGCGCAAGGGCACCCGCTACAAGGACTCGATCCAGCGCTACAAGGGCCTCGGCGAAATGGACGCCGACCAGCTCGCGGAGACCACGATGGACCCGCGGCACCGCACCCTGCGGCGGATCAACATCGGGGATCTGGAGGCGGCGGAGGAGGCCTTCAACCTGCTGATGGGGAATGAGGTGGCGCCGCGGAAGGAGTTCATTACGAACTCGGCGGCGACGCTGGATCGGTCGCGGATCGACACGTAGCGCGCTGCCGCGCCGGGTTGCCGGGGCTCCGCCCCCGGACCCCGGATCGGCGCTGCGCGCCTCGGCCTCAAGCGCCGGCCGGGCTTGGGTTGGCCGCGAGCGCGGGCCGGGTGCCGAGCCGAGCCATGTGGGCCTCAGCGCGGCCAGCGCCAAGGGCCCTTGGCCGCGGTCGTCAGGGCTGCGAGGAATGCTGCCACCGGCGCCGGGGCCGGTGGCTTGCCGTAGACCGATGCGCTGACCGTGCGGCGGTCGTTTGGGAGGCGGTGTACGCGGATGCCGTTGTGGCGGTGGGCGCGTAGGGCGAGGCCCGGGAGGGTGGAGATGCCGATGCCTGCTGCTACCAGGGACTGGACTGCTACGTAGTCGTCCGTCTCGAAGGCGATGTGTGGGGTGAAGCCTGCGCGGGTGCAGGAGGTGAGGAGGTGGGCGCGGCAGCGTTCGCAGCCGGCGATCCAGGGCTCCTCGGCGTACGCCCCCAGGCTTGCGGGTGCGCCGGTGCCGCCCTTCGTCACCAGGTACATCGGTTCCTCGAGCAGCGGTACGGACGTCGTGTGCAGGCGGCCGGCCTCGCTCGCGTCGTCGTGCTCGAAGGTCAGCGCCACGTCCACCTCCCCGGCGCGCAGCGCCGCCAGCGCGGCCGGGGGCTCGGCCTCGGTCAGCGCCAGCTCCACCCCGGGGTGATCCGCGGCGAAGGGGGCGGCCGCCGCCGGGATCAGCGTGGCCAGCGCCGAGGGGAAAGCCGCCACCCGGACCCGGCCGGTGTGCAGGCCCGCGTGGGCCGCCAGTTCGGCTCGCGTCGCCTCCAGCCGGCCCAGGATCTCCTCCGCCCGCTCGGCCAGCAGCCGGCCCGCGTCCGTGAGGCGGATGCCGCGGCCCGCGCGCTGCACCAGCGGGACGCCTGCCTCCTCCTCCAGCCGGGCCAGGTGGTGGCTGACCGACGGCTGGGCGTAGTTCAGGGCGTCGGCGGCGGCCGTTACGGATCCTTCGCGGGCGACGGCGGCCAGGACGCGGAGGCGGGTGAGGTCCATGCATCGATCGTATCTATGAAAGCAGCGGAAACTTCCATTGGACCTATGGGTCGAGCGGCTGCCAGCCTGGCTCCATGCAGCCGCCCACCATCACCGATGTCCTCGAAGCCCGCACCCTGCTGCGGCGGCACCTGCCGCCCACCCCGGCCTGGTCGTATCCGACGCTCGACCACGGACCCGCCGCCTCCCTCACCGTCAAGCACGAGAACGTCCAGCCCACCGGCGCCTTCAAGGTCCGCGGCGGGCTCACCCTGCTCGCCGGGATGGAGCCGGGCGAGCGAGCCCGCGGCGTCGTGGGCTACTCCACCGGCAACCACGCCCAGTCCCTCGCCTACGCCGCCGCGCAGTTCGGCGTCCCCTGCGCCATCGTCATGCCGCGCGACCCCAACCCGGGCAAGGCGCGCGCCGTTACGGCCCTCGGCGCCGAACTCGTCGAGTACGGGGCGAACTTCGACGAGGCCCGCCCGTACGCCGAGAAGCTCGCCAGCGAGCGCGGCATGCGGCTCGTCAGCGCGGCGAACGAGCCCGCCATCCTGGCGGGCGTCGGCACCGCGTACTTCGAGCTCTTCGAGGACGCCCCGCGCACCGACACCGTGATCGTCCCGGTCGGCAGCGGCTCCGGTGCCGCGGCCGCCTGCATCGTCGCCGCCGCCCTCGCGCCGCACGCCGAGGTCGTCGCCGTGCAGTCCGCCGAGGCGCCCGCCGCGCACGACTCCTGGCGGGCCGGCGAGATCGTCGAGCGGCCCAACCGCACCGCCGTCGAGGGCCTCGCCACCGGCAGCGGCTTCGCGCTGCCGCAACTGGTGCTGAAACAGCGCCTGAAGGACTTCCTGCTGCTCGACGACGCCGTCATCGAGCAGGCCCGGCAGATCCTCGCCCGCGACGCCCACACCCTCGCCGAGGGCGCCGGCGCGGCGGCGCTGGCCGCGCTGCACACTTACCCCGACCGGTTCGCCGGGCGGCGGGTGGCGGTCATGTGCACGGGCGGAAATGTGTAGCAATGGCGATTCCGTAGGGGAGACCTGGGCTTAAATCTCCGGTATTGCGCCGGGTGTTCACCTGATTGTGTGAAGGGTCCGGGATTGCGGAACCCGGCCGCATGCGGTCCACCCATCCTTTGTGACGCGGCAATGAGCCCGCAACGCGAGGGAGACACGGTGGACAAGCACGAGGCGGCCGAGGGACACGCACCGGCCGCGGCGCTCGACGACCCCTGGCACGACGAGCTGGCCTCCGGATGGGGGGCCTGGGACGATCCGGAGCCGGACCGCTGGATGCCCGCCCCGCGCGCCGCGGCCGCCGCCGTCCCGGGGCCGCGGCCGCCCGCCGACGACTCCGAGCTGTATCTGGAGGTCCAGCAGAGCCCGGAGTTCCAGCACGTCCGCAACCAGTACCGGCGTTTCGTGGTGCCCGCCGCCATCGCGTTCCTCGGCTGGTATCTCGCCTACGTCATCGCCGCGACCGCCGCCCCGGGGCTGATGGCACACAAGGTCGCGGGCGTGGTGAACGTCGCGATACTGGCCGGCCTCGGCCAGTTCGTCACCACCTTCCTCCTCACCTGGGCCTACGCCAGGCACGCCCGGCTCCGCCGCGACCAGCCCGCGATGGAGCTGCGCTGGGACGTCACGATGCAGACGAACTCGGCGGCCGAGGCCCGTAAGCCGAAGGAGGACCCGCAGCAGTGAGGGGCCTCGCCGAGCACCAGACCCTCGCGCTGCTCCTGTTCAGCGCCTTCGTGCTGCTGACGCTCGCGATCACCTCGTGGGCGGGGCGCAACCGGCACGGCTCGCCGGAGGAGTTCTACGCCGGCAGCAGGCTGTTCTCGCCCATGGAGAACGGTTTCGCCCTCTCCGGCGACTACATGTCCGCCGCGTCCTTCCTCGGCATCTCCGGGCTCATCGCCCTCTACGGCTACGACGGAATGCTCTACTCCGTCGGCTTCCTCGTCGCCTGGCTGGTCGTGCTGCTGCTGGTCGCCGAACTCGTCCGCAACTGTGGCCGCTTCACCCTCGCCGACGTCGTCGCCGCCCGGCTGCGCGAGCGCCGCGTCCGCTTCGCCCTCGGCATCTCCTCCGTCACCGTCTCGGTCCTCTACCTCGTCGCGCAGATGGTCGGCGCGGGCAGCCTCGTCGCGCTGCTGGTCGGCGCGAGCGGCGGCGCGGAGCAGTCGGCCGCGGTCGCCGGGGTCGGCGGCCTGATGGTGCTCTACGTGGTCGTCGGCGGCATGCGCGCCACCACCTGGATCCAGATCGTCAAGGCTGTCCTGCTGATGGGCGGCGCGATCGCGCTCACCGTGATGGTGCTGATCCGCTTCCACGGCGACCTGGGCGCGCTGCTGTCCACGGCCGCCGAACGCAGCGGACACGGCCGCGACTTCCTCGCCCCGGGGCTGAAATACGGCGGCACGCTCGGCAATCGTCTCGACTTCATCAGCCTCGGCATCGCCCTTGTCCTCGGCACCGCGGGCCTGCCGCACATCCTCGCCCGCTTCTATACGGTCCCGACCGCCCGCGCCGCCCGGCGCTCGGTGGTCTGGGCGATCGGCCTCATCGGCGGCTTCTACCTGATGACGATCGTGCTGGGCTTCGGCGCCGCCGCGATCCTCGGCACCGACGCGGTCCGTACCGACAACGCCGCGGGCAACACCGCTGTCCCGCTGCTCGCCCTCGACCTCGGCGGGGGAGCGGGGTCGACCGGCGGCGCGGTGCTCTTCGCGATCGTGGCCGCGGTCGCCTTCGCCACCATCCTCGCCGTGGTCGCCGGCATCACGCTGGCGTCGTCCGCCTCGGTCGCCCACGACCTGTACGCCTCGCTGCGGCGCCGCCGGCACGCGCACGCCAAGCAGCGCAGCGAGGTCGCGGTCGCGCGGGTGGCGGCGGGCGCGATCGGGGCCGTCGCGATCGGGCTCGGGCTGCTCGCCCGCGGCCAGAACGTCGCCTTCCTCGTCGGCCTCGCCTTCGCGGTGGCGGCCTCGGCGAATCTGCCGGTGCTGCTGTACGCGCTGTTCTGGCGCCGCTTCACGCACCGCGGCGCGGTGTGGGCGGTGTACGGCGGGCTGATCCCCGCGCTCCTCCTGGTGGCGCTGTCGCCGGTCGTGTCCGGGCGGCCCGACGCGCTCTTCCCCGGCCTCGACTTCGCGTACTTCCCGCTGCAGAACCCGGGTCTTGTCTCCGTACCGCTCGGCTTCCTGGCGGGCTGGCTCGGCACCCGCTTCTCCCACGAGCCCGCCGACCCGGCGCGGCACGCGGAGACCGAGGTGCGGGCGCTGACGGGGGCCGGGGCCGTGTGAGCTCGGCTGCGGCTCCGGCGGTGTTCAATTAGGCTGTACGGCCCAGCCGTTGGCCACGCAGAGGAGCCGCCCGTGTCCCCAGCCGCCGTGCCGCCTGTCGGCGACCGGATCCGCCAGGTGCGCCTGGATCGCGGCTGGAGCCTGCGGCGGCTGGCGCGCGAGATCGGCGTATCCGCGAGCCTCGTTTCGCAGATCGAGAACGGCAAGAGCCAGCCGTCCGTGAGCACCCTGTACGCGATCACGACGGCGCTGTCCGTCACCGTCGACCACCTCTTCGAGGTCCGTGAGGACGCGGTCGCACCGGCCGCCGCCCCCGGCACCGTGCTCGGCGCGCTCGCCGCGCTGGCCGCGGAGCCGGCCCGCCGGATCGGCCCGCTGACCGGCCCTGACGAGCGGGAGCGGCTGGAGCTGGACTCCGGTGTGGTGTGGGAGCGGCTCGGCCATGTGCCCGGGACCGAGACCGACTTCCTGCAGGTGACCTACCGCCCCGGCGGCTCCTCCTCCAGCACCGGCGGGCTGATGCGGCACCCGGGCACCGAGTACGGCTACCTCACCGCGGGCGAGCTGATCCTGACCCTCGGCTTCGAGGAGCACACGCTGCGCCCTGGCGACGCCGTCTGCTTCGAATCCACGACTCCGCACCGCTACCGCAACGAGGGCGAGGAACCGGCGGTCGGCGTCTGGGTGGTGTTCAGTGTGCCTTGACACTCTCACCGGGCGGTCGTTCACTGTCAGTTGAGCGGGCTCCGGCTGGAGAGGGGTGGACGCCATGGCGGTCCGCACATTCGGGCAAGGCGCGGTCGACTGGGAGGAGCGTGTCGATCTCGCGCGGTTACGGACCGAGCGGCTGGCCCGGCTGAAGGCCGCCCTCGAGGAGTCCGAGCTCGGCGCGGTGCTCAGCTTCGACTTCTCCAACATCCGCTATATGACGTCGACGCACATCGGCACCTGGGCGATGGACAAGCTCATCCGCTTCGCCCTCCTCGTCCGCGGCGCCGAGCCGGTGATCTGGGACTTCGGCTCCGCGGCCCGCCACCACCAGCTCTACAACCCCTGGCTGGACCACGGCGGTAAGGAGGGCGAGCCCACGGGCGCCCGCGCCGGGATCTCCACGCTGCGCGGCGCCTTTCACCCGGACGCCGGCATCGCCGAGGACGTCGCCGCCAAGGTGGCCGGGGAGTTGCGCGAGCACGGCATGGGCGGCGAACCGCTCGGCGTGGACCTCGCCGAGATGCCGGTGCTGGCCGCCCTCAAGGCCGAGGGCATCGATGTGGTGGACGGCCAGCAGCTGTTCCTGGCAGCCCGGCGACTCAAGACCCGCGACGAGATCTCCCTGCTCACCCAGGCCTGCGCCATGGTGGACGCGGCCTACGAGGAGCTGTACGGGTATCTGCGCCCCGGGGTGCGCGAGAACGAGTGCGTCGGCGTCGTCAGCAAGGCGCTCTACGACCTCGGCAGCGAGTACGTCGAGGGCGTCAACGCCATCTCCGGCGAGCGCTGTTCACCCCACCCGCACGTCTACAGCGACCGGCTGATCCGCCCCGGCGACCCCGCCTTCTTCGACATCCTGCACAGCCACCTCGGCTACCGCACCTGCTACTACCGCACCTTCGCCGTCGGCAGCGCCTCGCCCGCCATGCGGGACGCCTACACCCGCTGCCGGGAGTACATGGACGAGGCCATCGCTCTCGTCCGCCCGGGCGCGACCACCGCGGACATCGTCGCGGTGTGGCCGCGCGCCGAGGAGTTCGGCTTCCCGGACGAGACTGCCGCCTTCGCCCTGCAGTACGGGCACGGGGTCGGCCTGTCGATCTGGGAGAAGCCCATCTTCAGCCGCCTGGTCTCGCCGAAGCATCCGGAGGTGCTGGAGGAGGGCATGGTCTTCGCGCTCGAGACGTACTGGCCGGCCGCGGACGGCTGGTCGGCGGCCCGTATCGAGGAGGAAGTGGTGGTGACCGCGGACGGCTGCGAGGTCATCACCAAGTTCCCGGCCGAGGAGCTGCTGGTCGCCGGGCGCAAGTACTGGACCGTGGGCGGTGAGCTCGACACCCGCCGCGAGGCGCAGTCGCACCTCAACACCCGGGCGGGCAGGGGAGAGCGGTGAGGCCCGCTGAGCTCCTCGGCGCGTACGAGCAGATGGCGGTGATCCGCCGCACCGAGCGGGCCGCCCACGACTTGTTTCTGCAGGGCCTGGTCAAGGGCACCACCCACCTGGCCGCCGGGCACGAGGCGATCGCCGTCGGCGCGAGCGCCGCGCTGCGCGCCGACGACTACGTCTTCGCCACCTATCGCGGCCACCACCACGCCATCGCCCGCGGTGCCACGCCGGAGGAGTGCCTGGCCGAGCTGATGAGCCGGGCGACCGGGCTGTGCGGGGCCAAGGGCGGCTCGATGCACCTGACAAAGGCGGCGGCCGGGATGCTCGGCTCGTACGCCATCGTCGGCTCGCACCTCCCGATGGCCGCCGGCGCCGCCTGGTCGGCGAAGCTGCGCGGCACCGGGCAGATCGCGGTGGCCTTCTTCGGCGACGGCGCAACCAACATCGGCGCCTTCCACGAGGCGTTGAACCTGGCCGCGGTGTGGCGGCTGCCGGTGCTGTTCGTGTGCGAGAACAACCTGTACATGGAGTACACCGCGATCGCCGACGTGACCGCCGTGCCGCGCCCTGCCGCCGACCGGGCCCCGGCGTACGGCATTCCCGGCGAGGTCGTGGACGGCAACGACGTCGTGCTGGTCCGGGAGGCGGTGGCCGCGCTGGCCGGGCGGGCCCGGGCCGGGGAGGGCCCGGCGATCCTGGAGGCGCTGACGTACCGGCACTTCGGGCACAGCCGCTCCGACCCGGCCGCGTACCGCCCGGCCGCGGAGGTCGAGGAGTGGCTGAAGCACGATCCGCTCGACCTGGCGCGCGGACGGCTTCTGTCAGCCGGCGTAAACGACAAGGACATCGCCGCGGCCGACGATCGGGCGGAGCACCTCGTCGCGCAGGCCGTCGCGGCCGCGAAGAGCGCGCCGGGGCCGGACCCGGCCGCCGCGCTCACCGACGTATGGGCCGACGGAGGTGCGGCGTGGCGGACGTGATCACCTACCGGGAGGCGGTCGCCGAGGGCATCGCGCGCGAGATGCGCCGCGATCCCGCGGTGGTGTGCCTGGGCGAGGACATCGGCGCGGCGGGCGGGGTGTTCAAGACCACCGCGGGGCTGTTCAAGGAGTTCGGCCCGGAGCGGGTGTGGGATACGCCGATCTCCGAACAGGCCATCGCCGGGGCGGCGATGGGCGCCGCGATGACCGGGCTGCGACCGGTCGCGGAGATCATGTTCTCCGACTTCCTGGCCTGCTGCTGGGACTACCTCGCCAATGAAATCCCCAAGGTCCGCTACATGACGGCCGGCCAGGTCACCGTGCCGCTGGTGGTGCGGACCGCCAACGGCGGGGGCCTCGGCTTCGGCGCCCAGCACTCGCAGGCCACGGAGAACTGGGCGCTCACCGTCCCCGGACTGAAAATCGCGGCCCCCGCCACCCCCGCGGACATGATCGGCCTGATGGCCGCGTCGATCCGCAGCGACGATCCCGTGGTGCTCTTCGAGCACAAGGCGCTGCTGGCCGTCAAGGGCGAAGTGCCGCCCGACGGGCACGTCGTCGAGCTGGGCCGGGCCGCGGTCGTACGGGAAGGGGCCGACGTCACGCTGGTCGCGCTGGCCTCGATGGTGCCCGTCGCGCTGTCCGCGGCCGAGCGGCTCGCCGCGGAAGGCATCTCGGCCGAAGTGATCGACCTGCGCTGCCTGGTGCCGCTCGATATGGCGACGGTGCTCGCGTCACTGCGGAAGACCTCGCGGCTGCTGACCGTGGAGGAGAACCCGTACCAGGGCGGCTGGGGCGGCACGCTCGTATCGATCGTCGCCGACGAGGGCTTCGGCCTGCTGGACGCGCCGGTACGCCGGGTGGCCGGCGAGTGCGTCCCGCTGCCCTTCGCCGACGCGCTGGAGGACGAGGTCATCCCGACGGTCGACAAGGTCGTGGCCGCGGTCCGCGGCCTGGCCCACTACTGAACACCCCACAGGAGGAAGGCGGCACGGCGATGAGCGAGCGCAAGCTGCTGCGCGGAGGCCAGGTGCTCACCATGGACCCGGAGCTCGGGGACCTGGCCCAGGGGGACGTCCTGATCGAGAACGGGAAGATCGCGGCGGTCGACCGGGAGATCTCCGCCGACGCCGAGGTGCTCGACATGACCGGGCGCATCGTCATCCCCGGCTTCGTGGACACCCACCGCCACACCTGGGAGGCGTCCATCCGCGGCTGCGCGCCGGACGCCACCCTCGACGACTACTTCACCGAGGTCCTCGACACCTTCGCGCCCGTCTACCGGCCGGAGGACGTGTACGCGGGCAACCTCGCCGGCTCCCTGGAGTGCCTGAACGCCGGCATCACCACGCTCGTCGACTGGTCGCACATCAACAACACGCCCGAGCACCCCGACGCCGCCCTGCAGGCGCTGCGGGAGACGGGCATCCGCGCCCAGTACGCGTACGGCAGCGCCAACACCTCGCTGGCCGACTACTGGTACGACAGCAAGATCGCGATTCCGGCGGACGATGTGCGCCGAGTCCGCGCGGCGTACTTCTCCTCGGACGACGGGCTGCTCACCATGGGCCTCGCCACCCGCGGGCCCGGCTTCTGCATCAGCGACGTGGTGATCAGCGAATGGCGGCTCGCCCGCGAGCTGGACCTCCCGATCACCGTGCACGTCGCGATGGGCCGGGTCGCCGGCCGCTTCGGCATGGTGAAGCAGCTGCACGACCTCGGGTTGCTGGGTCCTGACACCCCGCCGACCACGTACGTGCACAGCTGCTATCTCAGCGACGAGGAGTGGCGGATGGTCGCCGACAGCGGCGGCACCATCTCCGTGGCGCCGCAGGTCGAGACCCAGATGGGCCATGGCTGGCCGCCGGTGATGAAGGCCATCGAATACGGCCTGCGGCCGTCGCTCAGCATCGACGTGGTCACCACCGCGCCGGGCGATATGTTCACCCAGATCCGCTCCGCCTTCGGCGCCGAGCGCGCCCGGGTCAACGCCGAGTGCTGGCAGGCCGACACCCCCATCCCGGACACGATGCTCACCGCCCGCCGGATGCTGCGGCTCGCCACCCTCGACGGCGCGCACGTCGCCGGGCTCGGGGACCGTACCGGCTCGCTCACCCCCGGCAAGCAGGCCGATGTCGTCGCCATCGACGCGACCGCGCTCAACGTGGCGCCCGTGCACGACCCGGTGGCCGCGGTGACGTTGAGCGCCGACGTGTCGAACGTCGACACCGTCCTCGTAGCCGGCGAGGTCAAGAAGCGGGACGGCCGGCTGCTCGCCGACACCGCCCGCGCCCGGCGGCTGGTCGAGGAGTCCCGCGACCGGTTGCTGGCCGCGGTCGCGTCCCGGGCGCCGCGGCAGTGAGTGCGCATCTGGTACGGCGGGCGGCGGACGCGGAGTTCGCCGCCACCGGGCAGCCGGGCCTCTCCCGCTGGGCGGCGGTCGGCGAGCGCGACGGCGCGGTGCACACCGGCTTCGGCGTCTGCGAGCTGGCGGCGGACGGCGCGGTGGGGGCGCATGTGCACGCGTACGAGGAGTCGTTCTTCGTGCTGTCCGGCGCCGTCGCGCTGGACACCCCCGAGGGCTCGTGGCTGCTGCGGCCGGGCGACTACGGCCTGCTGCCCGTCGGCGTGCCGCATGCCTGGCGGGGTACGGGCGAGGGCCCCGCCCGCTGGGCCGACATGCTCGCACCGGTGCCCCGGGCGCGGTACGGGCACGATACGGAGGCGGTGCCCGAACTGCCCGCGCGGGAGCCGCGGCCGGTGGACGTACGCGACCCGCGCACGCGCGCTTTCGGCCACTTCGAGCCCGCGCACATGGACCCGGGCAAGCAGCGCCAGGACCTGCTCGCGGTCTCGGCGAGCATGCGCACCGCGCTGCTCGTCTACAGCGGGATCACCGTGAAGATGATGGTCGACGGCGATCTGGGCGCGGTGGCCTCGACGATGTTCATGGTCCAGTACGAGCCGGACGGCGCCGCCGGGGCGCACGACCATCCCTTCGAGGAGACGTATCTGATCCTCGAGGGCAGCGTGGACGCCGAGTTCGACGGGACGCGGCACCGCCTCGGCCCGGGCGACCTCGCGTGGGCGGGGGCGGGCTGCGTGCATTCCTTCGCCAATGCCGGTACGGGGCCCGTGCGATGGCTGGAGACACAGGCGCCGCAGCCGCCGTCGCGGCACTCGTACCGGTTCGCGCGCGACTGGGACTACCTGAGGCAGCGGCTGGAGGAGAAGCGATGACGGGAACGGCAAGGAGCGTGGTCGTCGTCGGCGGCACCGCCGGCATCGGCCGGGAGATCGCCCGCCGGTACGCGACCGTGGGCGACGACGTGGTGCTCACCGGCCGCGACGCGCACCGCGCGGCCACGGTGGCGAAGGAGTGCGGTGCCCGGGGGCTGGCCCTCGACCTGGCGCGGCCGCGGGAGATCGCCGCGGCGCTGGAGGGCATCCAGCGGGTGGACGCGCTGGTGCTGGCCGCCATCAGCCGGGACGAGAACTCGGTGGCGGAGTACGACATCGAGGCGGCGCTGGCGCTGGTCACGCTCAAGTTGGTCGGCTACACGGAGGTCGTGCACGCGCTGCGCCCCCGGCTCGGCGCGGACGCGGCGGTCGTGCTCTTCGGCGGCCAGGCCAGAGCCCGCCCGTACCCCGGCTCGACCACGGTGACGACGGTCAACGCCGGCGTCGACGGCATGGTGCGCACCCTCGCCGCCGAGCTCGCCCCGGTCCGGGTCAACGCCGTCCACCCCGGCATCGTCGGCGACAGCCCGTACTGGCGCGACAAGCCGCCCGCGGCGCTTGAGGGCATCCGCTCCCGTACGCCGACGGGCCGGCTGGCCGGGATGGCCGACGTGGTCGACGCGGTGGACTTCCTGCTGCGCAACGGCGCGGTCAACGGGGTCGGCCTGCCGGTCGACGGCGGCTGGCTGCTGCGGTGAGCGGCGTCGGACGCATCGCCGTCGTCGGCACCGGGCGGATGGGCGCCGCCATGGCGGGGCGGCTGCGCGAGGCCGGGATCGCGGTGACCGTGTACAACCGGACGCGGGCCACGGCGGAGGAGCTGGCGGCCCGTACCGGCGCGGTCGTCGTCGCTACGGCGCGGGAGGCCGCCGCGGCCGCGGATGTCGTCGTGGTCTCGCTCGCCGACGACGCCGCGGCCGCCGGGACGTACGGCGGCGCCGACGGCATCGCCGTCGGGCTGCGGCCCGGCAGCGTCGTCCTGGAGACCTCGACCATCGCCCCGGAAACGGTGGCGGCGCTAGCCGCACTTGCCGAGAAGCAGGGCGCCGTGCTGCTCGACACACCCGTCTCGGGCAGCGTGGCCTTCGCCGAGCACGGCGAGCTGATCGTGATGGCGGGCGGCCCCGCCGAGGCGCTGGAGCGTGCCCGTCCGGTGCTGAACATCCTCGCCGCCCGCGTCATCCATGTCGGCGGCAGCGGGGCGGGCGCGGTGATGAAGCTGGCGCTCAACTCCGTGGTGCACGGCCTGAATCTGGCGCTGTCCGAGGCGCTGGTGCTCGCGGAACGCTCGGGGGTGGCACGCGAGATGGCGTACGACGTCTTCGCGGCGAGCGCGGCCGGTGCGCCCTTCGTGCACTACAAGCGGGCCGCGTTCGTGCACCCCGAGGACGCGGCCGTCGGCTTCACGCTCGGCCTGGTCGCCAAGGACCTGGAGCTGATCCTGGACCGGGCCGAGCGGGCCGGGGTGCCGATGGAGCAGGCCGCCTTCAACCTCCGGCAGGTCAGGGCGGCGGGGGAGGCGGGATACGCGGACCGTGATCTGAGCGCGATGGCGGACTTCGTGCGCGGGCATTGACACGTGTCGACCCCTGCCAGGACTGTTACTTCCCGGTAAGTGACGCGGAAGTCACGGGAGTGGAGGCAGGGATGGGCGCAGACGCGCGTACGACCAAGGGTGCTGCCGGCAGGAGACGCAGGGTGGCGGTGGCCACCGCCGCGACCGGGGCGGCGGCACTCGTACTGGGCGCGGGGGGCGCGCCGGCGCAGGCCACGCCGAAGCACGGCGAGCGCTACGTCGCGCTCGGCGACTCGTACACCTCGGGCCCCGGCATCCCGAGGCAGCTGGACGCCAACTGCGCCCGCTCCGACCACAATTACCCGACGCATGTCGCGCTGCGGCACCGGGTGGCGTCCTTCAAGGACGTCAGCTGCGGCGGCGCCACCACCAAGGAGATGTGGCAGGCGCAGGGCACCAACCCGCCGCAACTGGACGCGCTGAGCCGGGACACCACGCTGGTGACGGTCGGTATCAGCGGCAACGACATCGGCTTCGGCGAGATCATCGGCACCTGTACGACCCTCGCCGGCGCCGATCCGACCGGGAACCCGTGCGAGAAGCACTACAAGGCGAGCGGCAAGGACGAGCTGTCCAAGCGCATCCGCGAGGCCTTCTTCAAGGTCGACAAGGTGCTCGACGCGATCCACGACCGGGCGCCGCGGGCCCGGGTGGTGGTGGTCGGCTATCCGGTGATCGTCCCGGACAGCGGCGTCGGCTGCCGCCCGGACGTGCAGATGGCGGACGGCGACGTGCCGTATCTGCGCGATACGGGCAAGCGGCTGAACTCGATGCTGCGGGCGGTCGCCGGGGTGAACCGCGCCAAGTTCGCGGACACGTACACGCCGAGCATCGGCCACGACGTGTGCAAGCCGCCGGCGGAGCGGTGGGTCGAGCCGATGGTGCCGGCGAATCCGGCGGCGCCGTTCCACCCCAATGCCACGGGTGAGGAGAAGATGGCGGTGGCGGTGCTGGCGAAGCTGGGGAGGACGGGGCGCGGGCGCTGAGGCGCGCTAGGGCTGCGGGGCGGGGGCCGGTGTCGCTTCGCGGAGGGCTTCCGGGAGGTAGACGGTGAACTCCGCGCCGCCGCCCGGGCGGTCGTCGACCGTGACCTCGCCGCCCTGGCGTTCGGCGAGGCGGCGGACGAGGGGGAGGCCGATGCCGCGCTTGGCGCCGTGGGGCGGGAGGCGCTTGGTGGAGTAGCCCTCGGTGAAGATCTTGTCGCGCTGGTCGTACGGGACGCCGGGGCCCGAGTCGGCGATGCGGAGGTGGACGGCGCGGCCGCCTTCGTCCGCGTCCACCTCTACCTCGATCTCGGGGTCGTGCGAGCCGACGGCCGCGTCGAGGGCGTTGTCGATGAGGTTGCCGACGATGGTGACCAGCCCGGTCGGGTCGACGACCTCGTCCGGGAGGCTGCCGGCCAGGTGGAGCTCCACGCCGCGCTCCGCCGCGACCGTCGCCTTGCCGACCAGGAGGGCGGCGAGGAGCGGGTCGTGGATGTGGCCGGTGACCTGCTCGGCGGTGGCGCGGTGGCCGCCGACGGCCTCGGCTATGTAGTCCACCGCCTCATCGGTCAGGCCCAGTTCGAGCAGGCCGAGGAGGGTGTGCATGCGGTTGGCGTGCTCGTGGTCCTGGGCGCGCAGGGCGTCGATGAGGCCGCGGGTGGAGTCCAGCTCGCGGCCGAGGCGCTCCAGCTCGGTGCGGTCGCGGAGGGTGGCGACGGCGCCGCCGTCGTCGGTGGGCATGCGGTTGAGGACGAGGACGCGGCTGTTGCTGACGGCGAGGAGGTCGTCGCCGGTGACGCGGCCGGCCAGGATGTCGGTCGTACGGCCCGGGGGGAGGGCTTCGTCGAGAGGCTTGCCGGTGACGGCGGCCGCGTCCGTATCCGTGAGGCCGAGGAGGCGGCGGGCCTCGTCGTTGACCAGGCGGATGCGGGCGTTCTTGTCCAGGGCGATGACGCCCTCGCGGATGCCGTGCAGCATCGCCTCGCGCTCGTCGAGGAGCGCGGAGATGTCGGAGAAGGCCAGGTCGTGGGTGCGGCGCTGGAGGCGGCGGGAGAGCGCGTAGGCGACGATCGCGCCTACCGCGAGGGCGCCGCCGGCGTAGGCCAGGATGCCGGGGACCGCGCCGACCAGGCGGTCCCGGACGCTCTCGTAGGCGATGCCGACGGAGACCGCGCCGATCACGCGGCCGTTCTGGTCGCGGAGCGGGACCTTGCCGCGGGCGGTCTGGCCGAGGGTGCCGTGGTCGATGCCCATCCACTCGGCGCCGGAGAGGGCGGGCTCCGGGTCGGTGGAGACGTGGCTGCCGATGCGGTGCGCCTCGGTGTGCGACCAGCGGACGCCGCGCTCGTCCATGATCACGACGTATTCGGCGCCGGTGGCGCGGCGGATGCGGTCCGCTTCGCGCTGGACGGGGTTGTCAGGGGTGGGTTTTGACGAGAGGAGGCGGTCGGCCATGCCGGGCTCGGCGGCGGTGGTCTGCGCGATGGCGAGGGCGCGGCGCATGGCCTGGTCGTCGAGGTTGTTGCTGAGCGGGGCGAGGAAGAGGGCGGCGGCGAGGAGGGTGACGCCGGCGGTGAGGGCGAGCTGGACGGCGAGCACCTGGGACGCCAGGCGGCGGGGGCGGGCGAAGCGTATGCGCCTGCCGCGCGGCTCCTGGGTGTGCATGGGGACGGACCGTACGCGATCCGGGCATATCTGTCAGCGGCGCAGTTCACAGCGGGGCCGGGCCGCGGTCAGTCGCTCCTGGGGGACAGGCGTTGCCCCACACGACGCCGGTGTGGCCGTCGCTCCCGCCGGGGCGGCCGAGGTGACGGCTACCGACCAGGTCGCTGCTGCGTGGCGGAGCCGGATCGTCCACTCCGGGTGCGTGCCGCTGACCTCCGTGACCGTCACCGCGTCCGCGCCGTACTCGCCGAGATGCGCCCGCAGGGCGAGGTCCGCCGCCTGGGCCGGGCGGTCCCAGGTGGAGCGGCCGCGGCTGTTCTCCGTGATCACGCGGCCGTCGCGGAGCGCCTCCGTCGCCTCCTTCACCGCGTGCGGGGTCATGCGGCCGTAGGCGTAGCCGTAAGGGAGGAGCAGCAGGGTGGGGGAGAAGCGGTGGCCGCCGATGTGGGTGATTTCCCACGTGTCGCAGGTGGCCTGGGCGGCCAGGGTCTCGGCGAGGGGGCGGCCGAGGAGGGCGCAGCAGCGGTCGCGTTTGCCGTTGGTGCAGACGAGGGCGAGGGGGGCCGGGGCGGGGGTGCCGTCGAAGCGAGCGCCGGCGCCCAGTGCCGCGAAGTCCAGGTCGAGCAGCTCGGCCGGGTCCGTGATCTCCGTCGTACGGACCCATGAGGCGCCCGGGGCCGTATGGGCCGCGAAGACCCGCCGGCGGATCGCGCGGCCGCAGTCCGCGTGCCGCCCGGGGCGGCGGATCAGGGCGACCCGTACCCCCGTGCCGTCCGCCGCCGACTCCAGCGCGCGGCCGACCGCCGGGTCGAGGTGGCTCTCGGTCAGGGCCTTGGAGCCCCACGGGCCCGGCTGCTCGATGAGCAGCCAGGTCGTCGCCGTCGCGGCGGTCCCGGCCAGCGGCTCGTGAAGCGCCTGGGAGGCGGTTGCGCACGTGGTCACTGCGTGAGCGTAAACGGTGATCGTCCGCTGCCCGTGCCAACCCTCTTCGCAAGAGTCTTGCAAGACTTGCGCGGACTTACGCTAGTCTTGCGCGCATGACGCGACGACTTGCTGAAGTAGCCAAGAAGGTAGGGGTCTCGGAGGCCACCGTCAGCCGGGTGCTCAATGACAAGCCCGGGGTCTCGGAGTCCACCCGGCAGGCCGTGCTCTCCGCGCTGGACGTGCTCGGCTACGAGCGGCCGACCCAGCTGCGCGGGGAGCGCAACCGGCTCGTCGGGCTCGTTCTGCCCGAGCTGCAGAACCCGATCTTCCCGGCCTTCGGCGAGGTCGTCGGCGGCGCCCTGGCCCAGCTCGGGCTCACCCCCGTGCTGTGCACCCAGACCAAGAACGGCGTCTCCGAGGCCGATTACGTCGACCTCCTCCTCCAGCAGCAGGTCTCGGGTGTGGTCTTCGCGGGCGGCGGTCTCTACGCCCAGGCCGACGCCCCGCACGACCACTACAAGCGGCTGGCCGAGCGGCACATCCCGGTGGTGCTGATCAACGCAGGCATCCGGGATCTCGGCTTCCCCACCGTCTCCTGCGACGACGCCGTCGCCGTCGAGCAGGCCTGGCGGCACCTGGCCTCGCTCGGGCACGAGCGGATCGGTCTCGTGCTCGGCGCCGAGGACCATATGCCGTCGCGGCGCAAGCTCGCCGCCGCCCGCCTCGAGGCCGAGCGGTCCGGGCTCGATCTGCCCGACGCACACATCGCGCGGTCGCAGTACTCACTGGAGAGCGGGGCCGCGGCGGCCGGGCGGCTGCTCGCCGAGGGGGTCACCGGGTTCATCTGCGCCAGCGACCCCATCGCCCTGGGCGTCGTACGGGCCGCGCGGCGGGCCGGCAAGGACGTGCCGGGCGATGTCTCCGTCGTCGGCTACGACGACTCCGCGCTGATGAACTGCACCTCGCCGCCGCTGACCACCGTCCGGCAGCCCATCGACGCGATGGGCCGGGCGGCCGTCGACCTGCTGCAGGCGCAGATCGGCGGGGCGCATGTCGCGGACGACGAGCTGCTCTTCGAGCCGGAGCTGGTCGTACGGGGGTCTACCGCACCCGTCCGATAGGGATCTACAGGTCGCTGTTTAATTCTTGCGAAGTCTGCGCGAGATATTGCGTTCACAAGTCGTCGGTGGTTGAGTGTGCCGCCTCGGCAGCGAGGGCTGCTGAGGCGGGCTCCCTCTTTGGAGGCGGGGCCCTCCAATCGCTCATGCCCGAAGGGGACCACCGATGAGAAGCTCCGGGTTCCGCCGTACATGGACAACGGCGGCGATAGCGGCAGCATTCGCGCTCACCGCAGCCGCTTGCGGCACCTCCAGCACCGATGAAGGCGGCGGCAGCGATCCCGGCTCCGACGCCGGCAAGCCGCTGGACAAGAAGGCCAAGGTCACGATCAGCATCGACTGCATGCCGACGAAGACCAAGGATGACGAGCTCAAGGGCTGGAACCGGGACATCAAGGCGTTCAAGAAGCTCTACCCGAACGTCACCATCAAGGGGAAGGCCACCGACCCCTGCCTGGAGCCGCCCCGCTTCACCGCGATGCTGAAGGCGAAGTCGCAGCCGGACGTCTTCTACGCATACTTCACCGACCGGCAGCAAATTCTTGACAACGACGCCGCTCAGGACATCACGCCGTACGTCAACAACAAGACGGTGCCCGCGCTCGGGGACATCAGCGGCAACGTCCTCAACGACCTGAAGTCGGACGACAAGCTCTACGGCCTGCCGCGCGAGCACTACTCCATGGGCCTGCTGGTCAACCGCAAGCTCTTCAAGAAGGCCGGCCTCGACCCCGACAAGCCGCCGACGACCTGGGAAGAGGTCCGTAGCGCGAGCAAGAAGATCGCTGGACTCGGCGGCGGCGTCAACGGCTTCGGCATCTACAGCGCCACCAACCAGGGCGGCTGGCACTTCACCGCCTCCGTCTACAGCCGCGGCGGGAGCGTCGTCACCCCCGACGGCAAGAAGGCCGCCTTCAACGACGACACCGGCAAGGCGGTCCTGCAGCAGCTGAAGGACATGCGCTTCAAGGACGAGTCGATGGGCAAGACCCAGCTGCTGAAGTGGGGCGACCTGCAGAAGCAGATGGTCTCCGACAAGCTCGGGATGTTCCTGGCCGCGCCCGACGACCTCAACATGATGGCGCAGCAACTCGACGCCGAGTACAGCAGGTTCGGGATGGGCCCGATCCCCGGGCAGAAGTACACCTTGACCGGCGGCGACGCCTACTACGTCAAGAAGGGGATCTCGCCGGAGAAGACCAAGGCGGCCATCGCCTGGCTGAACTTCCGCTTCCTCTCCCAGGGCAAGGGCCGCTTCGACTGGCCGAAGATCAAGACCGATGGCCTGCCCGTCGGCCTGCCGCAGCCGGACTTCTGGACCGGCGAGACCCGTAAGAAGGACGACGCCGCGCGGGAGAAGGACGCCACGGTGCCGGTCGAGAACTTCCAGGCCTTCCGCGACAACCCGGTGCCCGGCAAGACCGAGCCGGCGAAGGCGCAGGAGGTCTACAAGATCCTCGATGTCGCCATGTCGACTGTGCTGACCAACAAGAACGCCGACGTGGACAAGCTGCTCGACACGGCTGAGCAGCAGGTCAACCAGGTCCTGGCGAACGGCTGACGGGAGCGAGACGCACTATGTCGGCCCCCGCACTCACCAGGAGCGAGGCCCCGAAGGGGCGGCCCAGCGGCAAGCACGCCGCGGGGCCGCCCGCCGGGCGGCGGCGCGAGGACATCGCCCGCTCGATCCGCCGGAACCTCTCCGCGCACGGCTTCCTCATCGGCGCCGTGCTGTGCTTCGGCTTCTTCTCCTGGTACCCGATGGTCCGCGAGTTCCTGCTCGCCTTCCAGAAGAACAAGAACGGCGTCACCACGTGGGTGGGCTGGCGCAACTTCGAACAGGTCATCAACGACCCGGCGTTCTGGCAGGCCTGGCGCAACACGCTGCTGTTCACCGCCCTGGCGCTGGTGCTCGGCTTCGCGCTCCCGTTCCTCGTGGCGGTCCTGCTCAATGAATTCCGGCACGCGCAGGGCTATCTGCGGCTGCTGGTGTATCTGCCGGTGATGCTGCCGCCGGTCGCGTCCGTGCTGCTCTTCAAGTACTTCTACGACCCGGGCCACGGCCTCTTCAACGCCATCCTGGGGTCGGTGGGCCTGCCGGAACCGGAATGGCTGCAGTCCACCGATACGGCCATGCTGTCCGTCGTCATCGCCGCGACCTGGATGAACATGGGCAGCGCCACCCTGATCTACCTGGCTTCCCTGCAAGGCATCCCGGGTGAGCTCTACGAGGCCGCCGACCTGGACGGCGCCGGGCTGTGGCGCAAGATCTGGCACGTCACCATCCCGCAGACGCGGCTGATCCTGTCGCTGATGTTCCTGATGCAGATCATCGCGACCATGCAGGTCTTCGTGGAGCCGTTCCTGCTCACCGGCGGGGCGGGTCCGGAGGGTTCGACCACCACCGTGGTCTATCTGATCTACCAATACGCGTTCAACTTCAACAACTACGGCGCCGCCGCCGCCCTCGGCCTGATGCTGCTCCTGCTGCTGGCCGGTGTCTCCGGGGCGTATGCACGGCTGAACCGATCGAGCGGGGAGTGAGGACATGGCAGCGATAGAGGCCCGGCCCCGCACCCTGATATCACCGGCCCAACTCGGCCGCCGGCGCGGCAAGGTGACGTACTGGATCGTCTTCGGGCTGACCATGACGGTCTTCACCCTGGTCTTCCTGGGGCCGCTCTACTGGATGATCACCGGCGGCCTGAAGTCCACCGCCGAGGTCATCCAGTCGCCGCCGACCCCGTATCCGAAGGACCCGAGCCCCGAGACGTACGGCGACGCGTGGGACCGGCTGAACCTGGCCAAGCTGCTGGGCAACACGCTCTATTACGCCTTCGGGGCACTCGCCTTCCAGCTGGTGCTCTGCGTGGCGGCCGCGTACTCGCTCTCCAAGCTGCGGCCCGTGCTGGGGAACGTCATCCTCGGCATGATGCTCGCGACGCTGATGATCCCGGCGACGGTGCTGATCGTGCCGCAGTACCTCACGGTCATCGACGTGCCGCTCTTCGAGCGCAATCTGGCCAACTCGCCCTGGGCGATCTGGCTGCCGTCCGTCACCAACGCCTTCAACATCTTCCTGCTGAAGCGGTTCTTCGACTCCATCCCGCAGGAGCTGCTGGACGCGGCCTCGATGGACGGTGCCTCCCGGATACGGACGCTGTGGTCGGTCATCCTGCCGATCTCCCGGCCGATCCTCGGCGTGGTCTCGATTTTCGCGATCGTGAATGTCTGGAAGGACTTCCTCTGGCCGCTGCTCACGCTCCCGGACCCGGATAAGCAGACGCTGAACGTCGGCATCTACTCGCTCTCCACCGGGGTCTCGGAGAACGTCCTGATCGCGGCCATGACGATCGCCTCCATCCCCACTCTCCTCATCTTCCTGATCTTCCAGCGGAACATCATGAGCGGCCTGACCGCGGGCGGGCTCAAGGGCTGACCCCTCGCCCACTCCCACTCCGCGAGCATCGAAAGGATCACCCGTGTCCGACACGAGCTGGTGGCGGCATGCCGTCATCTACCAGGTCTACGTTCGCAGCTTTGCCGACGCAGACGGCAATGGAACCGGCGACCTGGCCGGCGTCCACGCCAAGCTGCCCTACCTGACCGAACTCGGCGTAGACGCCCTGTGGTTCACCCCTTGGTACCGCTCCCCGCTGGCCGACGGCGGCTACGACGTCTCCGACTACCGGGCCATCAACCCGTCCTTCGGCAGCCTCGAAGAGGCCGAGAAGCTCATCGCGGAGGCCCGCGAGCGGGGCCTGCGCACGATCGTCGACGTCGTCCCGAACCACGTCTCCGACCAGCATCCGTGGTTCCAGGCGGCGTTGGCGGCCGGGCCCGGCAGTCCGGAGCGGGAGCTTTTCCACTTCCGCCCCGGGCGCGGGCCCGGCGGTTCGCTGCCGCCGAACGACTGGGTGAGCGAGTTCGGCGGCGTGCCCTGGACCCGCACCGACGACGGCGACTGGTATCTGCACCTGTTCGCCACCGGGCAGCCCGACCTCAACTGGGCGCATCCGCGGGTCCGCAAGGAGCACGAGGACGTGCTGCGGTTCTGGTTCGACCGGGGGGCGGCGGGGGTCCGTATCGACTCCGCGGCGCTCGCGGCGAAGGATCCGGCGCTGCCGGACTTCGAGGTCGGCGTCGATCCGCACCCGTTCGTCGACCGCGACGAGCTGCACGACATCTACCGCTCGTGGCGGGCCATCGCCGACGAGTACGACGGGGTGCTGATCGGCGAGCTGTGGGTGGAGGACCCGGAGCGCTTCGCCCGCTATCTGCGCTCCGACGAGCTGCACACGGCCTTCAACTTCGACTTCCTGGCGCGCCGCTGGGACACGGCGGAGCTGCGCTCGTCCATCGACCAGACCCTCGCGTATCACGCGCCGGTCGGCGCCCCGGCCACCTGGGTGCTGTGCAATCACGACGTGACGCGGACCGTGACCCGGTACGGGCGCGCCGACTTCACCGGCTTCGACTTCGAGAAGAAGCGCTTCGGCATCCCTACGGATCTGGAGCTGGGCACCCGCCGGGCGCGCGCCGCGGCGCTGCTCTCCCTCGCGCTCCCGGGCGCCGTCTACCTCTACCAGGGCGAAGAACTCGGCCTGCCCGAGGTGGAGATCCCGAAGGACCGCATCGAGGACCCCATGCACTTCCGCTCCGGCGGCACGGACCCCGGCCGCGACGGCTGCCGGGTCCCGCTTCCCTGGTCGTCGGGCGGAAGCTCGTACGGCTTCGGCCCCGACGGCGGCGCCGCGCCCTGGATGCCGCAGCCGGCGGACTGGGGCTCGTACGCCGTCGAGAAGCAGGAAGCCGACCCGGACTCGCTGCTGTCGCTGTACCGCGAGGCGCTGCGCCTGCGGCGCGGGGAGCCGTCGCTCGGGGACGGGCCGATGCGGTGGCTGCACGCCCCGGAGGGCGTGCTCGCCTTCGCCCGCGACGGCGGCGACTTCGTCTGCGTGATCAACATCAACGGGCGGCCGGCCGAACTCCCGCCGCACACCGCCGTCCTGCTCGCCTCCGGCCCGCTCCAGGGCGGCCGGCTGCCGCAGGACACGGCGGTCTGGCTGCGTACCTGAACCGCAGCCAGGCCGCCACGACGGGCCGATCGCCCACGGGGGGCGATCGGCCCGTATCGGCTATACGGGCCCGGCCACCGCCGCCACCGTCTTCTGCAGCGGGGTCCCGGAGCCGTCCCGGCGCGGGTCCATCTCCGGCAGCGGGACGGCCGCGCCCGTCTTGCTCGCCGCCCGGGCCGGCATGCCGCCGGCCCACGCCAGGGTGAGGCAGTCCTCGCCCTTCAGGAAGCGCTGGCAGCGCACGCCGCCGGTGGCCCGGCCCTTGCGCGGGTACTGGTCGAAGGGCGTCAGCTTCGCCGTCTGCATCCAGGCGCCGTCGAGCGCGCCGGTGGACCCGGCGACCGTGAACACGGCCGCGTCCTGCGCCGGATCGACGACGTTGAAGGAGATCACCTTCGCGCCGGTCGACAGCTTGATCCCGGCCATGCCGCCCGCAGGGCGTCCCTGCGGCCGCACCTGCGAGGCCTGGTAGCGCAGCAGCTGCGCGTCATCGGTGATGAAGACCAGGTCCTCCTCGCCCGTACGCAGCTCGGCGGCGCCCACGATCCGGTCGCCGTCCTTGAGGGTGATGACCTCCAACTCCTCCTTGTTCGAGGGATAGTCGGGCACCACCCGCTTCACCACGCCCTGCTCGGTGCCGAGCGCGAGGCCCGGCGATGACTCGTCCAGGGTCATCAGGCAGACGGCCGTCTCGCCGTCGTCCAGCGTCAGGAACTCCTTCAGCGGCGCACCCCCGGCCAGCGTCGGCGCCGCCGCCGTCTCCGGCAGGATCGGCAGATCGATCACCGGCAGCCGGAGCAGCCGGCCCTCCGACGTCACCACGCCGACATGCGCCCGCGAGGTGGTCGGCACGGCCGAGACGATGGCGTCGTGCTTCGCCCGCTTGCCGTCCTCCGCCTCCGGGAAGGCCTGGCCGTTGGCCGTACGGGCCAGCAGTCCGGTGGACGACATGAGCACCCGGCACGGGTCGTCGGACACCTCGAGCGGCACCGCGGAGACCGTCGACTCCGGCGCCTCCAGCAGCACCGTCCGGCGCTCCGTGCCGTACTTCTTCGCCACCGCCGCCAGCTCGGAGGAGACCAGCTTGCGCAGCTCCGCGTCCGAGTCGAGGATCGCCGTCAGCTCGGCGATCTCCGCGGTCAGCTTGTCCCGCTCGGACTCCAGCTCGATCCGGTCGAACTTCGTCAGCCGGCGCAGCGGGGTGTCCAGGATGTACTGCGTCTGGATCTCGGACAGCTCGAAGCGGCGCATCAGCTTGTCCTTGGCCGCCGCCGCATTGTCGCTGGCCCGGATGATGCGGATGACCTCGTCGATGTCGACGAGCGCCACCAGCAGGCCCTCGACCAGGTGCAGCCGGTCCTCGCGCTTGCGGCGCCGGAACTCGCTGCGCCTGCGGACCACCTCGAAGCGGTGGTCGACATAGACCTCGAGGAGCTCCTTCAGCCCGAGCGTGAGCGGCTGACCGTCCACCAGCGCCACGTTGTTGATGCCGAAGGACTCCTCCATCGGCGTCAGCTTGTAGAGCTGCTCGAGCACCGCCTCCGGGTTGAAGCCGTTCTTGATCTCGAAGACCAGGCGCAGCCCGTGCTGACGGTCCGTGAGGTCCTTCAGGTCGGCGATGCCCTGCAGCTTCTTCGCGCCGATCAGGTCCTTGACCTTCGCCCGCACCTTCTCAGGGCCGACGGCGAACGGCAGCTCGGTGACGACGATGCCCTTGCGGCGCGGGGTGATCTGCTCGACCGTGGCGGTGGCGCGGATCTTGAACGAGCCGCGCCCGGTCTCGTACGCGTCCTTGATGCCGTCGAGCCCGGTGATCTTGCCGCCGGTGGGCAGGTCGGGCCCCGGCACGTACTTCATCAGCGTCTCGAGGTCGGCGCCCGGGTACCTGATGAGATGGCGGGCCGCGGCGATGACCTCGCCCAGATTGTGCGGCGGCATGTTGGTGGCCATGCCGACCGCGATCCCGGACGCGCCGTTGACCAGCAGATTCGGGAACGCGGCGGGCAGCGCGATGGGTTCCTGCTCGCTGCCGTCGTAGTTCGACTCGAAGTCGACCGTGTCCTCGTCGAGGGACTCGACCATCAGCGAGGCGGCCGGGGCCGGACGGCACTCCGTATAACGCATGGCGGCGGGCGGGTCGTCATTGCCCAGCGAGCCGAAGTTGCCGTGCCCGTCGACCAGCGGCACCCGCATCGAGAACGACTGCGCCATGCGCACCAGGGCGTCGTAGATGGCCTGGTCGCCATGTGGGTGCAACTTACCCATGACCTCGCCGACGACGCGGGCGCACTTCACGTACGACCGCTCGGGGCGCAGCCCCATGTCGTCCATCATGTGCAGGATGCGCCGGTGCACCGGCTTCAGGCCGTCACGGGCGTCGGGGAGGGCACGCGAGTAGATGACGGAGTACGCGTACTCGAGGTAGGAGCCCTTCATTTCGTCGACGACGTCGACGTCGAGGATGCGCTCCTCGAAGTCGTCCGGCGGCGGGGCTGCCTTCGTGCTGCGGCGGGCCATCTTAGGCTGCGGTCCCTTCGGCTTTACGGATCGGGCAGGAGTCAGTCAGTAGTTCAGTCGGCCCCCATTGTGGCCCGAGGCACCGACAACCGTGACCGCGACCCGGCATGACGCCCTCGCACGAGGCACCGACATACAGTGGGGACCACATCATTACGCACTTCAGAATGCTGCGATCGAAGGGACGATACGGCCCATGGGTCAGACGGCCACACCGCAAGCCGGCTCCGGCGGGCTCACCGCCACCGAACACCGCCTGTCCAACGGGCTGCGCCTGATCCTCTCCGAGGACCACCTGACCCCGGTCGCCGCGGTGTGCCTCTGGTACGACGTCGGCTCCCGGCACGAGAGCGAGGACCGGACAGGCCTCGCCCACCTCTTCGAGCACCTGATGTTCCAGGGCTCCGCCCAGGTCAAGGGCAACGGCCACTTCGAGCTGGTGCAGGGCGCCGGCGGCTCGCTCAACGGCACCACGAGCTTCGAGCGCACCAACTACTTCGAGACCATGCCCACCCACCAGCTGGAGCTCGCCCTCTGGCTGGAGGCCGACCGCATGGGCTCGCTCCTCGAAGCCCTGGACCAGGAGAACCTGGACAATCAGCGCGACGTGGTCAAGAACGAGCGCCGCCAGCGCTACGACAACGTCCCGTACGGCACCGCCTTCGAGAAGCTCACCGCGATGGTCTTCCCCGAGGGCCACCCGTACCACCACACCCCCATCGGCTCGATGGAGCACCTGAGCGCGGCCACCCTCGAGGACGCGCAGGCCTTCTTCCGCACGTATTACGCGCCGTCCAACGCCGTCCTCGCGGTCGTCGGCGACATCGACCCGGAGCAGACGCTGGCCTGGGTGGAGAAGTACTTCGGCTCCATCCCCAACCACGAGGGGAAGCAGCCGCCGCGGGACGGCTCGCTGCCGGACGTACTCGGCGCGGAGCAGCGCGTCGTCATCGAGGAAGAGGTGCCCTCGCGCGCCCTGATGGCGGCCTACCGCCTCCCCGAGGACGGCACCCGCGAGGCCGACGCCGCCGACCTGGCGCTCACCGCCCTCGGCGGCGGCGAGTCCTCCCGCCTCTACAACCGCCTGATCCGCCGCGACCGGCTCGCCGTCGGCGCCGGCTTCGGCATGCTGCGCCTCGCCGGCGCGCCCTCGCTCGGCTGGCTGGACGTCAAGGCGTCCGGCGGCGTGGAGATCCCCGACATCGAGGCCGCCGTCGACGAGGAGCTGAAGCGCTTCGCCGAGGAGGGCCCGAGCCCCGAGGAGCTGGAGCGGGCGCAGGCGCAGCTGGAGCGCGAGTGGCTGGACCGGCTCGCCACCGTCGGCGGCCGCGCCGACGAACTGTGCCGCTACGCCGTCCTGTTCGGCGACCCGCAGCTCGCCCTGAGCGCCACCGAGCGCATCCTCAGCATTACGGCGGAGGAGGTGCAGGCCGTGGCCAAGGAGCGGCTGCGCCCCGACAACCGCGCGGCGCTCGTCTACGAGCCGACCGAGCCCAGCGAGAGCACCGAGGACGAGAACGAAGAGGGAGCCGACCAGTGAGCGCCGCACAGATGACGTTCCACCCGCAGCCGCAGGCGGGGCAGCCCAAGCCCTGGGCCTTCCCGGCGCCCGACCGGAGCACCCTCCCCAACGGCCTCACCGTGCTGACCTGTCACCGCCCGGGCCAGAAGGTCGTCGCCGCCGAGGTCTCCCTCGCCGCCCCGCTCGCCGCCGAGCCGGACGGCCTGGACGGCGTCGCCACGATCATGGCGCGGGCGTTCTCCGAGGGCACCGACAAGCACTCGGCCGAGGAGTTCGCCGCCGAGCTGGAGCGGGCCGGCGCCACCCTCGACGCGCATGCCGACCACCCCGGCGTCCGCCTCTCCCTCGAGGTCCCGGCCTCCCGCCTCGCCAAGGGCCTCGGCCTGCTCGCCGACGCCCTGCGCGCTCCCGCCTTCCCGGACAGCGAGGTCGAGCGCCTCGTCGGCAACCGCCTCGACGAGATCCCGCACGAGCTCGCCAACCCGGGCCGGCGCGCCGCGATGGCCCTGTCCGCCGACCTCTTCCCGGCCACGGACCGGGCCTCGCGCCCGCGCCAGGGCACCGAGGACACCATCAAGCGGATCGACGCGGCGGCGGTACGGGCCTTCTACGAGGCCCACGTCCGCCCGGCCACCGCGACCGCCGTCATCGTCGGCGACCTGGAGGGCGTCGACCTCGGCGCGATCATCGCCGACACCCTCGGCGCCTGGACCGGCAACACCGCCGAGCCGAAGCCGCTGCCGCCGGTCACCGCCGACGACCACGGCCGCGTCGTGATCGTCGACCGCCCCGGCGCGGTGCAGACGCAGCTCCTGATCGGCCGCATCGGCCCGGACCGCCACGACCGCGTCTGGCCCGCCCAGGTGCTCGGCACGTACTGCCTCGGCGGCACCCTCACCTCCCGCCTGGACCGCGTCCTGCGCGAGGAGAAGGGCTATACGTACGGCGTCCGCGCCTTCGCCCAGGTGCTGCGCTCCAACGCCGACGGCACCGGCGCCGCGATGCTCGCCATCAGCGGCTCGGTCGCCACCGAGGTGACGGGCCCGGCGCTCGAGGACACCTGGACGGTGCTGCGCACGCTCGCCGCCGAGGGCCTCACCGACGCCGAGCGGGACGTGGCGGTGCAGAACCTGGTGGGTGTCGCCCCGCTGAAGTACGAGACCGCGGCCGCCGTCGCCGACACCCTCGCCGACCAGGTCGAGCAGGGCCTGCCGGACGACTACCAGGCGCAGCAGTACGCACGTCTTGCCGAGACCGGCACGGTCGAGGCCACCGCCGCGGTGGTGAACGCCTTCCCGGTGGACCGCCTCGTGACGGTCCTGGTCGGCGACGCGGCGCAGATCGAGGAGCCGGTGCGGGCGCTCGGCATCGGCGAGGTCCGCGTGATCAAGGGCGTGTGATCCGCCCGAAAGTTCACAGATTAAGCCCCGGCCATCCTGGCCGGGGCTTAATCTTTTGCCGAAGCATTCCTGCCGCAATTCCAATCCCGCTGCCATACTGTCCATTCCTGAGGCGGGCCAGGGAGGCGGATAAAATGCGGAGAGAACGATGAACGGCGGGTCCTCGCATGCAGTGTGCACGGCGATCCGCGACGACATCGTCTCCGGATTCTTCGCCCCCGGCGCACGCCTGACCGAGGAGCACCTGGCCCGCCGCTACGGCGTCAGCAGGGTCCCCGTACGCGAGGCGCTGCGGACCTTGGAGTCGGAGGGCTTCGTCACCACAAAACGGCACGTCGGGGCCATGGTTGCCGAGCCGGGACCGGAGGACGCGGCCGATCTGCTGGACATCCGGGCCCTGTTGGAGCCGCTGGGCGCGGCGCGCGCGGCCAAGCGCCGCACCGACGCGCATCTGAAGGTCCTGCGCGGCCTGGTCCGGCTCGGCCAGGAGCGGGCGGCCCGCGGCCAGGTCAGCGAACTGCCGTCGCTCAGCGGCTGGTTCCACGAGACACTCGCCCAGGCCACGGCCTCGCCGAGCCTCGCCGGGCTGCTGATCCAGCTGCGCCGGAAGATCGCGTGGATGTACGCGGTGGCGCCGCACCGCCGCGCCGTGGACTCCTGGGCCGAGCACGGCGCGATCGTGGACGCGGTGGCCCGCGGCGACGCGGAGCGGGCGCGTGGTCTGGCGGCGCTGCATGTGGAGCGTTCCGCGGGATCGTACGAATTCCGCATCCCGGCGGGTGTGAGTTCCCGGAAACACGCCGTAAACATGGCGGGCGAACGCCCGTAACAAAATTGAGGTAATTGCAAAAAGGAAAAAAGCAGTGAGCCGCACCGGCCGGAGTATTATTCCGGCCATTGTGCGGCTCAGTGACGTCGCGTATCAGACGGTCTCGGGAAGCTCCTCGAGCCCCTCGGAGACCAGCTTCGCCAGGCGGTCCAGAGCGCCGTCGGCGCCCTCGGCGTCGGACGCCAGGATGATCTCCTCGCCGCCCTTCGCGCCCAGGCCGAGCACGGCGAGCATCGACGCGGCGTTGACCGGGTTGCCGCCGTTCTTCGCGATGGTCACGGGGACGCCCGCAGCGGTGGCGGCGCGGACGAAGATCGAGGCGGGACGGGCGTGCAGGCCCTCGGCCCAACCGACGGTGACACGGCGCTCAGCCATTGGTGTTGCCCTTCAGGTCGTTACGGTTGTCTAGACCATTCTCGCACGGGGTCCGGGGTGCTCCGGCAACCCCCACCCTGCCCTGCTGCGGCGGCGACCGCGAGCGGAACCGGTCCAATGCGGTGCCCCGCCAGGGCCTGTCTTGCGGAACTTGCCGGGTCCCGCGCCGCCCGGCACGCACGCTCCTATGCCCATGGCCAGGCCATACGCCCACCCGCTCCCGGCACCGCCCCGTGCTAGCCGACAAGTTCCGCAAGACAGGCCCTACTCTTGCCCCATGGGCACCGAACCGGCACCCGACTACCCCGCGCACTGGGAGGCCGACGTCGTGCTCCGCGACGGCGGCACTGCCCAGATCCGCCCCATCGGCCCGGAGGACGCCGACCGGCTCGTCGCCTTCTACGAGCGCGTCTCCGACGAGTCGAAGTACTTCCGCTTCTTCGCCCCGTACCCGCGGCTGTCCGACAAGGACGTGCACCGCTTCACCCACCACGACTATGTGGACCGGGTGGGTCTGGCGGCGGTCGTGGGGGAGCAGTTCATCGCGACCGTGCGCTACGACCGGATCGCGCCGACCGAGGCCGAGGTCGCCTTCCTGGTCCAGGACGAGCACCAGGGCCGCGGCGTCGCCTCGGCGCTGATGGAGCACATCGCGGCCTGCGCCAGGGAGCGCGGCATCCGCCGCTTCGCGGCCGAGGTGCTGCCCGGCAACACCAAGATGATCAAGGTCTTCACGGACGCCGGCTACACCCAGAAGCGCACCTTCGAGGACGGCGTGGTGCGGCTGGAGTTCGACCTGGAGCCGACCGAGAAGTCCGTCGCGGTGATGCGGGCGCGCGAGCAGCGCGCCGAGGCCAGGTCGGTGCAGCGGCTGCTGTCCCCTGGCTCGGTGGCGGTCGTCGGCACGGGCCGGCGTCCCGGCGGCGTGGGCCGTACGGTGCTGCGCAACCTGCTCGACGGCGGCTTCGGCGGCGCGGTGTACGCGGTGAACCGGGCGCTGGAGGACGGCCGGCAGGAGCTGGAGGGCGTCCCCGCGCACCGCTCGGTGCGGGACATCGCAGGCCCGGTCGACCTGGCGGTGGTGGCGGTCCCGCCGGCCGAGGTCCCCTCCGTGGTGGCGGACTGCGGCGAGCACGGCGTGCAGGGCCTGGTGGTGCTCACGGCGGGCTACGCGGACGAGCCCGGTGACGAGGGCCGCACCCGCCAGCGCGAGCTGGTCCGCCAGGTGCGCTCGTACGGCATGCGGCTGATCGGCCCGAACGCCTTCGGCCTGGTGCAGCAGGCGGGCGACGTGAGACTGAACGCGTCCCTGGCCCCGACGACCCCGCTGCCGGGCCGCACCGGCGTCTTCACGCAATCGGGAGCGATCGGCATCGCCCTGCTGACCGCGATGCACCGGCGGGCGGGTGCCGGGGTGTCGACCTTCGTCTCGGCGGGGAACCGGGCCGACGTCTCGGGGAACGACTTCCTCCAGTTCTGGCACGACGACCCGGGCACGGACGTGGTGCTGATGTACCTGGAGTCGATCGGCAACCCGCGCAAGTTCACGCGCCTGGCCAAGCGCACGGCGGCGCAGAAGCCGGTCGTGGTGGTGAAGGGCGCGCGGCACACGGGCAGCTCGCCGGCGGGCCACGCGGTGCCCGCGACGGGCGTGTCGCCGGAGACGGTCTCGGAGCTGCTGGGACAGGCGGGCGTGATCCGCGCGGACACGGTCACGGAACTGGTGGACACCGGCCTGCTGCTGGCGACCCAGCCGCTGCCCGCAGGCCCGCGGGTGGCGATCGTCGGCAACTCGGAGTCCCTCGGCCTGCTCACCTACGACGCCTGCCTGGCCCAGGGCCTGCGCCCGCAGCTCCCGCGCGACCTCGGCGGCGGCGCGGGACCCGCGGACTTCCGGCAGGCGCTGGCATCGGTCCTGGCGGACGACGCCTGCGACGCCGTGGTCGTCACGGCCATCCCGTGGGTCGCGGACCCGGACCTCCCGGCACTGGCCGCGGCTCCGGGCCCGCAGGACGCGGAGTCGCTGGCGGAGGCCCTGCGCGCGGGGCTCGCCGAAGCGGTACCGGCGAAGCCGGTGGCGGTGGTGTCCCTGGCCCTGGAAGGCCTCGCGGAGTCGCTGGCGTCGGGGGCAGCCCGTACGATCCCGGCCTACGACGCCGCCGAGGGCGCGGCCCGGGCGCTGGCATCGGCGGTGCGATACGCCATGTGGCGACGCGACGAGGCAGCACCCGGCCGGGTCCCGGAGCTGGACGACGTGGACGAGACCGGGGCGGCGGCGGACATCGAACGGGCCCTCGCGGACCGCGCCGAGGGCGAGGTCCTCGAACTGGACACGGACGCCGCCACCGCACTGCTGGCCCGCTACGGCATCCCCGTACTGCCGGTACTCCCGGCCCCCGACCCGGACACGGCAGCCGCCGCGGCGACACGCCTCGGCTACCCGGTAGCCCTGAAAACCACCGCCGCCCACCTCCGGCACCGCCCCGATCTGGGCGGCGTACGCCTGGACTTGGCCGACGAGGGCGCCCTGCGCCGCGCCCACGACGAACTCACCCAGGCCCTCGGCAAGAGCGAGGAACTGCACCTGGTGGTCCAGGCGATGGCACCACGCGGCGTGGACACCGTGGTCCGGGCGACAGTGGAGCCCTCGGTAGGAGCGGTGCTGTCCTTCGGCCTCTCGGGAGCACCGTCCGAGCTACTGGGAGACGTAGGACACCGCCTGGTCCCGGTCACAGACCGCGAGGCGGCAGCACTGGTGCGCTCGATCCGAGCCGCCCCCCTCCTCTTCGGCTGGCGCGGCGCAGACGCCGTGGACACGCCTTCACTGGAGGAGCTCCTGCTACGGGTATCGCTCCTGGTGGACGACCATCCCGAGGTAGTAGGCGTCGAGTTGACCCCCGTAGTGGTCGCCACCCAGGGCGCAATGGCCCTCTCAGCGACGGTACGCCTAGCCCAGCCCCCACCCCGCACAGACCTGGGACCACGCACCCTGCCGTCGTACTGAACGCCCCAGCAAGAGCGCCCTGCCGGTGGCTAGCCGGCCTCTGCCCCCGTAGCCACCGGCCGCTCCGGATCGCCCGACCACTCCGACCACGACCCCACGTACAACCCCGCTCGTACCCCCGCCACGTCCAGCGCCAATACCTGCTGCGCCGCCGACACTCCAGAGCCGCAGTACACCCCGACTTCCGCATCCCCGGTAGCCCCGAGCCCAGCAAACCGCGACTCCAGCTCCCCCACCGCCCGGAAGCACCCGTC
>NZ_JAAKZV010000529.1 GCF_011044975.1 Streptomyces coryli | reverse complement strand
GACTTCCAGTTACGCCGCGCGGGGTGGGCGCCGGGCGTGGGGCAGCCGTCGGTGGCGCAGGAGCAGCGCCGGGCGCCGTCCTCCGACATCTCCAGCCAGGTGCCGAGCGACACCTGCCAGTGCCACTCCTCGGCGTAGAACAGCGCGGCGGCGGACAGTTCGCCCGCGGGGTCTGCGGGGCGGGACTGACTGGGGACGTGGGTGGCGGAGTTGACTCCCAAGGTGTCGTTCACGCTCAGCTCAACTGAGGCTATGAGCAGGGGTTACGGCACCCGTTCCAGCAGCCGCGCGACCTGCGGGGCGCACGGGTGCACCTGAGGGGGCACGGCGTTTCCTGGTCCCGGGCCTGGAAATGGATCAAGAGCGGCGGAACGCAGCACGACCACCCGCGGGACCAGCGCACAGGGGGCAGTACATGGCCGGAAGGCCGATTGTCACGCGTCAGCCCAATGAACGCCTCCAGGCACTGATACAGGAGGCGGCCTGCTCGAACGCAGGGCTCGCCCGGCGCGTCAACATGTGCGGCGCGGAGCATGGGGTCGACCTGCGCTACGACAAGACCTCCGTGGCCCGCTGGCTGCGCGGCCAGCAGCCGCGCGGGCAGGCCCCGCAGATGATCGCCGAGGCGCTCGGCCGCAAGCTCGGCCGGCCGGTCTCCCTCGAAGAGATCGGCATGTCGGACGGGCGGCACCAGTCGTCCGCGGTGGGCCTGACGTACGCCCCGACCATCGGCGAGACGATCGAGCAGGTCATCGAGCTGTGGCGGAGCGACGTGGCGCGGCGGGAGTTCCTCACCGAGGCGGCGCCGGTGGCCGCCGCCCTGGTGGAGCCCAGCCGGGACTGGCTGATCAGCGGCTTCGGCGGCGCGGCGGCCGGCACCGTCACCGAGATCCCGCAGCGCACCGGGCCGCGGGTCGGGCGGATGGACGCGACGGCGGTCGCGGCGGCCGGGGAGTCGCTGATCCGGCTCGACCACCGCTTCGGGGCCGGGCATCTGCGGCCGGTGGTCGTGCACTACCTCAACAGCGTCGTGTCCGGGCTGCTCGACGGCTCGTATACGGAGGAGGTCGGGCGGGTGCTGCTCGAGTCCACCGCCCGGCTGTGCGAGCTGGCCGGCTATATGGCCGTGGACACCGGTCGGCCGGGGCTGGCGCAGCGCTATTACATCCAGGCGCTGCGGCTGGCGGAGGCGGCGGGGGCGCGCGGCTTCGGCGGGTACGTGCTCGCCGCCGGCATGAGCCACCTCGCCAACTCCCTCGGCTCGCCGCGCGAGGCGGTGCAGCTGGCGCGGGCCGCGCAGGAGGGGACGAAGGGGCGAGCCCCTGCACGGGCGGTGGCGCTGTTCGCCGCGGCGGAGGCGCGGGCGGCCGCGGCGCTCGGGGACGGGGCCTCCTGCCGGGAGGCGGCCGCGCGGGCGCTGGCCGCGATGGAGC
>NZ_JAAKZV010000528.1 GCF_011044975.1 Streptomyces coryli | reverse complement strand
GCGCGGGTTCCGGTGGCTACGGCTACCCGGGACAGCCGGGCCCGCCGCCCGGCAGCCCCTCGTACGGCGGCGACCCGACCCAGCAGGCGGAACTGTGCCCGCAGTGCAATACGCCGCGGGAGGCGCAGGCCCCGTTCTGCGAGGAGTGCCGCTACAACTTCCTGACCCACCAGCCGACGTCGTACGTGCCCCCCGCGCAGCCCGCCGGCTTCTCCCAGGGAATCCGGCCGCCGGCCCGCGAGGAGTACCGGCCGTCGCGTCCTTCCCAGGTCAACCGCCCCGCGGAACCGCTGTCGATGGACCCCGGGGGTCCGCCGCCGCCCGGCCCTGCGGGCGGCCCGCCGCCTCCGCCGCCCGCTCCGGCGCCGGCGCCTCCGGGCCCCGGTGCGCCCGACGGCCCGCCTCCGCCGCCTCCGGGCGCGGGTGGCTACGGCTACCCGGGACAGCCCGGTCCGCCGCCGCCCCCCGGTGCCGGTGACCCGCGCGCCAACGGCAGCAGCGGCGACTTCTTCATCTCACCGCCGAGCACGTCCGAGCCGGGCCCGCAGGGTGCGGAGCCCCAGCCCGCGTCCGGCGCCGGCTGGGTGGCGGTGGTGACCCCGGACCGCGAGTACTTCACCGCGATGATGTCCCGCAGCGGCCCCGAGGCCGCGGGCCTCAACCTGCCCGCGTACTCCCCGGAGCAGAAGGTCACCCTGACCGGCCCGCAGATCACCATCGGCCGCCGCCGCCAGTCCACGGGCGAGTCCCCGGACATCGACCTGGCCCGCCCCCCGGAGGACCCGGGCGTCTCGCATCAGCACGCGGTCCTGGTGGAACAGCCGGACGGCAGTTGGGCGGTGGTGGACCAGAACTCGACGAACGGCACGACGGTGAATGGCGCGGCGGACCCGATCCAGCCGTTCGTGCCGGTGCCGCTGCAGGAGGGCGACCGCGTGCACGTGGGGGCGTGGACGACCATCCGCCTCCAGCGCGGCTGACACCCACCAGCCCACCCGTTGCTCCGCGGGGTGGGGATGCTGCCCCCTAGGTAAGTCGCGCCTGGCGGCGCTCGCCCTCAAGCGCCGGGCGGGCTTGATTGTGCGTGGCGCAGCGCTGCGCTGTGCTGCTGGCCGCGTGCTGGTTGGCGGGGGGTCGGGTGCGGTGGCCTGCGCGGGCAGGCCAGCCGATCGCGTAGGCCAGGCGCGGACAGGCTGGGTGCGGATGACGCGGCCTAGGTGCGGACGCGCCGATCGCGTAGGCCGGGCGCGGACGATCACATGGCCAGGGTGCGGACGGACCGATCCCGTAGGCCCGGGTGCGGACAGACTGATCGCGAGGGCCGGGTGCGGGGTGGGGGCACGTCCTCACGTGGCCCCGACACTCACGGCTGGCACGTCCTGCTCATCCCCGCGCTGCGGGCGCACCCCCACCCCGCACCCTCGTAGCGCACCCGGCCGC
>NZ_JAAKZV010000527.1 GCF_011044975.1 Streptomyces coryli | reverse complement strand
CCCGTACCCGCACCACCACTTCCGCCCCCGCCGCCCTGGTCCGCTCCACCAGCCCCTCCAAGTCCCGCGCCAGCGACGGCGTCGGAGCCGGCGCCGTACCGGGCGCCGCCTCGCCCACCCGCAGCACTCCGAGCACCCCGTCCAGCTCCGCCACCGCATCCCGCGTAGCCGACTCGATCGCCTCCAGCGCGCTCCGTACGAACTCCGGGTCCCGGTCGAAGACTTTCCGCGCCGCGCTCGCCTGCAGCGTCACCGCGCTCAGCGCGTGCCCCACCGAATCATGCAGCTCACGCGCCAGCGCATTACGCCGGGCCAGATCCGCCGAACGCGCCTCCGCCGCCGCCAGCCGGTCCGCCGGCGTCGGGCCGAGCAGCGCCGGGGCGTAGCGGGCCAGCAGTGCGCCCGCCCCCGCCGCCACCCCGACGAGTGCCGCGAGGAACGCCACCCCGATCAGCGGCGCCGTCCACAGCGGCACGTCGAGCAGGCCGAAGTCCCGCCCCTCCTCGTCCCGCAGCGACGGCGCGAACGGCAGCACCACCAGCACCCACGCCATCGGCGGCACCGCCAGCGTCACCCCGCTGACCAGCCCGCCGACACCCACATGCAGCGTGAACCACCCCGCCGTCCGCCGCCGCGCCGCCCACGACCGGTCCGTGCCGGACGCATCGAGACCGGGCGCGCACAGCGCCCGCGCCGCCGCCGCCTCCAGGGGCCGTACCAGCGGAAAGGCGAGCCCGGTCGCCGCGACCGCCGGCAGGCTCAGCCCATAGGCGGCGAACTGCCAGCCCATGTGGGTGACGGCGTTCGCATCCGGCCACACCAGCCCCACGAACACCGACATCAGCAGGAAGTACGGCATCAACAGCGCGCCGCCGAGCAGCAGATGGACCCAGCGGAGCTGGAGGGTGCGCAGCACGGGGGCGCCGCCTCAGCCCGCGGCCGGTCGCGCCGGTCGCACCGCGCGCGACTCCCGCCGCTCCGCGAGCAGTTGCGCGCCCAGCAGCAGGGTCAGCGTGCCGGTGATCATCTCGCCAGCGTAGGCGAGATTCATCGCCTGCGTGGGCTGATCGCCACCGCCGGGCGCCGAGTCTCCGGCCAGCGTGATGACCAGCAGGTACGCCGCCCACGCGGCGATCGCCGCCCCGCCGGTCCAGCCCAGCGCCACGGCGGTACGGACCCGTGCCCGCGGCCGCAGGGCCGGGAACGCGGCGAGCAGCACCCCGGCCGCGGCGGTCAGGGCGAAGACGCCGGTGAGGGCGGTGTTGAGGCGGTACGCGGCGGTCTGGTCCGCCACCACCTCGGCGGAGAGGCCGGCGTCCACGCCCGCGGCCCACAGCCCGTTGACGCCGGCCACCGCCAGCGCGAGCAGCGCCGCGACAACCGCGAAGGTGCGCCGCACCTGGGCCGCCGGACCTGTGGCTGGCAGCTCCCCGACCCGCCCCCGCAGCAC
>NZ_JAAKZV010000526.1 GCF_011044975.1 Streptomyces coryli | reverse complement strand
CTCCCCGTCCCCGCACAACCGCCGGTCCCCGTCCACGACCCGCATCTCGATCCCATGCACGGCCCGCCCCACGGAGACCAGCTCCATAGCCGCCTCGTCATCAGCCGCGACGACCCGCGCCACGCGCTCATCAGCCAGCCGGAATCGATCGAAGCATTCGATACGGACATCACTGCCCGGCTCGGGAAAGGCAGCGGCAAGCGTGGCCTCGGCCAGCCCGTACACCGGATACATCACCTGCCCACCCACCCCGGCCGCCGCCCCCAGCTCGGCTCCGAACCGCCGCACGGTGCCGGCCCGCACCTTCTCGGCCCCGTTGAAGGCAAGCCGCCAGGCCCCGAGCTGCGGATACTGGGACCGGCCCCGAAGCGCCTCAAGGACCAGGTCATACGCGAAGTTGGGCCCGGTCAGCATGGTCCCGCCACAGTCGGCGAAGCACGACATGAACCAGTCCGGCCGCTTGATGAACCCCGCCGGACTGAACTGATGCACCCGACACCCGAGCAGCAGCAGCGTCAGCGGCGACACCAGCCCCATGTCGTGAAAGTGCGGCACCCACTGCACGAACACGTCCTCAGCAGTGCACCCGGCCGAGACCTGAACGGCCAACAGCCCCGCCATAAACGCCCGATGGGTCAGCATGACCCCCTTGGGCTCGGACGTACTGCCCGAGGTGAACTGCACCACCGCAAGGTCATCGGGCCCCGGCAGCCACTCCTCCGGCGGCGGCCGCAACGCCTGCCGACTCCCCATACTGACCAGCTCATTGACGCTATGAACCACCAAACCCGGGACCTGCCCGCGCAGATGCACCCCGAGGGAAACCGTCGAGCCGTCGACAATCACATGCCGCATGCCGGCCACATCCAGAAACCGCCGCAGCAGTTGGGCCTGGGTGCCGTCATCGAGAAACACCCGCAGCGGAAGCACACTCACCGCCGCGCCCGCACACCAGCTCCCGAACAACCCCGCGGGCACCCCGCGCCCCGTGCCCACGAGCAGCCCGACCACATCGCCGGGAGCGACACCGGCCCGCCGCAATCCGGCAGCCACCCGCCACCCCAACTCCCGCAGTTCCACCGGCCCGAGCTCATCGCGCTGCTCGGGGAAAACCCACGCGGAGGAGCCGGGCAACTCCTGCAACGCATGCGCAAGCGACGGGGCTTCAAACGCGGAAACAGCCATTGCCAGCCCCTCTACGACGTGTGCTGAAACGTCCCTGCTGCTCGGACTTGATCAGGATGACGTCAAAGGCGAGGCACAGAACATCCCCCACACGTGGGGCGCAGGAGTCGAACGGTGCACGCGGGGGGAGTGCGCGGCCGGCCCGTACCCACAACGCAAAGAAGGCCCCCGCCATGACGGCGGGGGCCTTCTTCGTAAAGTTTGTTCGGCGGCGACCTACTCTCCCACACAGTCCCCTGTGCAGTACCATCGGCGCGGAAAGGCTTAGCTTCCGGGTTC
>NZ_JAAKZV010000525.1 GCF_011044975.1 Streptomyces coryli | reverse complement strand
GCTCAAGGCAGCCGCCGCCACCGGCCTCGTGGCACACCTGACCGGCACCTCCACCGCCCACGCCGCGACCTCCCCCGCCGCCCCGCGCGCAGCCGAACCCGGCCGTATTGCCTGGCTCGAGAAAGGCGGCCTCGGCTCCGCCCCCGGCACCACCTTCGGCGTCGCCTGGCCCAAGGGCGCCGTCAAGGCCGATGAGACCTTCGCCCTCACCGCCGGCGACGGTGCCGAGATCCCGGTGCAGAGCTGGCCCACCGCCTACTGGCCCGACGGCACCCTCAAATGGACCGCCCACGCCGCGGCCCGCGAGGCCGCGAAGGCCGAGGACTTCACCATCCTGCCCGGCAAGGCGGCAGCCACCCCCGCCAAGAAGATCGCGGTCAAGAAGTCCGGCAGCACCATCACCGTCGACACCGGCACCATCACCGCGACCATCGGCACCAAGGGCAGCTCCCTCATCCGCTCCCTCACCCGAGACACCACCGAGATAGCCCGCAACGGCCGCCTTGTCCTCCACCGCCAGCAGCACATCGACGAGCCGGGCGGCACCTACGAGTCGTACGAGAGCGACATCACCGAAGCCCACATCGAGCAGGACGGCCCCATCCGCGCCGTCATCCGCATAGACGGCAAGCACCGCCACCGCGGCCACTCCTGGCTGCCGTTCTCGATCCGGCTGTACTTCTACGCCGGCGCCGAATCCTTCCGCATGGTGCACACGATCACGTACGACGGCGACCAGCAGAAGGACTTCATCCGCGGCCTCGGCGTCCGCTTCGACGTGCCGATGCGCGACAAGGCGTACGACCGGCACATCCGCATCGCCGGCGAGGACAAGGGCTTCCTCACCGAGGCCGTACAAGGCGTCACCGGCCTCCGCCGCGACCCGGGCGAACCCGTCCGCAAGGCCCAGATCAAGGGCGAGAAGCTCCCCGACCCCAGCACCTGGGACCAGCGGGTCACCACCCGCCTCCAGTACATCCCGCACTGGGGCGACTACACCCTCGCCCAGCTCTCCGCCGACGGCTTCACGCTGCGCAAGCGCACCAAGCACGGCCACGGCTGGATCCCCGCCGGTGGCGGCGGGAGGGCGAGCGGCTTCGGCTACGTCGGCGGCGTCTCCGGCGGACTCTCCTTCGGGCTGCGGGACTTCTGGCAGAAGCACCCCGCCCAGCTCGACATCCGCTCGGCGCAGACCGACGCCGCGACCGTCACGCTCTGGCTCTACTCGCCCGAGGCGCAGCCGATGGACCTGCGATTCTACCACGACGGCATGGGCCAGGACACGTACGACGAGCAGCTCGAGGGCCTGGAGATCACCTACGAGGACTACGAGCCCAAGTTCGGCACCCCGTACGGCATCGCCCGCACCAGCGAGCTGATGTTCTGGGCCAACGACACCACCCCGTCGGCCGACACCCTCGTCGAGCAGGCAGCGGCCGTCCGCACCCCGCCCCAGCTCGCCGC
>NZ_JAAKZV010000524.1 GCF_011044975.1 Streptomyces coryli | reverse complement strand
GCCCCCCACTCCTCCCGTAGCCAGCCAACCCACTGGCACCGCCCGGAACTCAAGACGGCGACGCGGCCGTCACCATCCGCTACCAACTCACCCGCATCGAGCTCAACCACGACGCGATGGCCTACGGGCGGGACTGCACGCCAAGGTCGAGCCGTGCGGCGGTCTATTGCGCGCAGCAATGCTGGAGTTCGCATGGGTTCCGGAGCCATGGCCGCGTCGACGGCGCGCATCTGGGCAGGCCGGGGCCAGTTAGACGGCGGTGACCCAGGGGGAATCTGCGCGGAACTCGTGGAAGCCGCGAGCAACTCTCATAACTTGCCGTGTCATGGCAGATCCCGAGAGTCGCAGGTGGTACGTGATCACGCTTCAGCGGCGCTGAGCAGCCCAGTTCTGAGCGATTGATCAGAGGTGTTGACCCTGACACCGTGTGAGGCCCTGCACTGGAGTCGTCATGTTGACCATCGGAGAGTTCGCCAGATACGGCCAGGTGTCGATCCGGATGCTGCGGCACTACGACGCCCTCGGCCTGCTGCGCCCGCAGCGCACAGACCCGGCAAGCGGCTACCGGTATTACGCCGCCGGCCAGCTCGCCCGCCTCAATCGCATCGTCGCGCTCAAGGAACTCGGCTTCAGCCTGGAACAGGTCGGCACCATCGTCGACGAGCAAGTGAACGCCGAGGAGTTGCGCGGCATGCTCCGCCTGCGCAGAGCGGAACTGGAGACGGAGATGGCGGCCGCGCAAGCACGGCTGGGCCAGGTCGAGGCGAGACTCCGGACGATCGAGAGTGAGGGACGGATGCCCGCGGACGACGTAGTGATCAAGAACCTGCCCGGACAATGGGTGGCGGAGCTGTCGGCGACCGCCGAGAGCTGGGAGCCCGAGCACATCGGACCGGTGATCGGTCCGCTCTTCGAGCAGCTGTGTCGGCTGACGGACGCGGCAGCGGTGCGACCGGTCGGGCCGGGCGTCGCCTACTACGAGGACGCACCCGAAGGCGGCGGCGCGATCACAGTGCACGCCGCCCTGCCGGTCGACCCCGACGCAGTGCCCCGAGACCGGGGCTTCGATGTCGTCCATCTGCCGGGGGTGGCCGAAGCCGCCACGATCGTGCACCGCGGGCCCATGCAGGGCGAGGTGCTGGCCACCGAGCAACTGCTGCTCCGCTGGATCGAAGACAACGGCCGCCAGCAGGTGGGCTACGTCCGCGAGGTCTCGCTGTCCTGCCCGCCGGACGACCGCTCCAAGTGGGTCACGGAACTCCAAGCCGTCCTGGCCCAATAGCCAACGCAGCCGAAGCACCGTGGCCGCGACTCTCCCGGGGCTCCGCCCTGGGAGAGCGGGACCGCCTCGATCCGGGGGCGAACCCAAGCCGCCCAGCGCACTGGAGCACCCCGCCCCGCAGGGGTTCCCGGATTCCCTCAGCCAGGAAACCGCGAACCCACGCGCATTCGGGCGGGTGCTGTCGCT
>NZ_JAAKZV010000523.1 GCF_011044975.1 Streptomyces coryli | reverse complement strand
ATCGAGATCCGCCCGATCCGATGGTCCTGATACTGCGAGAACCACATCGCCCCATCCGGCCCCGCCGCAATAACCGTCGGCCCCGCCCCGACCGAATAAAGACTCAACTCCCCACCAGCCGACCGCCGCCCGATCCCGCCCTCATGCACCAGCGTGAACCACAGCGCGCCATCCGGCCCGGACGCCACCGCATACGGCCCCGCCTTCGGCCCGCTCACCGGGTACTCCCGCACCGGAGCCTCGACCCAGTCCCCGATCCGGCCCAGCAGCGTCCCCGCCTCCGCCGACAGGTGGAAGGCGTGCGGCATGCCCTCGTACACATCGAGCTGCACACTCACCCCCGCCGCGTCCGCGGCAGCGGCAAAACGCCGGGCGTCGTCCAGCAGAATCTCGTCGCCGCCCACCGCGATGAGCAACGGCGGCAGACCGCCCAACTTGCCGTGGATCGGCGACTGCGGCGCCCCCGCCGGATCAGCCCCGCCCAAATAGTCGGCGGCAACAGTCGTAAGCACCGCACGGCTGATGACGTCCTTCCCGTCATTCGCCGTCAGCGACTCACTCGAGAGCGTCAGATCGGTCGACGGAGAGATGGCCACCGCCCCGCCGGGCAGCGAGCGCCCCGTGCGCTTCAGCTCCAGCAGCATCGAGAGAATCAAAGTCGCCCCCGCCGACTCCCCGACAAACAAAACCCGTTCAGCCGGAATCCCCCGCCGCAGCACCTCCCCATACGCCGCCAGCGCATCCTCCAGCGCCGCCGGATACGGATGCTCGGGCGCCAGCCGATACTCCACCCGCAGCGCGGGCCGCCGGGCAGCCGCACTGAAGTGATACGCGAGCACCCGCTCCCGCTCAGGATCGGTGTGCTGGAAGCCGCCACCGTGGACGTACACGACGGCGCCCTCCCCGGTCGCCCCCGGCGCGGTGACCCACTCGCCGTCGATCCGGGCGTCGGCCGGAAGCTCAGCGGTGAACAGCCCGCCCGTCCGGTCGCGTCCAATAGCAGCCTGCTCGGGCGTGGCCGGAATGGTGGTGGTCTGCACGGGTCCTCCAACATGGCGGCGGTGAGGCCGCAGGACTGCGACCTCACCACCACGATCGTTCGTCGGGGCACCCGACTGCAACGGCAAATCCGCGCCCTCAGTCCTCCGGGCTGATCCGCAGCTCCACCTCCACCGCCCGCGTCCCCACCAGCACACTCGCGCTCGCCGCGCCCAGCGCCTGTGAGGTGGCGACCAGCGTGTACGAGCCGCTGCCCGGAGCCGCCAGCTCGAAGCTCCCGTCATCGGCCGACCGCCCCTTGGCCAGCCGCCGCCCGGACGCGGACAGCAGCGTCAGCGCGCACCGCCCCAGCGGCACCCCGTACGCATCGCGCACAGTCCCGCGAATGGCAGGACCGCCACCGGCACTGGCACCGCCATCGCCACCGGACCACGGCTCCCCGGCGGCTGCCGCATCTGGCGGTGGAGCCGGC
>NZ_JAAKZV010000522.1 GCF_011044975.1 Streptomyces coryli | reverse complement strand
ATCCCACCCTGCCCCGCCGGGAAACTGGCGCCCGGCAAGCCAAGGCGCCCCGCCCTTCTCCCCTTCCGTAGCCAGCCTTCCCAACGGCACCGAGACCGGGCGGAACCCGGCAGCGCGGCCGTCACCATCCGATGCCAACTCGCCCGCTCCCACTGGCCGCAGCACCGGAACGGATGGCTTGGCATCGGATGGTGACGGCAGCGTCGCCGTGTCCCCTCCGGGCCCGGTGCGAGAAACGGATAGCGGGCTACGGAAGGGAGGAGGCGGGGGGCTTGGGCGGCCCGCCTCTTCACAGCCGGCTGCCTTTGAGCCTGCCACCTCTGAGCCCGGCACCTTTGAGTACGAAGCCGTGCCCCCTCTGGACCTGCCTCTCCTCGCCAAGCCCGACGTCCTCGTCGTAGGCGGCGGTACCAGCGGCGCCTCCGCCGCCCTTGCTGCCGCGCGTGACGGAGCTCGGGTCGTACTCGCCGAGGCCGGACCCGGACCCGGCGGGACCGGGACGTACGGCGGCGTGCACAGCTACTGGTTCGGCCGTCGTGAGGGCCATGCCGCCGCCGTGCAGCGCACCACCCGCCTTGCCCACCGGGCGCTCGGTCTCCGTGGCGGCATCGGCGCATGGAATATCGAGGCCAAGGCGCTTGCACTGCACGACGAGCTGCACGCCGCCGGCGTCGACATCCGTTACGACACCCGCGCCTTCGCGGTCCTGCGCGACCACGAAGGCGACAGCGACAGCAATGGCAACCACACCCGCGTCACCGGCGTCGCCCTAGCCGGACCCGACCGCCCCTACGCCACCACCGCCCACATCATCATCGACGCCACCGGCGAAGCCGACCTAGCCGCCTGGTCAGGCGCTCCCACCGTCCACGGCTCAGCCGCGACCCACACCACCATGTGGGCCTCACTCGCCCGCTTCGAGGAACCAGGCGTGACCCGCAACCAGTTCGGCGGCCTAGCCGACCTCACAGACCCCGCCGACGCCACCCGCGCCGTCCTGGCCGCCCGTCGCCGCAGCCCGGAAGCTCACGACCACGGCGAGGTCCCCGTCACCCGCGAAGGCCGGCACCTCGTCGGCGAGACCGTTCTCACCCTCACCGACCAGCTCACCGACCGTCGCTTCCCGGACACCATCAGCCTGCACTTCTCCAACCACGACCTGAAGGGCAAGGGCGAAGCCCTCTGGCCGCAGCTCGGCCTCATCCCGCCGAACCTCGAGCTCGAGGTCCCGTACCACGCCCTCCTGCCCCGCCGCGTCGACGGCCTGCTCGTCACCGGCAAGGCCCTCTCCGCCACCCACGACGCCCTGCCCGCCCTGCGCATGCAGGCCGACCTGGAGAACCTGGGCGCGGCCACTGGCCTGGCCGCGGCCCTCTGCGTACGGGACGGCGTACAGCCACGCCAACTCGACGTATCGCAACTGCAGAAGCGCCTCCGTCACGACGGCCTACTCCCCGAGCCCGCCACCCCTGTCTCTT
>NZ_JAAKZV010000521.1 GCF_011044975.1 Streptomyces coryli | reverse complement strand
CCACCCTCCTCCACAACCCCCCTTTCCGCCGCTACTGGACCGGCCACACCATCTCCGTCTTCGGCGACGAGATATCCGCCATCGCCATGCCCGCCACCGCCGTCCTGCTCCTCGACGCCCGCGCCGCGGACATGGGTTGGCTGACCGCCTCCGTCCTCCTCCCCTCCCTCCTCCTCTCCATCCCCGCCGGCGCCTGGGTCGACCGCCGCCGCAGCCGCCGCCGCGTCATGCTCCTCGCCGACCTCGGCCGCTTTCTCCTCCTGTGCTCGATCCCCGTCGCGTACGCGCTGGACGCGCTCACCCTCACGCAGCTCTACGTCGCGTCCTTCGCCCTCGGCACCCTCGCCGTCCTCTTCGATGTCTGCGCCGGCACCCTCTACGTATCGCTGCTGAAGCAGGACCAGTACGTGGACGGCTCCTCACTCCTCCACGGCAGTCGCTCCCTCGCCCGCGTCGCGGGTCCCGGCACCGGCGGTGCGCTGGTCTCTGCGCTCACCGCCCCGGTCGCCGTGCTCGCCGACGCGCTCAGCTATCTCGTCTCCGCCGCCTGCCTCGCCCGCATCTCCCCGGCCGAACCACCGCCCGCCGCCCCGCAGAAGGGCCACCTCACCGCCGGTCTCAAGTGGCTGGCGAAGCACCCGGTCATGCGCCCGGCCCTGCTCGCCTTCGCCACCCTCAACTTCTTCAACTTCATCTTCCAGGCCCTGTTCTTCCTCTACGCCAACAAGGAACTCGGCCTCGGCCCCGGCATCCTCGGCGCCGTCATGAGCGCCGGCGCCATCGGCGGACTCGCGGGCGCGGCCGCCGCCGGGCGGATCATGCGGCGGTTCGGGTACGGGCCCGTCATCACCACCGGGTTCGTCGGCTTCGCGGCACCGCTCATGGTCGTGCCGGCCGCCTCGGGGCCGCAGTCCGCCGTCATCGCCCTGCTCTTCGTCGGCTATCTCGGCGCCAGCTTCAGCGTGATGGTCCTGGACATCGCCGCCAACGCCTTCCAGGCCGCCCTCATCCCCGACGCCCTCCGCGCCCGCGTCCTCGGCGCCTTCCGCACCGTCAACTACGGCGTCCGCCCGCTCGGCGCCCTCGCCGGCGGCGCCCTCGGTACGGCGCTCGGCCTGCGCCCCACCCTCTGGATAGCCACCGCCGGCGCCCTCCTCGGCCTCCTGTGGCTGCTGCCGTCGCCGCTGCCCCGGTTCCGCGAACTCCCGGCCGCCCCCGACCAGGGACCTAAGACCCCCGCCGCCGCGGCTACGCCTCCCGCCCCTGGCGCCCAGGACCCCGATCCGCGGTAGACAGAACCCCATGGACGCCAACCAGGCCGCCGCCTACCTCGCCCCCATGGACGCCGACCAAGCCGCCGCCCACCTCGCCCGCATCGACGCCGACCAAGCCGCCGCCTCACCGAACAACTCCCGCTGCTCCGCACCATGCTCAACGCCTCCTTCGCCCAACTCGGCTACTACACCCACCTCTCCGCCGCCCAACTCG
>NZ_JAAKZV010000520.1 GCF_011044975.1 Streptomyces coryli | reverse complement strand
GGTGGGGGACGCGGTGGGGTCGGGGGGCATCTCTGTCAGCTCTCCTGTCTGGCGGTTGAGGTCGGGGCGGCGGTGCCGGGCAGCCTGTCGGCTGTCGGGTCGCCGGTGCCGGTGCCGGTGCCGGTGCCGCAGAGCTCGCCTGCTGTCGTCGGGTCGCCGACGCCGCTCAGCCGCTCGAAGAGGTCGGGGTGGCCGGCCTGGCCGCCCTTGAGCAGGACTTCGACACCGGCGAGCGCTGCCGGCTCCGGGCCGAGGCGGCACAGTGCGGTGCCGGGGCCGAGCAGCGCGGCGATCTCCGCGGTGCGGGCGCCGAGGGCACGCAGGACCTGCCCGGCGGTGTCGCCTCCGGCGATGTCGACACGGCGGACGCCGGCGTGGACGACGGCCTCGGCGACGAGATGGGCGAGAACGCGGCCGGTGGCGGACGGCGAGACGACTGCATGGGTCTGGGGCGGGCCGAGGGCGGTATGCACGATGACGCCGGGGGCTGCCGCGAGTGCGCGGAGGGTGGTGTCGCGTAGGTGGAGGAGGACAGGGTCGGTAGGGCTAGGGGCGTCGGATTCAGGCGCTGCGCCACCGGCGCTGACGTCCATCGGCACGGTCTGCCAGCCCGCCGCCTGCGCTCGGCGGATCTGCTCGGCGGTACGGGCCGCGCAGCTGCCCGACACCACCAGCACCGGTCCCTCCGCCCCCGCGACCGGCGCGACCGCGGCCAACCCCGCTGTCGATGCCAGCCAAGCCGCCGCGCCCCGGCTCAGCCCGCCGGAGCCAAGCGCGTACGTCATCTCCCCGCCGCTGAGCACCAGCCGGGCGGCGAGCAGCAGGTGCGCGTCCGTGACCGTGTCCAGGACCACCGCCCCGACGCCGTCGGCCGCCGCCCGCTCGTAACGCCGCAGTACCTCCGGCCACGGCTGCTCGTACGCGGTCAGGTCGAGGGAGCCGATCGGCAGTCGCGTCTGGTGGCCCAGGTGCAGCCGCAGGTCTGCCTCCGTCATCGGGGTCACCGGGTGCTGCGCCATGGTCGGCTGTCGGTCGAGCCGGTGCACCGTGCCGCCGTCCGCGGCGAAGTGGTGGCCGAAGGCCGTGTAGCGGCCCAACTCCGGCTGCGCGGCCAGCACCGGCACCGCCCCCGTGCCGAAGACATCCCGGCCGATCTCGATCGCCCGGCCGAGGCTGCCCACGGCGGGCGAGGAGTCGGCGGTCGAGCAGATCTTGTACTGCACCAGCCGAGGCCGCAGCGCCCGCAGCCCGGCCAGCACCGGCTCCACCTCCGCCGCCATCTCCCCCGCCGGCAGCGAACGGGCCACCCCCGCCACGCCGATCACGTCGTGCGTACGGGCCAGGCGCCGCAGCTCGCCGGGCCCGGGCGCGCCGAAGAGCAGCAGACTGCGCAGCCCAGCGCGGTGGAATTGGGCCAGCGCGTCGGTGGCCCCGGTGACGTCGTCGGCGTAGAAGGCCGCGATCAGCGCGCCAGCCCCAGCCTCGCCCCCACCC
>NZ_JAAKZV010000051.1 GCF_011044975.1 Streptomyces coryli | reverse complement strand
CCGCCTCGAGACCATTTCCAACGCCATCCCCGACGGCTTCCGCCCCCGTTCCTCCCGTACGTCCAAGACCATCGTCGTCCCGCGCCGCCTTGTCCCGGACAAGCAGGTCGACCACGCCATCACCGCCTTCGGCAAGGCGGTCATCGAGCACCCGGACTGGAAGCTGCGGATCTTCGGCGACGGCCCGCTCACCGGTCGCATGCGCCGCCTCGTCGAGGAACTCGGGCTGCACGACTCCGTCGAAATCATGGGCCCGACCCGGCACATGACCGACGAGTGGGCGAAGGCGGCGTTCACGGTCCTGCCCTCCGAGACCGAGGGCTTCGGCCTCGTCCTCGTGGAGGCCTTCGCGGCCGGGGTGCCGGCGGTGGCGTACGACGTGCCGACCGGGCCCGCCGAGATCATCCGGCACGGGGTCGACGGGCTGCTGGTCGAGGCCGCCGACACCGAGGCGCTCGCCGCCGCGATGGCGCGGCTGATGGCGGACGAGGCGCTGCTGCACCGCATGGGCGCGGCGGCGCTGGAGGGCGCGACCCGCTTCTCCGCGGCCCGTATCAACAAAACCTGGGAGCGGCTCTTCGCGGAGCTCTACGCGACCCGCCGCGACCCGGCCCGGCTCACCGCCCGCGCCGACCGCGCGGGCCACCGCAAGGCCGTCACCGCGGGCGGCGGCTTCCAGCCTTCCGCCCCCGCGTCCAAGATCTCCCCGTCGGCCGGCGGCCAGCGCGCCCGCGAGGACGAACTCCTCGCCGGCGACGCGTCGTTGGTCCGCTCGGCGGGCCAGCTGGCCTACGTACGCGACGACCTCCCGGCCGCCCGCGCGTACGAGGAGAACCTGCGCCTGGCCGCGGACGCCCTGGAGGCGGCCGACATCCCGTACGTCCTCCTCCGCGACCGCGACGACAGCCCGCACCGCCGCCTCGCGGTGGACGCGGCGCTGCAGGCGGACGTCCGGGCGGCGCTGGCGCGGGCGTATCCCGGACAGGCGGTGTACGCGGAGCTGCTCGGCCCGGTGACGGACGCGCCGGGCGCGGTGCTCGCGGAGCGCCTCGGCGGCGTCGGCGAGGTCCGCGGCCTGCGGGTCTGCCGCCCGTATCTCACGAGCGGCCGCACCCTCCGCTACGGGCCCGCCTTCGGCTGCGACATCGAGTTCTGGCCGTACGACGAACTCCTCGGCGGCTATACGGCTCCCAGGCGCCCGGCCGCGCTGGGCCCGACGCTGCGGACGGTGGTGCCGAACGCGGTGACGCGGGTCCGCGACCGCGCGTATCCGACCCTGGAGGACTTCAACGAACCGCTGGTGACGGACCTCGACTTCCCGGTCGACGCGGTCTACACCTGGGTCGACGACGCGGACCCGGAGTGGCAGGAGCGCCTGAACGCCCGGCGCGCGGAGCTGGGCCTGCCCCCGAAGCCGCAGGCGGAGGTGGCCGGCGACGCCTCGGTCCGCTTCCGCAACCGCGACGAGCTCCGCTACTCCCTCCGTTCCCTGGCGATGTACGCCCCCTGGATCCGCACCATCTACCTGGTCACGGACGGCCAGCGCCCGTCCTGGCTGAAGGCGGAACACCCCGGCCTGAAAATCGTCGACCACCGCGCCCTGTGGGACGACCCGGCCGCCCTCCCGGTCTTCAACTCCCACGCCATCGAATCCCGCCTCCACCACATCGAGGACCTGTCGGAACACTTCCTCTACCTGAACGACGACTTCTTCCTGGGCCGCCCGGTGGCCCCCAACCGCTTCTTCCGCTCGAACGGCAACAGCCGCTTCTTCTGGTCCCCGACAGCGATCCCGGCAGGCGAGGCGACACCGACGGACGAGGGCTATTTCGCCGCCGCGAAAAACAACCGCCGCCTCCTGAAGGACCGCTTCGGCGTAACGGTCACCCACGGCTTCCTCCACGCCCCGTACCCCCTCCGCCGCAGCGTCCTGTCCCGTATCACAGAGGAATTCGCCGAGCCCCTCGCCCGCACCTCGCGCTCGGCGCTACGCGACTGGCGCGACGTCTCCCTGGTCTCCTCCCTGCACCACCACTACGGCTACCTGACGGGCACGGCAGAACCGGGCGGAATCCGCTGCGGCTACGTCGACACCGGCCGCTACGAACAGCAACACCTGCTCACCCGCCTCCTCGCCAACCGCGCGAAAGACGTCTTCTGCCTGGGCGAGGGCGCAGAATCCGAGGTCCCCGAGACCGAACAGGCACAGGTGATGCGCGCATTCCTGGAGGCCTATTTCCCTGTCAAAGGGCCATACGAGCGGAGCTCCGGAGTGTCGGAATGATCCAGGGGAAAGGGCCTGCGGTCATGATGGGAGGCGCGCTTTCCCGATAACGATCCGCACCGAGAGGCAGACCGAGTGACGCTACTCAGCACGCGTGCTGCCAATCCGGACCGTGCGGGCTCGCTGGCGCACCGGACGCGTGCCCGGCGGTGGACAGAGCTCCTGCGCACGTTCCCCGACCTTGCCGAGATGCGGGTGCTGGACCTCGGTGGCACCCCGGCCTCCTGGCGCGCCGCCCCCGTACGCCCGGCGCAGGTGACGGTCGTGAACATCGATCCGGGCGTCGCAGGCGACCCGGAGCCGGATGTGCAGTTCCTGGCGGCGGATGCGTGCCAGCTGCCCGCGCTGCTCCCGGGAGTTGAATTCGACCTGGTGTACTCCAATTCTCTGCTGGAGCATCTGGGCGGCCACGCAAACCGCGCCCGCCTCGCCGAGGTCGTAGCCGCGTCGGCGAGTCATCACTGGATCCAGACGCCGTACCGCTATTTCCCCGTCGAACCGCACTGGCTCTTCCCCGGCATGCAGTGGCTGCCGTTCCAGGTGCGGGTGCAGATCTCACAGCGGTGGCCGTACGGGCATATCCGCCCGGGCGGGCGGGCCAAGGCGATTCGGGATGTGGCGGAGGTCGAGTTGCTCTCGGCCACGGAGATGCGCGCCTATTTTCCGGAATCGGATCTGTGGTTCGAGCGCTTCGCCGGACTGCCCAAGTCTCTCGTCGCGCGAAAGTAGAGGAAGCGGCACACATGAAGACGAGCATCGAGGCACAGCGGAAGGCGTCGGACGAGCTGGTCGGCGACGGCTACGACTTCGGTTATCACGTCACGGCGGATCCGCTGGTGCGCTATTTGCGGGACCGGCGTCTGAAGGCGGGCCTCGAGCAACTGCGCCGCCGCGGGGCGCTCGACCCCGCGAACCAGAGCGTCCTGGTGGTCTGCGGCGGGGCCGGCGGCGAAGGCATCATGCTGCGCCGCGAGGGCTTCGCGGACGTCACCGTCTCCGACCTTTCGCCCGCCACGCTGGAGGTCTGCCGCGAGCTGGACCCCGAGCTGAAGACGCGCTGCCTCAACGCGGAGGCCATGGCCGAGCTCGCGGACGGCAGCTTTGACCTGGTCGTCGTGCAGGACGGGCTGCACCATCTACCGCGTCCCGCGCTGGGATTCACCGAGATGCTCAGGGTGGCCCGTACCGCGGTCATTCTCATCGAGCCGCACGAGAGCCTGGTCGGCCGCCTGATCGGCACCGAATGGGAGGTGCAGGGGACCGCGGTCAATTACGTCTTCCGCTGGAACGGCTCTTTCCTGAAGCAGGTGACGCTCAGCTATCTGCTCCGCGACCGGGCCACCGTGCTGCCGCGCCGGCTGTGGGATCACAATCTCGCCGTCGGGAAGCTGGTGCGCCGCTGCGTCCCGGGGCGCTGGCGGCTGCCCGCGGCCAAGGCGGTCTACGCGGCGCTGACGCCCTTCAACCGGCTCGGCAACATGATGGTGGGCGTCGTCCTGCTGCACGACCCGTCCGCCGCCGGCTCCAAACTGCCCGCCGCGCGTACGACCGGGTGAAGGCATCGGCGCGGCTTCGGCCGACCGGCGTGTGAAGACGATCAAGACCTCCCTCCCGATATTAACTAATGCCGCAATTCAGACATAAGTGAGAGGTGTAGGGATGTCGGGCATCAACGCCGTCGTAACCGGGGCCGGAGGATTCATCGGCGGGCATCTGACCCGCGCCCTGCTGGCGGAGGGCAAGAGCGTACGGGCCGTGGACAAGAAGCCGCTCACCGAGTGGTACCAGGTCCACGACGGGGCGGACAACATGGTCGCGGACGTCTCGCTCCGCCCGCTCTGCGAGCGGGTGGTCGACGGCGGCGCGGACGAGGTCTACCACCTCGCCGCCGACATGGGCGGCATGGGCTTCATCGAGGCCAACAAGGCTGCCTGCATGCTCTCCGTGCTCTCCAGCACCCACATGCTGATCGCCGCCCGCGACGCCGGCGCCGAGCGCTACTTCTACTCCTCCTCCGCCTGCGTCTACGCCGCCGACAAGCAGACCGAGACCGAGGTGCTCCCGCTGCGCGAGGAGGACGCCTACCCGGCGATGGCCGAGGACGGCTACGGCTGGGAGAAGCTCTTCAGCGAGCGCATGGCCCGGCACTTCCGCGAGGACTACGGCCTGACCAGCCGCGTCGCCCGCTACCACAACGTCTACGGCCCGCACGGCACTTGGGACGGCGGCCGCGAGAAGGCCCCGGCCGCCGCCTGCCGGAAGATCGCCATCGCCGCCCTCACCGGCGAGCGCGAGGTGGAGATCTGGGGCGACGGCGAGCAGACCCGCAGCTTCATGTACATCGACGACTGCGTCGAGGGCACCCTGCGCATCGCCCGCAGCGAGGTCACCGAGCCGCTCAACCTCGGCTCGGACCAGCTGGTCTCCATCAACCAGCTGTACGCCCTGGTCCAGGACATCGCCGGGATCGAGCTGACGTACAACCACATCCCCGGCCCCCTCGGCGTCCGCGGCCGCAACAGCGACAACACCCGGATCACCAAGGAGCTCGACTGGGCCCCGTCGATCACGCTGCGGGCCGGCCTGGAGCAGACCTACCGCTGGATCTACGACCAGGTCGCCGCCCGTATCGACGGCCGCGCGTACGTCAACTGAACCGCCGACCGGCCCGCCCCGCCATGGAATCCATCCCCCGTGTCGACGTGCTCGGCGTCGGCGTCAGCGCCGTCGACCGCACCCGCGCTCTGGAAGCCGTCACCGGCTGGATCGAGCGCCGCGAGCGGCACTACGTCTGCGTGACCGGCGTACACGGGGTGATGGAATCCCAGCGTGACCCGGCGCTGCGCCGCGTCCACAACGCCTCGGGCCTGACCGTCCCCGACGGGATGCCGATGGTGTGGGCCGGGCAGCGGGCCGGCGCCCACTGGATGCGCCGGGTCTACGGGCCCGACCTGATGCTTGACGTGCTGAACCGGGCCGTGGAACGGCGCTGGAGCTCGTATCTCTACGGGGGCGCCGACGGCGTGCCGGAGCTGCTGGGAAGCGAGTTGAGCGGCCGCCTCCCGGGGCTGAAGGTGGCGGGCGCCTGGTCGCCGCCCTTCCGCCCGCTCACGCCGCGGGAGGAGCGCGAGACCGCGGACCGGATCAACGCCAGTGGCGCGGACCTGGTGTGGGTGGGGCTTTCCACGCCCAAGCAGGAGCGCTGGATGGCCGCCTTCCGGGAGCGGCTCGAAGCGCCCGTGCTGCTGGGCGTGGGCGCGGCCTTCGACTTCCACGCCGGGCTCAAGCCGCAGGCCCCGGCGTGGATGGCGGAGCGCGGTCTGGAGTGGAGCTACCGGCTGGCCAAGGAGCCCCGGCGGCTGTGGCGGCGCTATCTGCGCAACAACCCGGCCTATCTGGCCCGGATCGCGCTGCGCCCGCCACGGCTGGTGCGGGAGTGGCCGCAGCCGTGACCCCTCTGCGCATCGCCCTCGTGCACAGCTTCTACGCCTCGGGGCAGCCCAGCGGCGAGAACGCCGTGGTCGCCGAGCAGGCGGCCGCGCTCGCCGCGGCGGGGCACGAGGTGGCGCTGGTCGGAGCGCATACGGACGAGTTGTCCCGGCAGCGGCTGTATGCGCTGCGCTCGGCCGTGGTCGTGCTCAGCGGCCGGGGCCGCTCGCCGGTGGAGCGGCTGCGGGCCTTCCGTCCCGACGTCGTCCACGTGCACAACCTCTTCCCCAACTTCGGGCGCGGCTGGGCCCGGAGCTGGCACGACAGCCCGCTGATCGCCACCCTGCACAACTTCCGCCCGCTGTGCGCCGGCGGCAGCCTCTACCGCGACGGCGCGGACTGCACCCGCTGCCTCGACGGCGACCGCTGGGCCGGGCTGCGGCACGCCTGCTACCGGGACTCGCGCGCCGCCACGCTGCCGCTGGCCTGGGCGAACCGCCGCGGGGCCGCTGCCGACCCGCTGCTGGCGCGGGCGGACCGGGTGGTGGTGATCTCGGAGCTCAACCGCCGCGTGTACGCCCGCTCCGGAGTGCCCGCGGAGCGTCTGGCCGTGCTGCCCAACTTCGTTGCCGACGCGCCGTGCGAGCCGGCGCCGGACGCCGGTGCGTGGCTCTTCGCCGGCCGCCTCAGCCCGGCCAAGGGCATCCTTGAACTGCTGCGGTCCTGGCCGAAGAGCGAGCCGCTCGACGTGGCGGGCAGCGGCGAACTGGAGGCCGCCTGCCGGGCGGCGGCGCCCGGTTCCGTACGCTTCCTCGGCTCCCTGGAGCGGCCGGAGCTGCGCCGCCGCATGGCCGCCGCCAAGGGGCTGCTGTTCCCCAGCCGTTGGCTTGAGGCCGGGCCGACCGTCGTCTACCTCGAGGCGCTCGCCGCCGGGCTGCCCGTCCTCGCCTTCGAAGGCAACGCCGTCGCCGAGGCCGTACGGGACGAGGGCACCGGACACGTCACCGCATGGGACCAGCCGCTCGGCCGGGCGCTCGCCGAGGCGGGCCGCGCATTCCCGGCGCAGCGCGCCCACTGCCGCTCCGTCTACGAGCACCGCTACGGCGAGCAGCGCTGGCTGCGGGAGGCGACCGCCCTCTACCGGTCCGCGCTCCGCGACCACCCCCGACACCAGGAGACCCGATGACGCAGCTGACCGCCGCGATCGCCTTCACGCCGCGGGACGAGGGGCAGAGCCCGCAGTGCCGCGGCCGGAAGGGCGAGCCCAAGGCGTACACGTACTACCGGTGCATGCTGGTGGCCTACGCCTCGCTGCGCCGCTTCAACCCGGATGTGGACCTGGTGCTGGTCACCACGGAGCCGATTCCGGAGCAGTTCGCCGGGGAGTACCGGCGGATCGGCGTCGAGACGCTGCTCACCCCGTTCCGGCACTGCCCGCCCGAGGGCTTCTCCCGCGGCTGGCAGGCGACCCCGTATCTCCTGGACGCCCTCGCGGCGCTGCGCGGCCGCGGCGACATCGTGATGGGCGACCCCGACCAGTTGTGCGTACGGCCACTGGCGCCGCTGCTGGAACTGGCCGGGGACCGGATCGGCGTACAGACCGAGAACATCGCCGATCTGGGCAAGCCCGGCTCCGACAAGTCGCGCGAGATCCGCGAGATCAGCGCCGAGATGTTCCGCGACTTCGGCGAGCCGATGGACGGGTGGCGGTTCTACGGCGGCTACTACTACTCCGTGCCCGAGCGGTCGCTGCCCCCGCTGCTGGAGCGCCTGGAGCGGGCCTGGCAGTGGTCGCTGGGCCGGTTCGCCGAGGGCCGCAGCCGGCTGTGGATCGACGAGCACTTCATGGCCTACGCCCTGCGCGCCCTGCCGACCGTCGAGTTGAGCGCCCACGTCCGCAACATCCCGACCGCGCCGTGGCGCCGCTATCTGACCGACCCCGAGGCGATCTTGCGGCTGACCATGTGGCATCTGATCCACGAGAAGGACCTGGGCTTCCAGCGGATGTACGGGGACGCCGCCGACCCCGCGTCGTGGTTCTGGACGGCCTCCGACGACGCGTTCCGGCAGCAGGCCGGGGCGATGATGTCCGTAACCCGGCAGGCCCCGCAGCGGGCGCTGCTCAACTCCTGCGGCGCCGTGGTCGAAAAGCTCACCACCGAGGGCATGCAGCGGCGGCTGAAGCCGGTGTACACGCGGATGGTGCAGGCGTACGCGGGGATGCGGTCGGTCTGAACGGGACGCGGCGCCCTCAGTGGGCGCCGCGCGCGGCCAGCACGGCGGGGAGCGTGCGGGCCAGGATGGACAGGTCGCGGCGCAGCCGCCAGTTGTCTACGTAATCCAGGTCGAGCCGGACCATGTCGTCCCAGCTCAGCTCGGAGCGGCCGCTGACCTGCCAGGGGCCGGTGACGCCGGGGAGCACCGCCAGCCGGCGGCGGGCCTCGCCGGTGTAGTCGGAGTCGGTCACGGGCAGGGGACGCGGGCCGACCAGCGACATCTCGCCGCGCAATACATTGACCAGCTGCGGCAGTTCGTCCAGCGAGCAGCGGCGCAGCAGCCGACCGACGGGCGTCACCCGTGGGTCGTCTTGCAGCTTGAACAGGTGGCCGTCGCTTTCGTTGCGCTCGGCGAGCGCGTCCCGCTCGGCGGCCGCGCCGGAGCGCATGGTGCGGAACTTCAGCATCGTGAAGGCAGCGCCGCCCTGCCCGGCGCGCGCCTGCCGGTACAGGCAGCCGCCCGGCGAAGTGGCCGCCACCGCCAGCGCGATCAGCGCCAGGAGCGGAGCGGTCAGCAGCAGCAGAAAGGACGCCCCGGTAATGTCGATGAGTCGCTTGCGCCGGGGAGCCGCCCGGAATGACACGTCGATTACCTCCTTCGTGGATGAAAGCCGCAGAACTGAGCGAAATATGACATACGGTGCAGAGACTCTTACATGATGGGTGCGGCGTCCGGGGCAGCCACTCCGGGCAACGGCTATGGAAGGCCAGGATGATGCGCTTCAGGGACCGCGTTCGACGCACGGTCGACCAGACGCTGCCCACCTGGGTGGCGTACCGGAAGGATCTGCTGCGGCCGATGCGGCTCTACGGCGGTCCCATGAACGGCCAGCCGGGCAGGCAGCAGTTGGTGCGGGACATCCTGCGCGAGATCGCCTTCGACGAGGTGGTCGAGACCGGGACGTACCGCGGGGTCACCACCACCTTCCTCAGCGACGTGTCCGGGCTGCCGGTCCACTCCGCCGAGACCGCCGAGCGCTTCTTCCGCTATGCGCAGGTGCGTTGCGCCGACCGGCCCGGCATCGCGCTGCACCACGGCGACTCCCGCGGCCTGCTGCGGCGGCTCGCGGAGCGCGAGGGCGACGCGGCCCTCTTCTGCTACCTCGACGCGCACTGGGGCGAGGACGTGCCGCGCTACGAGGAGCTGCTGACCATTCATCAGCGCTGGTCGCGGGCCGTGGTGATCATCGACGACTTCCGGGTCCACGACGACCCCGGCTACGGGCACGAGACGTATCACGGCCGCCCGCTGGACCTCGACTACCTGCCGGAGCTGCCGGGCTGGCAGATGTTCTTCCCCGCGCTGAGCGCCGCCGAGGAGGGTGGCTGCAAGCGTGGCTGCCTGGTGCTGGCGAGCGCGGAGCTCGCGGCGGCGGTCGAGGCGTTGCCGGGCGTACGGCCGGTGCCGCCGCGGGAGGCGGCAGGTGCGGTCAGCACCCCAGGGCAGCGCGCAGCTCGCGCACCCGAGCCCGCCAGTCCCCGACTTCCCTGACCCGCTCGCGGGCCCGGTCCACCCGCGGCTGCCAGTGCGCGGGGTCGGCGAGAATCTCGCGCACCTGCCGCTCCGGCGCGTCCCGGTCGGCCTCCACCACCGGATTGAAGCCGAGCAGCCGCACGAGTTCGGCCGGGGCGCGGCCGATCAGCAGGCAGCCGGAGGCCATCCCCTCCAGATAGCGCAGGGTCATCGTCTCCACGCCGCCGGAGCGCTCGGGGTGGGTGAGCGAGGAGGGGAAGCAGGCGAGCAGGACGGAGTCGGCGAGTCCGGCGCGCAGGGCCGCCTCATCGGGGAAGACGAGCTGTCCGGGGGTGGCCTGGTAGCGATGTGCGCGCCCCGAGGCCGCCGCGGCGTCCCGTACGGCGTCGTGCCAGGGCTCGTACCGGCGGCCCAGCTCGAGCAGTCCGATGGGGCGCTCGGCGAGCGGCGGCCCGGCTCGGTAGCCGTCGAGCCGCGCGGCCTCCGGCAGATGCCGCACCGGGATGCCGGGCAGGCGCTCGGCCAGGTGGCGCGCGGACTGCTCCGCGGTGACGAACACCGCCCGCGGCCGCACCGCCCGCAACCGCTGCTCCCACAGCGGCCAGTTCGGTTCCCACACATCCCAGCAGTACGGCACCACGGGCCCGCGCAGCGCCGCGCGGTACAGCAGGTCGAACCGGGCGCCCATGAGCGGCACGACGACCGGGTGCCCCCTGCGTGCGGGCGCCAGCCGCCCCTTCGCCAGCACCCGGCCGAACAGCTCGCCCGCCGGCGCCTGCCGCTCGGCGGCACCCTGGCGGACGAGTTCGTCCACGAGGTCCCGTACCGGATAGTCCGACGGGTGTGCGCGCTCCGGCGGTCGGATCACACCGAGACGGGCCGAGGGGGCGGAAGGGGGCATCGCCGTCAACTCCGGATACGTCGTCGTGCCACCGGCAGGCACAGGAGCGAATCACATTATGCTGCGCTAGTGCGGCAAAACAGGCATATCACCTCGAATGTGGGCGACGGCGCCTCCGGAGCCGTCGCCGCGCCGCCCGCACGTCCGGCGGACCAGGAACGGACCAACTCTCCCGGACTGGCCCTGGGGGCGAAGGCGGCCGGGCTGCCCATCGCCGGGCTCGCGGCGCTGCTCTCCGCGCGGATCGTCACCGACGAGCTGGGCCTGGCCGGATACGCCCTGTTCGCCCTCATTACCACCTTGCCCGCGCTGCTGCCGCTCGGCGATCTGGGCGCCGGCGCCGCACTGCTCGACGCCGTCGCCGCCGACGACGGCAGTCCGCGGGCCCGCGCGCACACCCGCGGGACGCTGATCTCCGGGGCGCGCATGCTGAACCTCGCCGGGGCGGCGGTCGCGGCCACCGGTCTCGTGCTGGCCGGCACCGGCACCCACACCTGGCTGCTCGGCACCGCCGCGACCCCGTCCGCGGGCGCCTGTGTGGCCGTCGCCGGTGTGCTGATCGGCTGCACCCTGCCGCTCGGACTCGGGGCGTCGGCACTGGCCGCCATCGACCGCTACCACGTCGCGCTGCTGCTCCAAGCCGCGGGCAGCGCCGCGGGCTTCGGCCTGGTCGTTGTGGCCGCCGGGCTCGACGCCCACGCCGCGGTGTACTGCGCGGGGCCGCTGGCGGGCCAGTGCGCGGCGGGCGCTGCCGCCCTGGCCCTGGCGGCGCGCGCGCTCGGCATGCCGATGCTGCGTACGGTCGCGGCGAGTGTCCGACCCGGCCAGCAGGGCACGCGGATCATGCACCTGGCGGGCCCGATGACCGTCATCTACACCACCTCCGCCCTCACTTACGGCACCGACCGGCTGGTGCTCGGCCACACCACCAGCGCTGCCGCGGTCGCCGTCTACTCGGCGGGCGCCCAGCTGTACCGGCCCGCCGCGGCGCTGCTCAGCTCCGCCGCGCTGCCGCTGTGGGGGCGGTACGTGCAGCGGCGCGGCGCCGGCGGCGGTACCCCGCGCGGCGAGCTGGCGCGCCTGGTCGCCTGGTTCGCGGGCGCCGCCCTGGTGGTCGGCGGCGGACTGGTCGCCTGCGGGCCGCCGGTCGCCGACTGGATGCTGCACGGCGAGGCCCCCGTCGGGCCGGGCCTGATGGCCGCGTTCGGGCTGCTCATCCTCGTCCACGCGGTCAACCATCCGGTGGGCATGTGGCTGTCCGACGCACCGGGCCTGCGCTTCCAGGCCCGCGGCGCGGTGGCGATGACCGCGGTCAGCCTGGCGCTCTCCGTACCGCTGGCCATCGCACTGGGCCCGGCCGGGCCCGTGCTGGCCTCCGCGCTCGCCTTCGCGGTCTGCGTCGCCGTCCCCTGCCACCGAAGGGCCTTCCGTCATGGCTGACACCACCCTTGCCGCACCGGCGGCACCGGCCCGGCCGGACGCCGCGGCCGGCTCCCGGGCCGACGCGCCGGCGGCCGTCGCCCTCGGCGGCGGGGTCGCGGTGTCCGTCTATCCGCACGGCGGCGTGACGGTGGCCCACCTGATCGTGCTCCTGCTGCTGCCGGCGCTGCTGCCCGCCGCCCGCGGGGTGCGCGGCACCGGCTGGGTGCCGGTGCTGCTGGGACTGTGGGGATGTGCGGTCGGCTTCACCACGCTGCTGGTCGGCGACACGTTCCGGCACTTCGCCTACGCGGTGGCCCAGCCGTGCACCCTGGCGCTGAGCCTGGTGGCCGGAGTGTGGGTGTTCCGGCAGGACCGGCGGGTGATCCGGGCCTTCCTGGTCGCGCTGGTCCTCGGCCTGTGCGCGGCCGAACTCCTCTACCGCAGCCCCGGTTTCGCGACCGACCCGTGGAAGTTCGCCCTCGGGCCCGTCGTCACCACCGGTGCGATGCTGTGCTCGGCGCTGCTGATCGAGCGGGTCCCGCTGCCCGTGGCGATGCTGCCGGCCGCGGCGGCGAGCGCGGTGAGCCTCGTGACCGGGTTCCGCGCCGAGTTCGTGGTCTCGGCGATCGCGATGGGGCTGACCGTGCTGTGCGCGCGGCGGGCCGCGGGCGCGAGCCGGCTCCGGCTCGTAGTCGCCTGCGGCGTCCTGGCCGCGCTCGCCGCCGGTCTGTCCTACGGCTACAACACCCTCGCCGCCGACGGCACGCTGGGCGAGGAGCAGCGGCATCGCTGGGTCCTGCAGTCCGACGTCGAGGGCGGGCTGCTCATCGGCGCCCGGCCCGAGCTGGTCGGCTCCGTCGGGCTGATCGCCGAATCCCCGCTGCTCGGCCGCGGCGTCTCGCCCGAGGTGGACGGAGCCACCGCGGCGGCGTTCCTGAAGCGGCTGAGCGACCAGCGGGTGCCCGTGCACGAGGGCATGGTCGAGTACTACTTCGGCCGCGGCCTCTATCTCCACTCGGAGCTGTTCCAGCTGTGGGCCGAGATGGGCCCGCTCGCCGTACCGGGGCTCCTCGCGCCCATCGTGCTGGTCTTCGCGGCAGCCCTGGCGGCGGTACGGGCCGCCTCCGGCCCGCGCATTCTCATCTTCAGCTACCTCGCCTGCCAGTTCGCGTGGGACCTGCTGTTCTCCCCCGCGCCCCGGCTCATGGGCACCTACCTCGGCACCGCCGCGGCCGCGGCCGTCGTCTATCTCGCAACCCTCCGGAAAGGAAGAACAGGAACATGAGCATGCGCATCGGCATGGTGGTGCCCACGCTGGGAGAGCGCCCCGACCTCCTGGACGAATGCCTGGACTCGCTCCGCCGCCAGGCCGGCGTCGAGCAGGACCTCGTCATCGTCACCGTCGAGTCCGCGGTGGCCCGGCTGTCCGAGCGTTACGACCTCCCGGTCATCGCCCAGGAAGGCCGCGGCCTCGCCGCCGCCATCACCACCGGCTTCCGGCACTTCGGCGACCGCGTCGACGCGCTCGCCTGGCTCGGCGACGACGACCGGCTGCCCGCGGGGTCGCTGGCCACCGCGCTCACCGCGCTCGCCGACCGGCCCGACTGCAGCATGGTGTACGGGCAGACCCGCTGGATCGACGACGCGGGCGAGCAGTTGTCCGTGCTGCGTCCCGGACGGGCCGGCCGGCTGCTCATCAAGCTCGGCCACAACCTCATCCTGCAGCCCGGGTGCGTCTACCGGCGCAGCGCCATCGAGGCCATCGGCGGCATCGACCCCGGCTTCCCGCTCGCCTTCGACGTGGACCTGCACCGCCGGCTGATCGGGCATCAGCGGGCCCGTTACGTACCGGAGCTGCTGGGTGAAGCCCGCGAGCACCCCGGCAGCCTGACGGTGCGTCACCAGCAGACGTCGCAGGCGGAGTGCGAGGACTGCCTGGTGCAGCAGATGCCCGGCTGGCTGCGCGGCAGCCGTCCGCTGTGGGCGCCCGCCGCGCGGCTCGCGATGCGGGCCACGGCCAAGGTGGCGCTGCAGCGCTGAGCCGGGTGGGCTGGTGCGGCGGCGCTCAGCCCCGGCCCGTACGGGGCCGGGCCAGCGCCGCCCACCAGCCGCCCGCGAACGCCACATCCGCCAGCCCGCGCGCGGCCAGCGGCGCGCGGGCCAGCACCACCGCGGCCGCGAGGCGCCCCAGACCGCGCAGCGCCCGGCCCGCACGACGCGCACCCAGGTGCAGCAGCGGCCGCCGCGCCGCCCGGTCCGCGAGCGCATTGCCGTATCCGGAGAGATAGAAGCGCCGGACCAGGCCGCGCAGCGTCAGCCGGTCCGGGTCAGGGGTCTCGGCGACAGCGGCCGCGTCGATCCACACCATGTGGGCGCCGCGCTCCGCGAGTTCGCCGAAGAACGCGGTGTCCTCACCGCCCACGCGGTCGAATTCGGCGCCGAAGCGCAGCCCGGCCGCGCGCACCGGGGCCAGCCGCAGCAGCGTGTTCCCCGAATAGGCGGGCCCGGTCAGCGGGCCGTCCGGCCGGCTTCCGCCGCAGCTGCGCAGCAGGGCGCCGTCCGCCACCCACGCCGGCGCCCGCTCCGGCACCGCCACCCGCACCGGGCCCACGGCCACGTCGGCCGCGTGCGTGCGGGCGCCGTCGAGGAAGGCGAGGAGCCAGCCGGGGACCGGGAATTCGTCGTCGTCGATGAAGACCAGCACGTCCGCGTCGCCTGCCGTGTCCAGCGCCGCGTTACGGACCTGGGCGAAGCCCCGCTCGGGGACGCGGACGTACTCGACGCCGTGCCCGGCCGCGGCCCGGCGCGCGGCGGCGCTGCCGGCGGGGGAGTTGTCGAGCAGCGCGACCCGCACCTCGTACCCGCGCTGCCGGGCCAGGGCCGCCTGCCCGGCGACGGCGGCGAGCAGCGCGGGCAGCGGCCGGGCTCCGAGGGTCGGCACCGCGATCACGACGCTGCGTACCGCCATCCTCGCCATTCCGGCTGGTCCTTTCGAGCAAAGATCACGACTATTCGGAACAAATGGTGCGTAATCGGGGTCTGATCCTCTCACGATGTGCCTGGGCCCCGACCACAGCCACTCCGCGGGCTCGACCTGGCACCGAACATGAGCAACTGGGAGACGACCTGATATGCGAGCCGTGGTGACCGGCGGGGCGGGCTTCATCGGCTCGCACTTGTGCGAGCGACTCTTCGACAGCGGCTACGACGAGGTCTGGTGTCTGGACGACTTCTCCACCGGTCGCCCCGCCAACGTGGCGGGCCTGACCCACCGCCGCGGCTTCAAGCTCGTGCAGGGCGACATCGTGCACGGCATCGGCGTCGCGGGGAAGGTCGACGCGGTCCTGCACTTCGCCTCGCCCGCTTCCCCCATCGACTACCTGAAGCGGCCGCTGTACACGCTCCGCACCGGCGCCGAGGGCACCCGCAACGCGCTCGAGCTCGCCGCCCGTAACGACGCCCGCTTCGTGCTCGCCTCCACCTCCGAGGTGTACGGGGACCCGGAGGTACACCCGCAGACCGAAGGCTACTGGGGCAACGTCAACCCGGTCGGCCCGCGCAGCTGTTACGACGAGGCCAAGCGCTACGCCGAGGCCCTCGCCGCCGCGTACGTCCGCGAGCGGGGGACGAACGCCGGCATCATCCGGATCTTCAACACCTTCGGCCCGCGGATGCGCGCGGGCGACGGCCGCGTGGTCCCCAACCTCATCCGGCAGGCGCTCACCGGCGACCCCATGACGGTGACCGGCGACGGCTCCCAGACCCGTTCCCTCTGCTACGTCGACGACCTGGTCGGCGGCGTCATGCGGATGCTGGGCAGCGACATCGCCGGCCCGGTGAACCTCGGCAACCCGCACGAGCTGTCCATGCTCGAACTCGCCGAGTGGATCCGCGAGCTGACCGGCAGCACGTCCGGCATCACGATGATCCCGCTGCCCGAGGACGACCCGAAGCGGCGCCGTCCCAACATCGAGCTGGCCCGCACGAAGCTCGACTGGCAGCCGTCCACGTCCGTCGCGGAAGGGCTGCGCCGGACCATCGCCTGGTTCGCGGACGCCCCCAGCGCGCCGTAGCAAACCGGCAGCGAGCCGAACGTAATCTCGCCCCGGAGAAACGGGCGTATACGGAAAAGGTGGACAGGTGGACATTCGCGCGTGCATCAAGGTCGCGACGCGGCGCTGGCCCAGCATCGTGCTCGGGATCGTCCTCGGGCTTGCCGCGGGCAGCGTGGCGACGCTCACGACGACCCCGATGTACGAGGCGCGCAGCCAGCTGTTCGTCTCGACGCGTACGGCCGACGACACCGCCCAGCTGCAACAGGGCGGCATGTACACCCAGGACCGGGTGCAGTCGTACACCGGGATCGCGGCCAGCCGGGCGGTCACCGGGCCGGTGGTGAAGAAGCTCGGCCTGCGCATGAGCCCGGACGCGCTGGCCGGCCGCATCACGGCGAGCGCCGCCCTGAACACCGTCCTGATCGACGTCACCGTCAGGGACGCGAAGCCCAAGCGGGCCGCGCGCATCGCCGACGCGGTCGCGGACCGGCTCGCCACGGTCGTCCAGCGCCTGGAGACCCCCGACGACGCCAAGTCCTCACCGGTGAAGCTCGGCGTCACGCAGGACGCCGCCACCCCGAAGGAACCCGTCTCGCCCCGGCCGCTGCTCAACCTGCTGGCAGGCCTCGCCCTCGGGCTCTTCGCCGGCGTCGCCGCCGCCCTGCTGCGCGAGACCCTCGACACCACCATCAAGACCGCCGAGGGCCTGGGCGAATCCACCGAGTTCACCGTGCTCGGCGCCATCCCCAACGAGCGCACCAGCTCCGACAATCCACTGGTCAACAGCGCCGGCTACTCGGCCCGCGCCGAGGCCTTCCGGCTGCTGCGCACCAACCTGCAGTTCGCCCTCGTGGACCGCGAGCCCCGGGTCATCGTCGTGACCAGCGCCCTGGCCGGCGAGGGCAAGACGTCCACCTCCGTCAGCCTGGCGCTGTCGCTGGCCGAGGCGGGCCTGAAGACCTGCCTTGTCGACGCCGACCTGCGCCGCCCGCGGGTCGCGCGCACGCTCGGCCTCATCGAGGACGCCGGACTCACCAGCGTGCTGATCGGCGCCGCCGACATCAAGAGCACGATGCAGGGCGCCGACGGCGGCAAGCTCCGGGTCCTGGCCGCCGGGCCGATCCCCCCGAACCCTGCCGAGCTGCTCTCCTCGGACCGTATCCGCAACGTGCTCCGCGAACTCGCCGACGAATACGACGTCGTGGTCGTCGACAGCCCGCCGGTGCTGCCGGTCGCGGACACGGCGGGCCTGGCGCCGCTCGCCGACGGCGTGGTGATGGTGGTGCGCGCCGGCCACACCCCCGCGGACCGGGTACGGGCCGCGCACGCGTCGCTCACCGGGGTCGGCGCGCACCTGCTCGGCGGCGTACTCAACCGCGCCGTGCTGCCGAAGAGCCTCGGCTACGGATACGGCTACGCCCCGCTGCGCCAGCAGGGCAAGCCCGCCGACGGCGCGGTCAAGCCGCAGCGGCACAAGGCGGGGGCGCGGTGACGATGCGGGTCCTGTTCGTCTGCACCGGGAACATCTGCCGGTCCCCGATGGCGGAGCGGCTGCTGGCGCGGATGCTGCCGGGGGCGGCGGCAGCCAGCGCCGGCACCCACGCCCGGCCCGGCAGCCCCATGGAGCCGCTGGCCGCGACGCAACTGGCCGCCCTGGGCGGCGATCCCGGAGGCTTCGCGGCCCGCCGCCTCGAATCCGCCGCGGTGGCCGGCGCCGACCTCGTGCTCGGCATGGCCCGCGAGCACCGCGAGGCCGCGGTCCGGCTGCACCCGGCGGCCATGGCGCGCTGCTTCACCCTCGCCGAGTACGTGCGGCTGGGCGGCGGCCCCCGGGTGCCGCCGCCCGCCCCGGACGCCGACGACATCGCGGACCCGTACGGCCGCCCCGAGGACGTCATGCACGCCTGCGCGGACCGCATCGCCCGCCAGGTGAGCGAGCTGGCGCGCCTGCTCGGATCCCGCTCCGCCGAACGGTTGTTTGCGGCGACGCGCTGAGGCGCCCGCCCCGCCCCGCCGCCGGCCGCGGCTACCGTCCGGTGCCATGGCTGATCTCCGTACGCCGCCCTCCATGGGCACGCTGCAAGAGCACGAACACGGGGAGGGCCACGACTACGCGGCCGGCTCCCCGCACATCCGCCACCACAGCCTGAGGGAGCGGCTGATCGGCTCGCTGCACGGCGTGATCGGCGAGATCCAGGAGACGAACGGCCGCTGCCGGGTCCTGGAAGTGGGCGCCGGACACGGCACGTTCACCGACCACCTGGTCGCGGCCGGCGCCGAGGTGACGGTGACCGAGATGAGCGAGCCGAGCGCCTCCTTCCTGCGCCGCCGCTTCCGCCACAACGACCGCGTCACCGTGCTGCACGACGCGGACGGCGAGCGCGCCCTGCGCGGCGACCCGGTGGACCTCGTCGTGTGCATCTCGGTGCTGCACCACATCCCCGACTACGTCCGCAGCGTGCGCCGGCTGACCGATCGCGTCGTGCCGGGCGGCGCGTTCGTCAGCTACCAGGACCCGCTCTGGTACCCGCGGCGCGGCACCGTCTCCATGGCCGCCGACCGCGGGGCGTACTTCCTCTGGCGGCTGGGGCAGGGGCAGCTGCAGCGCGGGCTCGCGACCCGGGTGCGCCGGCTGCGGGGCATCCGCGACGAGAGCAACCCCGCGGACATGGTGGAGTACCACGTCGTACGCGATGGAGTGGACGAACTGGCGCTGCGGGACCTGCTGGCCGAGTGCTTCGCGGACGTCGGCGTGGAGCGCTATTGGTCGACCCAGTCGCCGTTGCTGCAGCAGCTGGGGGAGCGGCGCGGGCCGCGGACGACCTTCGGCCTCATCGCCCGCGGGCGCCGATAGCAAGCAGCGCCATTGCGGTACACCTCGGGAACATGCCCGTAAGTAATACCGGCATACTTCAACACTGATTGCTATTTTCCGATTAATTCGGATGGGCAACAGTGAGGTGGTCGGTGATGAGGATCCCCGCGATCAGTCGACGGAAGGCGCTGCGGATCGCCGCGATCGGCACCGCCGCATTTGTGGTGACCGGCTCCCTGGGCACCTGGCTCATGTTCCGTTCCCTGGACGGGAATATCCGCACCGATACGACCGCCGCCCGGTCTCTCGCCGGCAGCGACCGCCCACCGGCCGGCCCGCCCGGCACTCAGAACATCCTCGTGATCGGCTCCGACGACCGCTCGGCCCCCGACGGCCGGTACGGCAATGCCACCCCCGGCAGCGTCCGCTCCGACACCGTCATGCTGATCCACCTCTCCGAGCGGCAGAAGCGGGCCGAGGTGGTCAATATCCCGCGGGATCTGCTGGTCTACACGCCGCGCTGCAAGAGCAGGTCGGGGGAGTGGGTGCAGGAGCAGCGGACGCAGTTCAACTGGACCTTTGAGACCGGGGGTACGGCCTGCACCGTCCGCACCTTCGAGAAGCTCACCAATATCCGCGCCGATCACCACATGGTCGTCGACTTCGCCGGCTTCAAGAAGATCGTGAACGCGGTCGGCGGAGTCGAGGTGGATCTCCCCGAGGCGGAGGAGGATCCCAATGTCGGCCTCGATGTGCCCGCCGGCCGTCAGGTGCTCCGCGACGAGGACGCCCTCGCCTACGTGCGCGCCCGCGTCCACGTCGGTGACGGCAGTGACGCGAATCGGATCCGCCGGCAGCATGAATTCCTCGGGCTGCTCGCCGACAAGGTGAAGGACAAGGGGACGCTCAGCGACCCGCGCAAGCTGCACGCCATCCTGAAGGCGGCGACTTCTTCGCTGACCACCGACCCGGGGCTCAATTCCGTCTCCGAGCTGTACGCGCTGGCGGAGAAGTTCCGTGAGATCCCGGAGGACCGGATCGCCTTCAGGTCCACGCCCAGCATGATTTATCCCGAGGACCCCAACCGTCTCATCACCCGCGAGCCGCAGGCGCAGCAGCTCTTCGCCGCGCTGCGCACGGACCGGCGGGCGGCGTCCCGGGCGTGAGGACGCGCACCGTATTAAAGACCCTGCCCTTCGTGCTCGCCGGTACGGTGCTCGCCACCGCCGCCATCGGGCATTCCATGTTCACCTCGCTCGACGGCAATATCCGTATCGACAACTCCGCCGTGGCCGCGCTCGCCGATGAGCGGGAGCGGGTGGCCGACACCCCGGGGCAGAACATTCTGCTGCTCGGGTCCGACAATCGCGGTGACGAGATCAGCCGGGGTGACGCGCGGTCCGACACCATCATGCTGCTGCATGTCGCCGACGGGGGCGGGCGGGCCTCGGTCACCAGTTTTCCGCGGGATCTGATGGTGGACATTCCGCGCTGCAAGGCGGTCGGCAATCGCGCCGGGGCGCCCGGCGGGAAGCAGGGGCAGCTCAACTGGTCGTATCACTACGGGGGAGCGGCCTGCACGATCCGGACCATCGAGAAGCTGACCAAGGTGCGCGTCGATCACCATCTCAATGTCGACTTCGACGGCTTCAAGGAGGTCGTCGACGCCGTCGGCGGCGTGCCCGTAAAGCTGAAGAAGCCGCTGCACGACCGGCGTGCCCAGCTGTCGCTGCCGGCCGGTGAGCAGGTGCTCAACGGGGACCAGGCGCTCGGATACATGCGCACCCGCAAGGGCGTCGCCGACGGCAGTGACTCCAGCCGGATCCGGCGGCAGCAGGCGTTCCTCAAGAAGGCGACGCGGCAGGTGCGTGAGGCCGGGACGCTCACCCGGCCCGACAAGCTCTACGGCGTGCTCGACGCCGGCACCCAGGCGCTGACCGCCGATCCCGGGCTCGGGTCGCTGGAGGAGCTGTACGGCCTGCTGAGTCAGGTGCGTTCGGTGCCGGACAGCGAGTTCCGCTTCCGTACGGTCCCGGTGCGGCCGCATCCCGCCGACCGTAACCGGCTGGCGCTGAAGGAGCCGGCGGCGGGAAAGCTCTTTTCGCGGCTGCGGAAGGATAATTCGTAATTCCCATTCCCACGCTGCTAGGCCAGATGAGTGCATCCGTTCGGGGAAACGTAACTCCAATGCAGCAGGGCGAGTTGGCCCATTCGACGTCACCGAGCAAGGCCCTTCATATCGTCGCCAATGGGAGACAGCCGTGACAGTCGCAGGAGTTGAACCCGAGTCCCAGATCGTGGTGGTCGGGCAGCGGGCGTACACCGGATCGCAGGAGTTCTTCGAGCCCGGCAGAAGCGCGCCGGACGAGGTCTTCGAGGTCACCGACCTCACCATGAAGCGCGTGCACGCGCAGCGGCTGGAGATCACCTCCGTCGGCTGGGAGCGGGACGCGGGCGGGCGGCCGCGGGCGCTGATGATCACCGCGCACAGCTCGCTGCCGGACCTGATGTGCCTCGGCGACGCGCCGGTGCGCCTCAACAACGGGGCCGTAGCGGATCTGGTCAGCCTGGAGCCGGTCGACGACGGGACCCGCATCGTCGTACGGATCCTGCCCTGGACGCTCCCCGAGCGGCCCTGGCCCGTGGGGCTGCGGGTGACCGCGCTCGGGGTGACCCGGGAGGCCGCGGTGCCGGCCGGGCTCGAGCTGCCCGAGGTGCGCTACCGGCGGCGGCTGCGGCGGCACGCGGCGCGCGGGGCGACGGATCCGCTGGGGCGGCTCGTCGTGCTCCGAGGGTGATCCGTTTGGCGTAACGGAGGTCACTCCCTTAAGGTGAGTTTTCTGTCGAAAACGGACTTATTGCACCTTGAGGCTAGGGGGACCGCGCCGCCATGCACTCCATACGGGCCACGGCCGCACCGGACGGCGCCGAGGCGTCCTGGCCCGAGCGTTTCCGGGTGGCCGCGCGGGCCTCGGTCGCGGCTGTGGCCGCCTGGGGGCTGTGCCTGCTGCTGCCGGGCGGGCCGCAGTACCCCGCGGCGATCGCCGCCCTGCTGACCGTCCACCCCACCGTCTATCAGTCGGTGACCGTCGGCATGCAGTACGGCAGCGGCTGCGCGATCGGGGCGCTCATCGCCGTACCGGCGCTGCTCTTCGGCGGGCCCACCTGGGCCGCCCTCGCCGTCGTGGTGCTGCTGGCGATGCTCGCCGCGGGCCACAGCAGGCTCGGCCACCGCGGGCTGCACGTGCCGACCACGGCCGTCTTCGTCCTCCTCCTCGGCCGCGGGCACTTCGGCGAGGAGGTCAGCTGGCACCTGGTCGCGGTCGCCATCGGCGTGGTCTGCGGCCTGACCTGCAACCTGCTGTTCCCGCCGCTGCAGCTGCGGCCCGCCGAGGACGCCCTGGACCGGCTGCGGCGGGAGCTCGCCGGTGTGCTGCGCGGTCTCGGCACCGCCGTCGCGGAGGACCGCGGGCCGCAGGACGTCCTCGGCCGCGGGTGGCGCGAGGACCTGACCGAGACGCTGCGCGCGGCGCACCGGGCGGTGGACCGGGCGCACGAGAGCCTGCGCTGGAATCCGCGGGTCAGGGTGCGCGGGGCCGGCCGTACCGCCTGCCGTGTCGACCACGAGATCCTCGACACCCTCGGCCGGGTGGCCGACGACGTCGCCGCGCTCAGCCGGGCGCTGGACCGCAGGACGCCCCGCGACGCAGCCTTCCGGCAGCGCTACGCCCGCCTGCTGCGGGGCACCGCGGTGTGCGTGCGGGGCTGCACCGGCGGGCTGCCGCACCCGGTGCTGCCGGTGACCCGGCGGGAGTGCGAGCGGCTCGCCGACGCCGCCGACTCGCGGGCGCTGGGGACCCGCGCCCCGGAGAACCGGCTGCTGATGATCCTCGACCGGACGCTTGAAGACCTCGGCCAGGCCGAGCCGGCGCCAGCCGGGCAGGCCCGCAAGGAGGCCGTCGGTGTATGAGCCGCCTGCCTGCGCTTCCCGCAGGATGATCGCAGGCCGCTATCTGCCGCCCGTCGCCCTCCTGGCCGTCGTCCTGCTCGCCGACCTGGTCACCCCCGCCTGGCTGGAGCTGGCCCCGCTGACCGCGGCCGCTCCGGTGCTCGCGGCCGCCGCCACCGGGCTGCGCTTCACGGCCGCCGTCGCGCTGGCCGCGCTCGCGCTGACCGTCGGCCTGTACCGGGTCCACGACATGTGGGGGCCCGGCTCCGACGTCGCCGTCATCGCGATCGTCGCCGTCTCCCTCGCCAGCGTCCTCGCCTGCTTCGTACGGCTGCGGCGGGAGGCCGAGCTGCGCCAGGTCCGCTCCGTCGCGGCCACCGCGCAGCGCGTGCTGCTGCGGCCGCTGCCGCGGCAGATCGACCGCCTGGAGCTGCGCGGCGTCTATCTGGCGGCCGAGTCGGAGGCGCAGATCGGCGGCGACTTCTACGAGGCGCTGCACACCCCGTACGGCGTCCGGCTGCTCATCGGCGACGTGCGCGGCAAGGGCCTGGAGGCGGTCGGGGCGACGGCGGGCCTGGTCGGCTGCTTCCGCGAGGCCGCGTACCAGGAGGCGAGCCTCGCCGATGTCGGCCGGCGGCTGGAGGAGACCGCCAGCCGGCGCATCGGCGAGGTCTACGACGAGGAGTTCACCGAGCGCTTCGCCACCGCGCTGCTGCTGGAGCTGCCGGGCGACGAGGACGTGGTGCGGATGGTGCACTGCGGCCATCCGGAGCCGCTCGTGCTGCGCGGCGGGCAGGTGGTGCCGTGGGCGCCCGAGGTGCCCGGCGCGCCCATCGGGCTCGCCGGTCTGGTCGGCTCGGAGCATACGGTCAGCAGCCGCGAGTTCGCCGCCGGCGACCGCCTCGTCCTCTACACCGACGGCTTCATCGAGGCCCGCGACCGGAGCGGCCGCTTCTACGCGCTGCAGGACGGGGCGCGCGCCGTGGCCGCCGCCCCGCTCGAGGACATGGCCGCGCGGCTGCGCACCGACCTGCTGCGGCACGCGGGCGGCCGGCTGGACGACGATGCCGCGCTTCTTGTCATTGAACGAGTGTCACCCGCCTGACGCTTTGCGTTTCCCCAGTGCTTCTGGTGCCCGTGGTACGGCTGGAGCGACTCCTCGTCCCTGCCTTAAGGAGGCAGCTCCGTGACACCTCTCACGACGCCAGACGCAGGCACCGAACAGGTACATGACCGGCGACCACGGTCCCTGGGCGAAGTGAAGGGGTGGTTCCGGCACGCTGACATTGTGCTGTTCGACTGGTTCCTGAGCCGCCAGGACCGGCTCGAACAGCACGGGGATCTGCTGGAGATGGGCGCGTACATGGGGAAGAGCGCCATCTTCCTCCAGGCGTATCTGCGGGCGGGTGAGCGGCTGACCGTCTGCGACCTCTTCGACGGCGAGGCGCCCGACAATCCGAACGCCCGCGAGATGCAGAAGTCGTACTCGACGCTGACCCGGCGCGCCTTCGAGGCCAACTTCCGGGCGTTCCACGAGGAGTTGCCGCGGATCATCCACGGGCCGACGTCCTGGGTGCCGGACGAGGTGACGGACGCGAGCTGCCGTTTCGTGCATGTCGACGCCTCGCACCTTTACGAGCATGTGCGCGGCGACATCGTCGCGGCGCGGGCGGCGCTGGGCGAGGAGGGCGTCGTGGTGCTCGACGACTACCGGGCGCACCACACGCCGGGGGTCGCGTGCGCGGCGTGGGAGGCGGTCGTCACCGGCGGGCTGAAGCCGGTGTGCCTGACGTCCACGAAGTTCTACGGGACGTGGGGGGATGTGGCGTCGATACAGGACGAGTTGCTGGCGACGCTGGGTGAGCGCGACGACTGCTGGGTCGGCGCGGAGGAGATCGCCGGTGGCCGGGTGCTGCGGGTGAACGCGGACCGGGTCCCGGAGCCGCGGCTGCCGCGATCGCGGTACGCCGGGGAGAAGCCGGCCCCGAGCGAGGCCGGCACGGGCCGGGTGCCGGCCTCGCGGGGGAAGAAGATCGCCAAGGACCTGCTCCCGCCGGTGGTGACACGGGCGCTGCGCGGGCTGCGGTAGCGGACGGGCCGCCGCTGTATCGGTGCAATCGGTAGGCAGTTAGGCGTGTTTTAGGAGGAAAGCGGGCTTCTATATGTAAACCTCCCCTTGCTGTGGCATGGACACCCGGGGACATGCCGGTGAGCGGAAGGTGGCTTCCTTGGCTGGCGAGCGCGGCGCGGTGCGGCGCCACCGGATCCGGAGGCTGAAGCGTTACGCGTATGTCAGCCGGCTCCGCGGACTGCTCGCCTTCCTGGCGCTCGCGGGAACGGTCGCCGTCGCCGCGGCGGCCGCCTGCGTCGTCGCGCCCTGGCCGGCCGCCGCCGGCTGTGTCGCCGCCGTCGCCATCGGGCTCGCCTGCGAGCGGCATCTGCACCGCCGCGAGGGGCGGTTGGTGCGCCGGCTCGGCCAGGTCGGCGCGGGGCTGCCGTTGCGCGCCGCCGCCCGCGCCGTGCTGCTCGGACTGCCGCTGACCGGCGCCCTCGGCGCGGCGGGGGCGGCGTATCCGGTGCTGGTGCTCGGGCTCGTGCTCGTCCACGGGGCGCATGTCGCGGTGAGCGCGCACCTGCGCGGCCGGCGGAAGCTGCCCGTACTGGCGAAGAACATCGATCTCGGCCTCGACCTCCCCGCCGCCGCCCCGCGCCGGCTCGCCGGCTGGCCCGGCACCCGGCTGCTCACCCTGGAGGCCCTCGCCCTGCTCGGCGCGGCCGCGGCCCTCGCCACCGACGTCGTCCCCCTCGCCCCGCTCGGCGCGGCCGCCGCCTTCGCCGCGGCCACCGTCGCCCTCGTCGTACGGGCCCGGGCCGCCCGCCGCGCCGGGCGGATGCCGCGCGCGGGCGAGGTGCACGAGGCGGTGGGGGAGTGGCTGCGGCAGTACCGGCCCGAGGTGGTGCTCTACCACAGCGGGTCCAAGGCGACCGCGTACCAGGTCAACATGTGGATGGACACCATCGAGCAGCTGGATGCCCGGGTGCTGGTGGTGCTCCGCGAGAAGCACCTGATGCCGCTGCTGAAGCACACCGCGCTGCCGGTGCTGTGCGTGCCGGAGTCGGTGCGCACCATGAAGCTCGACCTGTCCAGCGCGCGCGTCGTGATGTACGCGGCCAACGCCGCCCGGAACATCAACATCCTGCGGCTCGCCACCGCCCGGCACGTGATGCTCGGGCACGGCGACAGCGACAAGTTCGCCTTCATCAATCCGTACACGAAGGTCTACGACGAGGTCTGGGTCGCCGGGCAGGCCGCCCGCGACCGCTACGCCGAGGCCGATGTCGGCGTCGCGGACGAGCGGCTGATCGAGGTCGGCCGCCCGCAGGTCGACGAGCTGTGGGCGCAGCCCCAGGAGGGCCCGCAGCGGCCGTGCCAGGAGCTGCCCACCGTCCTGTACGCCCCCACCTGGGAGGGCTGGACCGACGAGCCGGGGAACTCCTCGGTCATCGACGCCGGCGAGACCATCGTCCGCCAGCTGCTCGAGCACGAGCCGCCGGTCCGCGTCCACTACAAGCCGCACGCCCTCACCGGCAGCGTCGACCCGCGGGCCCGCGAGGCGCACCGGCGCATCGCCGAGCTGCTGAAGAAGGACAACGCCCGGCGCGCGGAAGCGGCCGCCTTCGCCGAGCCGGAGGACGTCCGGCAGGCCCGCGCCGCGGCCGCCGCCGAGCTCGACGCCTGCCGGCAGCGGCTGTCCGAGCTGTCCGCCCGGCTGTGGCCGCGCGGCGTCGACGAGGTGCAGCGGATGAAGGACACAGCGGTCGCGGATCCGTCGCTGAAGGCCGAGTGGGACGCCGCCGTCGCGGACTGGCACCGCGCCAAGTGGGCTTCCCAGCCCGCCTGGGAGCACCAGGTCATCCGCGGGCAGCGGCCGTACCTGAACGAGTGCTTCGGCCGGGCCGACCTGCTGATCAGCGACATCTCCAGCGTCGTCGCCGACTTCGTCGCCACCCTGAAGCCGTACGCCGTCGTCAACACCACGGGTCTTGACGAGGCCGCCTTCCGCGGCCCGAACACCACCGTCGGGGAAGCCGCGTACGTCCTCGACCCGGCGGCCGAGGACCAGGTCCCGGCGCTGGTCGACCTGCTCTTCCACCCCGAGCGCGACACCCGGCGCGAGGCCCGCGGCGGTCTGCGCACGTATCTGCTCGGGGACTCGGCGCTGCCCGCGACCGAGCGCTTCAACCTGCGGGTCGCGGAGGTGCTCGCCGACGAGCGCGCCCGCGTCCGTCGTCGTCACCGGGCCCAGGCAGCAGCCCAGGGCGCGCTCGGCACGCAGGGCGGCGCGGCGCGCCCGTCCGCGTCGACCCTGAAGGGGTAGAACCCGCGATGAAGATCGCTTTCCTGACGCATGACGTGTGCGGGCTTGGCGGCACCATCCACAGCACCCTGAAGCTGGCCTCGGCGCTGGCCGACCGGCACCAGGTCGAGATCGCCGCGGTCGGGCGCTACAAGGACGCCCCGGCCTTCGCGGTCGACCCGCGGATCCCGGTGGTCCAGCTGGTCGATCTGCGTCCCGGCGGCCAGGACAGCGCGGACCCCGACTTCCATCTCCCCTCGGAGATCGTCTCGCCGGCCGAGCCGCGCGCCGACCGCTACAGCCGGCTCGCCGACCGCCGCGTCGCCGCCTGGCTGCGGACGCTCGACGCCGACGTCGTCATCGGCACCCGCCCCTCGGTCAACTTCTACCTCGCCCGCCTCGGCCCCGCGCACGCCGTCCGGCTCGGCCAGGAGCACGTCGGCCTGGAGCGGCACACGGAGGCGCTGCAGCAGGACATGGCCGAGCAGTACGCCCTCCTCGACGCGGTCGTGACCGTCTCCGAGGCGGATGCCCGCGCCTTCCGCGAGCAGGTCGCGGTGCCGGGCCTGACGATCACCCACATCGGCAACCCGGTCCCCGCCCCCGGGGTGCCGCCCTCCGACGGCCGCGCCAAGGTCGTCGCGGCGGCCGGGCGGCTCGTCCCCGGCAAGCGGTTCGAGCTGCTCATCGAGGCGTTCGCGAAGGTCGCCGCCGAGCACCCGGACTGGCAGCTGCGGATCTACGGCAAGGGCCAGCAGCGCGCCGCCCTGCGGGCCCGTATCGACGAACTCGGCCTCTACAACCACGTGCTGCTGATGGGCGCCGTCCCCTCGCTCGCCGCGGAGTGGCCGAAGGCGTCGATCGCGGCGTCCATGTCCGCGTACGAGTCCTTCGGGCTCACCCTGGTCGAGGCGATGCGGGCGGGGCTCGCCGTGGTCAGCACGGACTGCGACCAGGGGCCGCGGGAGATCATCACCGACGGCACCGACGGGGTGCTGGTCCCGGTCGACGACGTCGCGGCCTTCGCCGCCGCGCTCGGCTCGCTGATCGGGGACGAGGAGCGCCGCCGCACGATGGCCGCGGCCGCGCTGCGCAAGGCCTTGCGCTGGGACCCGGCGGCCGTCGTCGCCCGCTACGAGGAACTGATCGGCGTCCTGCTGGCGGAGAAGGCGGCGCCGAAGGAGCTCGGCGCGCACCGGCTCGGCGACGACGCGCTGACCTTCTTCACCGCGGGCGCCGCGGACGGCGGCCCGCTGCATCTCATCGGCCGCCGCCGGGGGCTGCGCAAGCAGGCGGGCAAGGCCCCGGCGGCGCTGCGCATCCCGTTCACGGCCGCGAAGGACACCGAAAGCGGCGGCCGGCTCGAAGCGGTGCTGCGTCGCGGTGAGCACAAACTCGCCGAAGGCCACTGGGACTTCTGGCTGGAGTCCGGCGCCGACGACTCCGTCCGCCGCGCCCGCGCCGCCGCCTGCGACCTGCGTCCGGTCGCCCCGTCCCCCGAGGCCGGGCCGGTCGAGGTGTGGCTGCCGTATGTCACCGACGAGGGCCATCTCAGCCTGCGCACCTGGCTGCGGGAGGCGCACGCCGAGGTCGCGTACGTCCTCGTCGGGGGCGCCGACGTCACCGTGCACGGCCGGCTCTACGGCATCGCGCTGCCGCCCGCCGCCGGGCTCGTGGTGCGGCGGCGCGGCGAGCAGGAGGAGTTCAGGGTGCCGGTCGCGCCGGCCGCGGACGGGAGCTTCGCGGCGCGGATCCCGTACGGGGCGCTGGCCGAGCGCCGGCAGGATCAGCAGACCCGCGAGATCTGGGATCTGTACCTGGCGATCGAGGGGCAGAAGCCGCTGCGGCTCGGGCGGATCCTGGACGACGTCATGGTGAAGAAGCAGATCTACCAGTACCCGCCGGTGCTGCACGCCGGGGCCCGGGTGCGGGTCTTCTACACCGTGCGCAACGGGCTTTCGCTGCTGGTCCGCAACCCGGACGAGGAGGGACCCGCGGACAGCCCCGCGGACGTGCCGGCGCCCGCCCGGTCCGCCGGGCGGGCGCTGGCAAGGCTGGTCGGCCGGCGGCGCTAGCTACTTCACCGCCCCCGCCATCACGCCCGACACGAACTGCCGCTGGAACGCGAAGAACACGACCAGCGGGATGATCAGCGAGATGAAGGCGCCGGACGCGATCACGTCGATGTTGTTGTCGAACTGCCGGGCCTGCTGCTGGATCGCCACCGTGGTCGGCGGACTGCCCGGGTCGGCGAAGATGAAGGCGACCAGGAAGTCGTTCCACACCCACAGGAACTGGAAGATCCCCAGCGCCGCGATCGCGGGCCCGCCCAGCGGCATGACCACCCGCGTGAACAGCCGCACCTCGCTCGCCCCGTCGAGCCGCGCCGCCTCCAGCAGCTCCCGCGGGATCTCCGCGAAGAAGTTGCGCAGCAGGAAGACCGCGAACGGCAGGCCGAAGGCCGTATGGAAGAGGATGACGCTGAACAGGCTCTGATAGATCCCCAGGTTGTCGAAGAGGCTGGAGATCGGGATCAGCGCCACCTGCACCGGGACGACCAGCAGCGCGACGACGGCGAGGAAGCACCAGTCGCGGCCCGGGAAGTCCATCCACGCGAAGGCATAGGCGGCCAGCGAGCCGATCACCACGACCAGGAGTGTGGACGGCACCGTGATCAGGAGGGTGGTGACCAGCGAGTCCATCAGGGCGTCGTTGCTCAGCAGCGCGTCGTAGTTGCTGAAGGTGAGCTGCGACGGCGCGGTGAACACCGTCCACCAGCCGCTGGAGTTGATGTCCTCCCGGTCACGCAGCGAGGACATCAGCAGCCCGAAGGACGGCAGCAGCCAGAACAGCCCGATGACGATCAGGAAGATACGTACCAGCGTGCCGCCGAGCACGCCGGCGATCCGGGAGCCGAGCGACTGCTCGGCCTTGACGACGTCCGGGAGGGCAGTCATCGGCGGGTCTCCCTCCGCAGCCGGCGGATGTTGACGATCATCACCGGGATCACCAGCAGCAGCAGGACGACCGCGATCGCGCTCGCCATCCCCTGGTCGGTGTCGGTGCCGAAGCCGAGCAGATAGAGCTGCACGGCGAGCACATTGGCGTCCTTGAGGTTCGCGCCAGGGGAGATCACCCACACCAGGTCGAAGATCTTCAGCACATTGATCATCAGGGTGACGAGGACGACCACGAGCACCGGCGCCAGCAGCGGCACCGTGACGCGCCGGAAGACCTGCAGCTCGTTGGCCCCGTCCACCCGCGCCGCTTCGAGGAGCTCGCGCGGGATGCTGGCGAGGCCCGCGGCGATGAGCACCATCGCGAAGCCCGCCCACATCCAGACGTAACTGGCGATGATCGCCGGGGTGATGAGGGAGGGGCCGAGCCAGTCGACGCCGTTGTACTTCTCGCCGAAGTTCGACGCCGGCAGCGCGAGCTTCGCACCGTCGGCCTCCTTCGGCAGCGTGAACGTCCCGTCGTCGCCGGTGGTCGCGGAGGCGACGGTCTTGCCGTCCTTCACCGCCTCGACCTTGATGCCCTTCAGGGCCTTCTCGCCGGAGTCGATGGCGCCGAGCTTGCCGCCGCCGCCCGGTTTGAAGTCCACCCACACCGTGCCCGAAATCCCGCCGCCGGACGCGGCCTTGGGCTCGGTGGCGGGCTTGGCGGTCTCCAGGTCCTGCGGCTTTACGGCCACCAGCGGCAGCAGCGCCGGGCTGCCCGCGGAGACCGTGTCCTTCGTGGTGTACGGGCCCTTCTGGGGCCCCGCGAGGACGTCGTCGTTCGGCCGCGGTCGCGCCCCCGGCCAGGCCGAGGACTCCGAGAAGGTGTCATGGATGCCCGTCACCACCGCGTTGGCGACGCCGCGCTCCGGGTCCTGCTGGTAGACCAGCGAGAAGATCACGCCCGCCGCCAGCATCGAGATCGCCATCGGCATGAAGATGACCATCTTGAACGCGGCGCCGAAGCTGACCCGTTCGGTCAGCACGGCGAAGATCAGGCCCAGGGCCGTACAGACCGAGGGGGCGACGATCACCCAGATGACGTTGTTCTTGATCGCGGTGAGGTTGTCCTCGTCGGTGAACAGCGCCTGGAAGTTGTCGAAGGCGACGAAGGAGTCGCCGGACTGGTCGAAGAAGCTGCGGATGATGGAGTAGATGATGGGATAGGCCACGATGGCCAGCAGGAGCACCGCGGCGGGCAGCAGAAACAGCATTGCCACCCACCGCCTGGTGCCCATGACCGATTTCGCCGGCTTGCCGCTCGGCTTGACCGCGGAGGTCATGGACGTTCCCGACCGCTACTTGTACGCCTTGGCGGCGTCCGTCTCCAGCTGTTTCTGTGCGCCCGCCACGTCCTTCGGGTCCTTCAGGAAGTCCTGCAGCGCCTTCCACTCGCCCGCGCCCTTCGTGCCGCCGAACGCCGCCGGGGCCTGGTCGGACATGTCGAAGCGGAAGTCGTTGCCGGCCTGGATGAGCGCCTCGGCGATCGTCTTCTGGACATCGTTCGGATACGTGCTGATCTTCAGGTTCTTGTTCGGCGAGGCGAAGCCGCCGCGCTCGGCCCAGATCTTCGCCGCGTCCGGCGAGGCCAGGAAGGTCAGGAACGCCTGCGAGGCCTTGTTGTCCTTGAGGATCACGGCCGCGTCGCCGCCGCTGACCACCGGCGACTCATTGCCGACGGCCGGGAACGGGAACAGCTTGGCGTCCTTGCCCACCTCGGCCTTGGTGTCGCCGATGAACGAGGCCACGAAGTCGCCCTCGAAGACCATCGCCGCCTTGGGGGCGTCCGGCGGGGTGAAGGCCTTGGTGATCGAGTCGGGGAACGGCGTCTTCAGCGCGGTGTTCTTGCCGCCGAGCATCAGGCTGTCCTCGCCGAAGAGCTCGCCGAGCGTGGTCAGCGCGTCCTTCACCGACGGGTCGGTCCACTTGATCTCGTGCTTGGCGAGCTGGTCGTACTTCTCCGGCCCGGCCTGGGAGAGGTAGATGTTCTCGAACCAGTCGGTGAGCGTCCAGCCGTCCGCGCCGCCCACGGACACCGGCGCCACGCCGGAGTCGGAGATGGTCTGCGCGGTCTTGATGAAGTCGTCCCAGGTCTTGGGCTCCTGCACGCCGGCCTGCTCGAAGGCGTTGGTGTTGTACCAGACCAGGGACTTGTTGGCGGCCTTGTAGTAGACGCCGTACTGCTTGCCGTCGACGGCCCCGAGGTCCTGCCAGCCCTGGACGAAGTTCTGCTTCAGCTCCTTCTGCACGGCCGAGTTGACGGGCTTGGCCCAGCCCTTCTCCACGAACTCCTGCAGCACGCCCACCTGCGGTGCGAAGACCACGTCCGGCGGCGCGCCACCGGCCTGCTTCGTGCCGACGAAACCGGCGACGTTGTCACCGGTGGGCACGAACTTCACCTCGGCGCCGGTGCGCTTGCTGAACTCGTCCAGCACCACCTTGAAGCTCTTCTGCTCCGGCCCGGTCCAGGTGCCGGCGACCTGGATCGACTGGCCGTCGAGCTTGGGCAGTTTGACAGTCTCCTCCTGACCACCGCCCTTGCCGTTCCCACCTCCGCCGCTGTCGTCGTCCCCGCAGCCGGCTGCGCCCAGCGCGAGGCTCAGTACGGCGGCGGCCGCCGCGGCGGTGCGGACCCTCTTGCGGGCGTTCCCGGTACTGCGCATGACAGCCTCCCCTGTGTCCCGTGGGGAAGTTCCTACGCCGCTCGGGCCCCGCCCGCAATAGCGCCTTCGGCGTCAAGTCGCGCATCGTGACCGTGACGTGACTCCGCGACCGGTCAGCCGACGAGCTCCAGCCCGTCCGCCACCACCCGACCCTGGCGCAGCACCGTACGGTCGCTGCTCCGGTCCATGATGGCCGCGGTGACCGCGTCGCCGGCGACCAGCACCAGGTCGGCGGCGTCGCCGGCGGCCACGCCCGGGCGGTCGGCCGTCGAGGTGAGCCGGGGCAGGGCCGGGTCCATGAGGGTGGCGCCGCCGCGGCTGGCCACCGCCCAGCAGTGCTCGATGAGTTCGTCGAAGCGATAGCGGTTGGTGAAGGCCAGCTGCCAGGTGCGGTCGAGCATGTCGCCGTTGCCGTACGGGGACCACCAGTCGCGCTGGCCGTCCTCGCCGAGGCCGACGCGGACGCCCGCGGCGGTGAGGTCGGCCAGCGGGAGGGCGTGCTGCTGCTGGGCCGGGGCGATGGTGGCCATCGCGATGTCCAGTTCGGCGAACTCCTCGATGAGGCGGCGGGTGGTGGCCTCGTCGACGTTCCCCAGTTCGTACGCGTGCGACATCGTCACCTTGCCCTGCATGCCCAGCGCCCGCACCCGTTCCAGGATCAGGTCGGTGCTGAACACCCCTAGGTGGCCCGGCTCGTGGAGGTGGATGTCGACGGGTGCCTGATGCTTCTCGGCGAGCTCGAAGACGATGTCGAGGTGGCGCACCGGGTCGCGGTCCAGCGTGCACGGGTCGATGCCGCCGACGACGGCGGCGCCGTTCGCCAGCGCCTCGTCGATCAGCTCCGGTACGCCCTTCTCCCGCAGCAGCCCGGCCTGCGGGAAGGCCATGATCTCGACCTCGCAGCGGTCGGCGTGCGCCTCCTTGGCGGCCAGCACGCCCTCGAACCGCTCCAGGCCGCAGTCGGCGTCGATCTGGGCGTAACTGCGGACGCGGGTGGTGCCGCGGGCGATCATGCGGCCGAGGAGGCTCGTCGTACGCTCCGCGACCGGCGGGTCCTCGCGCCAGTGCTCGCGGTCGTTCATGACCAGGCCCCAGATGCCGGTGCCGCCGGTGTGCTCGCGGAAGGGCAGGCCGACGCGGTTGGAGTCCAGGTGGCAGTGGACGTCCGAGAAGGAGGGCAGCGCGAGGCGGCCGCGGCCGTCGACGTCCCCGGTGCGGTGCGGGTCGTGCGGCACGACCGAGCTGATCAGCCCGTCCTCGACCTGGATGTCGGAGGGCTCGCGGCCCCACGGGCGGACGTTCGTGATCCACATGGCTACTGGGTCTCCTTGAACTCCGGGAAGGTGGGCGGGAAGAGCTCGTCGGCACTGCGTCCGCGGGTATCGCGCTCGCCGTATGCGGCGCGCATCTTGTCGAACAGGCCCTGCGCCCGCGCCCGTAGTGCGCCGAGGTCGACGCCCGGCAGCCGCCCGTCGGTGAGCACCGGCCGTCCGGCCACCACGGAGTGCGAGGCCTGCCGGGCGGTGCCGTTGAGGAGGAAGGTGCGCACCGGGTCGTCCCGGACACCGTCCCGGACATCGTCGATACGGAACGCCACCAGGTCGGCCTGCGCGCCCGCTTCGAGGCGGCCGAGGTCGGTGCGGCCGAGGGCGCGGGCGCCGCCGAGCGTGGCAGCTTCCACGTACGCCTCCGCGGGCGCCGCGTCGGCGCGGCCGTCCACGACCTTGGCCAGGTGCACGCCGGTGTCCATGCCGCGGATCAGGTCGGGCGGGAAGGAGTCGGTGCCCAGGCACAGGTTCACCCCCGCGTCCCGGTACGCGCCGAAGGAGTGCAGCACGCTGCCGTAACGCAGCGACGTCTGCGGGCAGTGCACGACCGAGATCCCGGCGCCGGCCAGCGTCGCCAGGTCGCCGCGGTCCTCCCCGTACACGTCGGGGTGCCGGTCGATGACGATGCCGTGCGGGACGAGCAGCCGGGTGCCGAACAGGCCGGTCCTGCCGAGCAGTTCGAGGGGTGTGCAGCCGTGCCGCCGGTGGATCAGCTCGCGCTCCACCGAGCCCTGCAGGGCGTGCAGCCGCACCGGGACGTCGCGGCGCAGCGCGAGCGCGGCGGTCTGCCGCATCAGCTCCTCGGTCAGCGTCTCGATCCGGCAGGGCAGCAGCGCGCCGCGCACCAGCGGATCGCCGAGGGTGTCGGCGTACTCGAGGAACCGCTCGGCACCGGCGAGCCCGGCCCGCCCCTCCTTCTCGTCGAAGGCGACGTCGCGGGTCCCGTCGGGACGTACGACATTGACCCCGGCCCGGTAGCTGGGCCCGAGATAGCCGCGCAGGCCGAGCCGGCGCGAGATCGTCGCCATGGCGACGAAGTCGTCGTACGTCTCCGCCCAGGAGCTGTGCACTTCGGAGGCGATGGGCATGTAGGTGGTGATGCCGTGCAGCGCGAGCTGGACGAGCGCGTATTCGCGTACGAGCGCGCGCTCCTCGGGCGTGAAGACGTCCCGGCGGCGGCCGAAGTAGTCGAGCGACCACTGCAGTCCGGGGCCGCGCTCGGGGGAGGCCCAGGAGTCCAGCACGAGGTGGTCGATGTCGGTGAGGGCGTCGAGGTCGATCAGGCCGGGGAGGACGAGCGATTCACCGAGGTCGACGTCGTGGTCGACGGGGCCGTCGTAACGCGGCCCGACGTAGACGAGACTGTCCCCCTCCCACACCACTTCGCCGTCGCGGAGCAGCGCATGCCCGCCGTCCTGATGGCCGAGTATGTACGCGGCACGCCAGCGGGTGAGCACGGGCGCCTCCAAGGTCGCGGTCGGAGAGCGACCCTAGCATTTGGTATACCAACCCGTGCAGGCCCCTTACGGCTCCTCGGGAGACGACTGCTCCGAGTTCCCCCCGGGCGGCGCCCCGCCGTTGTCGCCGGACGCGGCGACCCAGCCGCCGATGCCCGCGGCCGCGGCGATCGCGACCGCCACAATGCCGAGCCGCAGCCGTCGCGTACGGACCGGCGTCCGCTGCCGCGCCCGCGCCGACCCGGGCCGCGGCTGTCCTGGCACCTTCGGCACCCGGGCCGTGCCCCGCGCGCCGCCCGCCAGCTCGTCGGAGTCCGGCACCCGCATGCTGGTGTGGGTGTCCCGGTTCGAGTCGGGGGCCGAGGCCCGTACCAGCGGAACCGCCCCGCGCAGCGGCCGTCCGCCGTCCGTCGGCGGCGCCTGCTCCGCGCCGGAGGCGTACGCGTCCACCGCGCCCGCCGGGACCGGCTCCGGCTCGTCGGCCGCCGGCTCGTCGATGTCCAGCCGCGGCAAGTCCTCCAGCTCCGGTACGAGCGCCCGCAGGCCCGCCGCCATCTCCGCCGCCCGCAGCCGCGAGGCCGGCGCCTTCGCCAGGCACTGCAGCAGCAGCTGCCACAGCTCGTCCGGGATGCCGGGCAGCGGCGCCACCGTCTCGGTCACGTGCCGCCGCAGCACCGCGCCGGTGTGCCCGCCGCCGAACGGCGTGAAGCCGGCCAGCAGTTCGTAGAGCAGCGTGGCGAGGGCGTATATGTCGACCGCCTTGCGGGCCGGCAGGCCCTCGACGATCTCCGGCGCCAGATAGTCGGGGGTGCCGATCACCCGCCGCTGCGACGGAATCCGCGCGCCCGCCGCGGCCTGCGGCGCCCGGCTCGGGGCGTCGATCAGCTTGGCGACGCCGAAGTCCGTGAGCAGCGCCGGCGGGGCGCCGCCGGGGCCGGTCGGGGCGGACGAGTCCAGCAGGACGTTCTCGGGCTTCACATCGCGGTGCACGACCCCGGCCGCATGCGCCGCGGCCAGCGCCTCGGCCACGTCCGCCGCGATGGCGACCGCCGCCTGCGGCAGCAGCCGGCGCTCGTGCTCGAGCCGGGTCCTGAGGTCCGTACCGCGGACCAACTCCATGACCAGCGCGAGGTCGTCGCCGTCCACGACCAGGTCGCGCACCCCGACCACCCGCGGGTGGTCCAGGCTCAGCAGGGCCTGGCGCTCCTGTACGAAGCGGCCGACGAGGTCGCGGTCCTCCGACAGGTCCTCGCGCAGCAGCTTGATGGCGACCGGCCCGTCAGGGCCGTCGCCCAGCCAGACCGTGCCCGCGCTGCCGCGGCCGAGCACCTGGTGAGCGGTGTAACGGCTGCCGATTCTCCGTGCCATGGCGATAAAGCTACGCGTACGGAGGGGGTGGGTGGAGCCCGACGGGGGCTATACACCCTTTGGGTGTCGACAAATCACCAACATCGGCAGCTCAGTTGCCGCCGCCACCGCCGGCCTTGCCGAGATCGGAGATCCAGTCCTTCACGGTGACGGTCCAGTCCCAGGCCTGCTCGAAGAAGTTCTGGCCGTTCGTCTTCCAGTCCTCCGGAATCGCGAACTCCCAGGTCAGCCAGGACCCAACGACCAGGACGATCACCATGAACAGACAGCCCTTGAGGCAGCCGAGGCCCGGGATCCGCATCCGGTTCGGGCTCCGCTCCCGGCGCTGCCGCGGCGGCTCCTGCGGCGGCGGGGCAGCGGGCGGCTGCTGCGGGCGCTGATAGCGCTGCGGCTGCGGCTCGGGCTGCCGGCGCGGGGCCTGCTGCTGCGCGTACGGCGGCGGCTGCTGGCGGCGCTGCGCCTCGCGCCGCGGCCGGCGGCGCAGCGGGTCCTCGCTCGGGTCGAGGTATCCCATCTGCTGGGTCTGCTCGCTGCGGTCCCTGGCCGCCCGCATCTGGGTCTCCCAGGGGTGCGGACCGTCCTGCTGCTGCGGCGGCTGCTGCGGGACCGGCGGCATCGCGGTCGTACGGTCCTCGGAGCCGCTGCCCGGGCCGCCCTGGCCGGCCGCGCCGGCGGCGGGCAGGAAGGAGGTGGCCGCGTTGGGGTCGTACGAGGGGGACTGCGACGACGCGTTCGAGGGCAGCACCTGCGTCGGGTCGGCGTCCCCGCCCGCGCCGCCGCCGCTCCCCGGCACCGTCGCGGGCGTCGGGTCGGGCGCGAGCAGCGCGGCCACGCCCATGGCGGCGGTGGCCTGCTCGGGGGTGGCGCCGGCGCCGATGCCCGCGGCGACGGTGCGCAGCGCGCGGGCCAGGTTCTCGGCGCTCGGACGCTCCTCCGGCTTCTTGCGCAGGCAGGACTGGATCACGGTCCACAGCGGGTCCGGGATGCCGCCGGGCCGGACCGGCTCCTCGCTCAGATGCCGGTGCAGCACCTCCAGGGCGCTGCCGCCGGAGAACGGCGGCCGCCCGGTCAGCAGCTCGTACAGCAGGATGCCGGCGCCGTAGATGTCCACGGCGGAGGTCTGCGGCTTGCCCTCGGCGGACTCCGGGGCGACATAGGCCGGGGTGCCGACGAATTCATGAGTACGGGTCAGGCCCGGCGAATCCGCGAGCCGGGCGATGCCGAAGTCGGTCAGCATCGGCGTCATGCTGTCCGAGCCGTTGCCGGCCAGCAGGACATTCGCCGGCTTCAGGTCGCGGTGCACGACGCCGTCGGCATGGCTGGCGGCCAGCGCGTCGGCGATCTGGGCGGTGAGGAGGGAGGCCCCGATCGGGGTGAAGGGGCCGTATTCGCGCAGGTAGCGGTGCAGGTCGGGGCCGTCGATCAGATCCATCACCAGCGCGAGCAGGTCGCCCTCGACGACCAGGTCGCGGGTGCGGACGATGTTCGGGTGGGTGAGCCGGAGCAGGACGGAGCGCTCCCGCAGGAAGCGCATCACCACGTCCGGATCGCTCGCCAGCTCCTCCTTGAGGACCTTGATCGCGACGGTCTCGCCGGGCTGGCCCGCCACGGCCGCCTCGGCGCCCGCCGTCTCCCGCTGACGGCCGCGATACACGGTGCCCGTGGCGCCGCGTCCGAGCGGCTCCTCGAGCAGGTACTTGCTGCCTACCGGCCGCACGTCATGCGCTCCCTGGTCGTGATCATCGGTAAATGTCGCAGTCGCGTCTTGGCCGGGACGGCCCGGACGCCATCTTCCCCACTCTAGTGGTGCCGCCCAGGTGGGCGGTCGCGTCCACCCTCGCCTGCGGACTTCCCCCGTGCGGGCGAGGTTCTTCCGGTGGAGGACGCGCCACCGGAGCGGATGGTTGCCGATCTGTGCGCCCGGCGTGCGCCTAGGTAGTGACAAGGACGCTCCGATGCGGCAACTTTCCGTCAATCAAGATCGTTCAACTACGCCCTGGGCACCGGCTGTCGGTGGGAGGTGGAAAGATGCCTCCACGAGCGGACTCCGGGGGGCGCTGACCGCGAGTACGGCCGGGTATGGCTGTGAGCGGCCGTGAACGGTCATGAAGGGCAAGGAGCGAGCAGGCGGCGGGCTGGGGTGGCGGCAGGTGTGCCGGATGCCTCTCTCGCGGCCAGAAGGGAACCGGTGACGGGGCATGCAGATCCGGCTGACCGTCCAGCTGCCGCAGCGCGGCCCGGCGCACGGCAGCGACGTGCTGGTCACCGCCCCCGCGGGCACGCCCCTCGGCGCCGTCACCTCCGGCCTCGCGGACGCGGTGGCGGGGGCGGGCTCCGGCGGCTCTGCCGGTGGCGCGGCGGTCCCGGTTTTTTCCGGTGCGCGGCGGCTGGACCCTGACCGCGCGCTGCTGGGCGAGCCCCCGCTGGTGGACGGCGCGATCCTCGCCCTCGGCGGTCCTGCGGAGCCGGAGGCCGGCGGGGCGGCGGACCCGGATCCGGCGGCTGGTGCCGCGGCGCGGCTGCAGGTGACCGCGGGGCCGGATGCGGGGGGTGTCCATCTGCTGCACGGCGGCCGGATCCGTATCGGCAGATCGGCGGAGGCCGAGGTGCCGCTGGACGATCCGGATGTGTCGCGGCTGCACTGCGCCCTGGATGTGGCGGAGGACGGCACGCTGACGGTGTGCGACCTGGGCTCGACGAACGGGACGCGGCTGGACGGGGCGGTGGTGGGGGAGACCCCGGTGTTGGTGCGGGCGGGGGCGGTGCTGCGGATTGGGGA